>JBNKDD010000293.1:0-7330 GCA_050288085.1 Anaerolineae bacterium
AGCTTGCAGCCTTCCTCACGTTGATCGGTAGTGCTGATGCCCGGCGTCACGTTCTGGATGTAGACCTTACCTTCGCCGCCCATCGCCTCGGCCAGCGCTTCACAGGCAATCCGCCCGCCCTCGACGTTGTCGGAGCCGATGTAGGACAGCGGGAACTGCACCGGGCCGTTGGCATAGTCGCCGTCCCCGATGAAGGTATCGACCGTCAGCAGCGGCAGCCCGGCGTCGTTAGCTGATTGCAACGGGGCGACCATCGCCTCTTTATCGACTGGGGCCAGGAACAGGAAGTCCAGGTCACCACGGGCGACCATTGCATCCAGCATCGGCGTCTGCACGGTCGCGTTCCAGTTCTCCGGGACCTGTACGACCAGTTCGACGCCAAAGTCGGCGGCGGCCTGTTGAGCACCGCGTTGCATAGTGAAGTAGAAGGGGTCCTGCACACCGGCCAGGAATCCGATCTTGATATCACTTTCTGCTGCGGGTTCCTCGACTGCTGCCTCTTCGGCAGGTTCTTCAGCCGCCGCTTCTTCGGCGGGCTCCTCGGCTGCTGCTTCTTCGGCAGGTTCCTCAGCCGCCGCTTCCTCGGCGGGTTCTTCGGCTGCTGCTGCCTCGCCACCCTCAGGTGCACTTGCTGGTGCACAGCCGACAAGGATCATACTCATCAGAAGAAGCAAGGCGATTGCGAAAATTGAAACACGTCTGAAACTCATATCTTTCCTCCTGCAAAATAGGAAATGCTAAAATAGAAAACTTCGTTGATGTTTAGGTTAATTACTCGATTTCACCTCCTTAACCCACTGCGGTGGGAAACGCGCGATGTCACCGGCCTGCGGCAAAAAACTTGTGAGAGTTCTGCTTCTCTCTACCCCTTCATCGCACTTATTCTCAGACCCGCGACATAGTAGCGGCCTAAGAGGATAAAAATGACTAAAGGTGGTATTGAAGTAAGCACTGACCCGGCCATCTGAATGTTCCATAGCTCTGCATAGTTACCCCTGAGACTGGCGAGTACAGGAGTCGCCATCTGGGCGTTTGGCCCCTGGGTAAATGTCGTCGCGATCAGGAACTCGTTCCAGATCATTGTAAGCAGCAGAATAGTCGTCGAGACGATTCCCAACCACGCCACAGGGAATAAAATTCGCCAATAGAAGCCAATCGGTCCGCAGCCATCTACCGCTGCCGCATCTTGCAGTTCCTCCGGAATGGCCTGGAAAAAGGTGGCCGTGATCAGGGCTGCCATCGGCGTGTTGAGAATGGTGTAAGCAATCACCAAACCCAACCGCGTATTGATCAAATTGGTCGCGGCCATAAACTGCGTGAAGGGAATCAAGATGATTTGATAAGGCAGAAACGTGGCAATACTGGTCAGGAAAAATACCGTATTGCTGTGGCGGAACCTGAGCCTGGACAGAAAATAACCGGCCCAGGAACCCAGTAAAACAGAAAGGACGGTTGAGGACACCGATATGATGGTGCTGTTGATCAAGCCGGGCTTGAGAATCTGGAAGGCAGTTACATAATTGCTGATTTGCTGGCTTTCAGGCGGCACCATGTACCGGTGCAGCGCAACCTCACGGGGAGTCTTGAAAGAAGTGGCGAGGATGGTATACATGGGAAACAGCCAGATCACCGCCAGCAGGGCCAGGGCAAGAAACTGGAGAACCTTTGAGTGCGTCTTGTTCATGACTGCCACTTCCTCATGGCCGATGCCGCGTAAGGTATAACGACGATCACGGACAGGAACAGAATAATCACGCTGATGGCGGCTCCCAATCCCACCAACTGCTGGCGGAAAGTAGCAACAAACATAAAGAAGGGGAGAACCTCCGTCGATGTGCCCGGCCCTCCGAAAGTCATCACCCAGACGAGATCAAATACCTTCAAGCTAAACAGAATCAGCATCGCGACCACAATCATCGTGGTGTGAGTAACGTTGGGAATGACGATCTGGAAAAACATTTGTACATTAGATGCCCCGTCCACCCGTGCCGCTTCAAAAATTTCAGTAGGGATATCGCGGATAGCCGCCAGGTAGAGAGTCATCGAAAAGCCGGTATATTGCCAGACAGCCGCGCTGATAACACAATACAGAGCCTGATCAGGGGAGGCGATCCAGGGTTGGGCTAATACTTCCAGGCCCACGCCTCGCAAGATCGTATTGACCACCCCGGCACCGGGCTCATACATCCATGCCCATAAAGTGCCGGTAACCACAAATGAGAGCGCCATAGGGTAAAGAAATACCGGGCGGAATATCTTTTCAGCCCACCCTATGAACGATAGTGCATAGGCTAGAACCAGACCCAGGGCCGTCGTAAACGGAATAAAGTAAAGCAGCCAGATAATGTTATTCTTAAAGCTGTTTCCAAAGCGCTCCATCTGGAACAATGTGCGGTAGTTCTCCAACCCGTTAAAATTCCACGATGGCGACATGCCGACCCAATCGTTCATGGATGCGTAGATAGTCCATACCATCATGGCATACATAAACACCACAATAAGGATCAGCGGCGACAGAAACAGGTATATGTGGGTTTTTGTATGTTTCATTTCAACCATTCTGTTTGGTCGGCGAGGCGTTGATGCCACTCCCACCGCTTGATGCTGTAAGCCGGGGTGAGTATCTCACTCGGCCCAATACCACTCACTGGCCTCGGTGACGTTATACATTGTCATGGCATTGTCGATTTCGGTTAAAGCTCGCTCAATGTCAGGACTGTATAGAAACCGGCTGAGAATATCCTGCCAATCGCTTAAAAAGCCCGGTGGGGCCAGCACCCCATGTATGGAGTCGGGGACGATGCGCAGAGTCTTAAACGCCAGGGCCGCTTCCTGGTGCAGCACATCAGGGTAGGTACTGTCCGGCACATCAGCATGGATAGCAATCGAGCCTTTGATGACATTAAACTCCGCCTGTGCGGCAGGGTCCGCCAGATTGTTCAACCATTCGACCGCAGCGTCAGGGTGCTCTGCTCCCTCAGGCCAGACAAAAGTATCCACAATCATCAGGTATACTTCTTCAGGCTTCTTCGGAAAGCCAACTGCCTCCCAATCAACTCCTTCTTCATAACCCGCCGTCGCCAGTTGACCACCGGCAAAATCGCCGATGACGATCATGCCGATCTCACCTTCAGCCATCGGGCCGACCACGTCACTCCAGACTTTAGCCCCGTGATACTCGTATAGATAAGGGATCAAAGCCGCATACTTTTCCAGTGCCTCTCGGATAATCGGATCGCTTTTAGGATCAAGCTGGCCGGTATAGAATTGTTCATAAATATCCGGCCCGCCCACAGAGAGCAGAACCACATCAAACAGGAAAACGGTTGTCCACTTATCGCGGGTTCCGATCCCGATTGGCGCTACATCTGGTCTTTTCGCCTGGATGATGCTGGCAACTTCGGTCATCTCGTCAATGTCCGCTGGTGGTTCCAGCCCCAGTTCTTCAAAGAGCGGCACATTGTAAAAGAGCCAGTTAGCCCGGTGAGCATTCATTGGGATGCCATATTGGTGCCCATCAAAGGTGACCATCTTCCGGATGGCAGGCGGGTATTTGTTGTCCAGGTCATTAGCCGTCCAGATGTCATCTACGGGCTTAACATATCCTCCATCTACGTACATTTTTAGTTCAGCCCCGCTCAGTGATTGGAAGGTGTCCGGGGGAATATCGGCAGCCAGCAACCCAAGCAGGATCGTTTTGAGCGTAATCCCGCCACCACCGGCAACAGGGTTATCGACGATCTGTGTGCCTGGCCGCTTCTCGTGATACCACTCGAAGATTGTGTCCATGGCTTCCCGTTCGCCCCCTGCTGTCCACCAATGATAAATGACCAGCTCATCAGCCTCCTGGGTGGACTGTTCGGTTGCTGCGGATACCTCGATTTCGACCGTCTCGATGATAGTCTCTGGTGCGGTGCAAGCAACCAACATTAAGGTTGCCAGCCATAGAATTGCTTGTTTTCTCACCAACAAACTCCCCCTTTTCACCAGTACCGGAATGCGATGACAGAGTAGAAGTTTCAGAAAATAATTCGGCAATTACCGCTCGACTCTCATCCCTGCGGCGTCAGGGTGAATGAGAGGCCATAGATGCGGTTTAACCGGAGCAGATTCATCTCCTTCGCTGCCAGATTGTTGATAGTCCAATCAGGATAGTTTCCAGGTTGTGGGGAGTTGGCATAAACAGGACAATTGCAGTTCGAGAAGGATTTCTTCTGGCAGGAATGCCTTCATCCCTATCATAAAGAGATTGGAGCAGGCTCAAACTCTCTCCAAAGTCTTTATGGTATAATCCATAACAGAGTTCATTTGGAATTGCTTTTCTTACTCTATCATCATAAGTAATAATTTGATCGGCGTAAATGCCATGTTGGTGACATTCAGATGACATCTTTATACCTGAATCAAATCATCTTAATGTCCATCATCCACCTGTCGTTCAACTCAACTCAATAAAAGAACCAGCAGGTTGGAGCACCTATGATAACCAAAGAGGGATTTGCCGAGCATGTAGCGGATGCTTATGATCACCTATACGATCTGGTATACCTGCGCACGCACCCCCTGATTGAATTGTTATATCTACCGGACACCCTGCCTGTGAAAAAGCGGGCCAGGGAGCTTCACGATTTACTCCGAAATTTCATAGACGAGCTGGATCCAGGGTCACAGGCTCCTTACCTGTCACCTGAATGGCGTCGTCATCGATACATGGTGCTGCGTTACATAAAGGGACTTAACCATCAAGCCGTGGCAGACCAGTTTGGCGTCAGCCTTCGCCAATACTACCGGATTCGCAAAACCATTATGGAAGATGTGTCTGATGTCCTGTGGAACAGATACATTGCCCAGGGATCCCCCCGCGACGAAAATTCGGAGATAATTCAGGATCACCTGGCTGCCAGCCGGTTGGAGTTACTCCGGTTGGAGGGGGGGAAACTCACCAGTCGGATACTTATACCCACATAGGTAAAGTCATTGAAGGCGTACACTCCCTTCTGCAAGACGTTCTGAGCCAGCGTGAGATTGACTTTCAATACTCGCTGCCTGCTCCACTTCCTACCGTTTCCGTCTCACAGGATATGCTGCGCCAGACTCTCCTGGGAATACTGGGTTACCTGATTGGACGTGTACAGCAAGCCAGCATCCGCTTGACTTTAACCCGCGAGAAGCGGGCAATGGTAGTGATGTCTTTGCTGGTGGAACCCTCAGAGGCTGTCCAGGAAATAGACCAGGGGCAGGCGCAGGAACACCTTGAAGAAATCCAGGAGATGGCAGTTTTAAGCAATTGCCATGTTATGCCGGTCTATGATGGGCCGCTCATCGTCGGATTTGAATTGCAACTGCCGGTTGCCCGCCGCACTGTTTTGGTCATCGACGACAATGAGGATATGCTTCAACTCTTCCATGCTTATCTAAGCCCTCACGGGTACCATGTCATCACTGCACAATCAGCCCCGGAGGCAATTGAAAAAGTTCACGAGTTCCAACCCTATGCGGTTACACTCGATTTGATGATGCCAGAACATGACGGTTGGGGGATATTGCAGACCCTGCTTGCCAATTCTAGTACGAATAACATCCCGGTTATTGTGTGCAGTGTTCTCAAGCAAAAGGAGCTGGCCTTATCATTGGGGGCCACCGCCTACTTAGAGAAGCCGATCACTGAACAATCCTTGCTGTTGGCACTTGAGGGTATCTAAGTCAATCGGCGGAGCGTTTTGCTAGTAGCGGCGAAGAAGACGCGACTGCTATATCAGTTATAGCCTGCACCCAACGCACAATTTCCCCTGGCGTTAATCCTTCTTGCTTGGTGACGATCATCCCTCCATGTAGTATTTCCTGGTTATCTGTACTGTCCTGTGCGGAGATAATCACGATGGGGATAGACTGTTGTTCTGGTAAAGACCGCATCTTTTCTACAAATCGGAAGCCGTTCATGTCCTGTAATTGAAGATCTAAAAATACAATGTCTGGTTGGTGCAGGCGCACCATATCGAGCCCTTCCCGTCCGCTGTATGCACTGATAACACGATATTGTCTGACCGGATTATCCTCCAACATACGGCTCATCAGTTGAACGAAATCCAGGTCATCATCAATGACCAACACGGTATCGATATCCATTCCGAATTGGCGTAGGGTATTCCACAAAGTGCTGCGTGATACCGGCTTAACCAGATAACCCTCTGCTTTGAGGTCCTGTCCAATTTGTTTCTCGCCTGGCAGGGGACAGGAAATAAACGGTACGCCCGGTAGTTCCCACTCTTGAGCCAGTTCCCCCAATCTGGTAATCCCCGGTGCCTCATCGACTTGATCGATCAATACCGCTTGAGGTATTGTGGCCCGAACTGCCTCTTGTGCTTCTTCAATATCCGGAACAATCACGGTGCGGAAATCATGCAAATAACGGGTCAGCAGTGTTGCTGCCGCAATGCTTTTGGTCGCAACTGCCAGTACCGGAATCTCAGTCGATATGGTTTGTGCCGGTAAGTATTTGCCGGACAGCTTTATCGGGTTGGCTGGTTTGATAGGTAATCTGAAATAAAAAGTGCTGCCGCTTGCGACCTGGCTCTCTGCCCAGATATTGCCATCGTGCAGTTCGATAAACCTCCGGCTGATCGCCAGGCCCAGGCCAACGCCGCTGTTTCGCCTCCGGGTGCTTCCATCCACTTGCAGGAATTCCTCAAAAATACGTTCCAGGTTTTCAGGTGCGATCCCCACGCCGGTATCGGCTACCGAAAAGACTATATATTTGCCTTCCTGCCGGACATTCACCGTAATGCTTCCCTGTTCGGTAGACCGTGCTGCGTTGCTCAGCAGGTTGATCAACACCTGCCGTATCCGAATCGGGTCTACCCACAACTGGGGCAGGTCAGGATCGAACTTTGTGTACAGCTTCAAGCCACGCCCTTCAATTAATCCGCGTGTGATATCTACGGCCTCTGCCGCCAGGGTTGCCGGATCGATTTTTTCAGGTGTAATACTCATCTGTGCCGCATCGATACGTGCCAGGTCCAGTACATCATTGATCAAACCCTGTAGGTGGCGGGCATTGCGATAGACAATATTTAGGTCACGCTGGTAAGCAGGAGACAGCTGGCTGCCATAGTACTCAGGCGATTCGGTCATCATTTCAATAAAACCGACGATAAGATTGAGCGGTGTTCGAAGCTCATGGCTGACGGTTTGCGCAAACTCCCGCTTAAGGCTGTTGGCATCCTTTTCATGGTATGATGGGTAGCATACTCAACGATGATCTGGGAGGCATTGGTGCGAGATGTGGGTATGTGCTATGCTGCGGGAGACGACAGAAAACCTACCCTACAAA
>JBNKDD010000294.1:0-7231 GCA_050288085.1 Anaerolineae bacterium
GAGGGCGTCCGGCAGCGCCCTCAGGATCGAATCCTGGCGGCGGTTGGCCTTGGCGGTCAGATACATCTGGGGCAGCATGTAACCAAATACTGCACCACCGACGATGCCACCGACCAGGTAGATTCCTCCCCGGCTGGACATCAACATAGCCATGACACCGGCCATAAGGATTAAGGCAATAAATCGCAAGGCCCACACAATCGGCGGGGTCAGACCGTTGGGGTTGCCTGCTATGTCGAGCAAATGCTGAGTTTTTTCCATCATTTGCTGGGGGGCAAACCCCTCGGTGATCTTGGCGATTTGTTGCATTATTGGCAATAGGACACGCTGTGTAAATGGGACGGACATCTCGATATCTTCGAGATTCATCTTTACTTCAGCTTGTGAGCCGTATTGCTCCAACTTATCGGCTAGTGGATCGGATTCGCTGGCGCGGGTGACGCCAACTGAGATCAGGCCAATGGCGATGATCAGGACCACAGCCCCTAAGACAAACGGTAAAATGGATGCAAATTCGAATCCCATAGTCAACTCCTACTTACTTCACCCACAACACTACGTTTAAACCTCAATGTCCGTGATCCGTTGGATGATGGCCATACCGATTCCCATCATGATCAAACCTGTCGCAATGATCGGCCAACCGCATGGGATCGGTAATCCCGGTATGTAGGCTCCAACGGGCGGGCCTTTCCACAATTGCCCCATGTAATCGGGGTTGATTAAGGAAAGCAGAATAGCCAGCAGGATCGGCATCATTCCAATGATAGTGCCGGTTGCCCGTCCTGAAGCTGTTAGCGTGCGGATTTCACCTTTGATACGGATACGCTCGCGGATTGTGTGGCTGATCGTATCCAGAATTTCGGCCAGGTTACCACCGACTTCGCGCTGAATGTTAACCGCCGTGAAGACCAGGTCTAAGTCCTCACTCTCGATCCGGGCTGTCATATTTTGAAGGGCGACTTCCATCGGGATGCCAATCGCAATTTCGTTGACTACCCGCTTGAATTCTTCGCTCGATGGTTCCGGGGCCTCACGAGAGACAGCTTCCATAGCCTGCTGCACACTGAACCCGGCCCGCAGAGAGTTCACCCACAGCCCCAGGATGTCCGGGAGCTGGTCATTGAATGAATTCAAGCGCTGCTTCTGCCGCATCGTGACATAAATGCGGGGGCCAAACAACCCGACGAGGACACCAACCCCGGCAGCCACCGGGTTGCCGTTGAAGATTACTAACCCGCCTCCAGACAATACTCCGCCGATGACAACATGCACCAGCAGGTATTCAGCTATAGTTAACTTAAGATTGGCCTTGCGCAGTTGAGAACGGATGTTACCGGTCAATCCACGCTTATCAAGAGCCAGGTCTAATTTAGACAGGTCTTCACGGATATTACGCTTACTCTTCTTGCCCTTGTCTTTGCCCTCTGCGTTGGCTTGATCTGCCGGGCCGGGCGTCCAATCCGGAGACTCTAGGAAACTCTCAAGCTCTTGGAGTTCTCCTTTTTTGCGTCTACGTCCCATGGCTACCTCCCAAACTCAATAGTACAACTCATATTCTTCAGTGACCGGGCTTGAAGGTGGCCGGATGTCTACGCCTTCAACACGATCCATCATGATGGGAACGAGGCCGGTCAGTGGATTTGTCTCCCTACCGGCGGCCAATTCCGAAGACCGATGGCGGCAGTTGGATTCCGGCATCCAGAATCCGGTCGTAGTACTTAGGACGCAGGCCGGTGGGTTTGATATGCCCAACGATCTTGCCATCTTCGATCCCGGTTTGTTCAAACTCAAAGATGTCAGTCATGGTGACGGTGTCGCCTTCCATGCCCTGCACCTCAACGATCCGGGTGATCTTCCGGCTGCCGTCTCGCATCCGGTCCTGATGGACAATCATATGGACGGCTGAGGCAATTTGCTCACGGATCGCCCGGACGGGCAAATCCATACCCGCCATCAGGCACATGGTTTCGACACGGGCAATCGTGTCACGCGGGCTGTTGCTGTGAGCCGTACCCATCGATCCGTCGTGGCCGGTGTTCATCGCCTGGATCAGGTCGAGGGCCTCACCACCACGCACCTCACCGACGACAATCCGGTCGGGGCGCATACGCAGCGAGTTGATAACCAGGTCACGGATGGTGATTTCACCCTTACCTTCGATGTTGGGTGGGCGGCTCTCCAGCCGGACGACGTGATCCTGTTGGAGTTGAAGCTCGGCGGCGTTCTCAATCGTGACGATCCGGTCTTCTGTCGGGATAAAGCTGGATAGGATGTTCAACAGGGTTGTTTTCCCCGAACCCGTACCACCGGAAATGATCATATTAAACCCAGAGATAACACAGGCCCGCAGGAATTCCATTTGTTCGACAGTGGTCGTGCCAAAGTCAATAATGTTCTGGACGGTCAGTGGGACTTTGGAGAATTTACGGATGGTAAGCGCCGTGCCGTCAATGGCGACGGGAGGAATAACCGCATTCACACGCGAGCCATCAGGGAGGCGGGCGTCCACATAAGGGGAGCTTTCGTCAATACGGCGGCCCAATGGCGCAACGATACGGTCAACGATGCGGCGCAGGTGTTCTTCGCTCTCGAAATGCACCGGGGCTGCGGTAATCATTCCTTTTCGCTCAATGTAAATTCGTTCGTGTCCGACCGTCATGATTTCGGTAATGTCGGTGTCTGCCAGGAGCGGTTCGAGGGGGCCAAAGCCGAGCAGTTCGGCGACGATATCGTCGTACAGGCGACGCCGCTCGTTGCGGGCCAGGACAATATTTTCTTCGGCCAGAATGGTGTTGAACAATTCGTCAATCCGCTGACGGAGTTCTTCCGAACGGCTGGTGTCAATCGACTCACCGGGCGGCAGATCTTCTAACAGGCGGCGCTGAACCCGCTCTTTAATATCAATGCCACCCACATTAAGCAGGCTGTGCGCATCACGGGCGCGGCTGGTGCGCATATCGCGGCGCGGGGCCTGTTGTTGTTGTTGTTGACCTTGTGGTTGCTGACCTGGTGGTGGTGATGCGGCTCCGCCGCCACCTGATTGTTGACCACCGCCTGAACCACCGGTTCCCCCGCCACCTTTTTCGATTCTTTTTAACAATGACATGGCTTACTCCTATTGTTCCAACTTGTTTGCAATAACTACCCGAAAATGCCCGGCAGGAATCCGGTTTTCTTGACTTCTTCTTGCTGTGGCATATCTGCAGCCGCCTCAGCCTGGCCTACGCTGCTGCTTACTAATTTTACCAGATTTATCAATGGTCGCACGGCGGCGGCTCGCTTTGAGTCCTGTAGAATCAGGGGGGTGCTCTGATTAACAGCTATTGTCGCCCAGGGATCGATTGGAATCTGTGCGTTCACCTGGTGTTTCAGGAAATTCGAGATCTGATCGGGGGTGATCCGGCTGTTACTATCTACGTTGTTCAAAACCAGGATGATGTGCTCCTTCGGTGTATCGATGCCCTGCAGTTGGGTGAACAGCAGCCGGGTGTCCTTGAGGGATGGCATGGTAGGTTCTGTAACAACAACCATTCTGTCAGATGTCTGGATGACGGCAATGGCGACCTCGTCAAGTGCGGTGCTGGTATCCACGATTACGAAGTCAAATTGATCGCGGAGAAACTCCAGCATGTTCTTTATCTTATCAAAATTAATGGGCGGTAAATCCTCGTGCTGGGTTGGCGCAACCAATAATTTGACGCCGCTTTCGTGGGCCAGCAGGATACTTTCAACCGTCTGCATTTCAAGTTGAGTGGGATCGGCGGCCATATCGGCCAGATCGGCCACACTGTATTCGCCGCGTGTGTTCAGGAAAACACCCACATCTCCGAACAAGATGTTGGTGTCTACCACTACTATCTTCTTATCTTTCAGGCTCCGGGCTAATCCAACACCAAGGTTGACGGCAATAGTCGTTTTGCCGACACCGCCTTTCATCCCTAACACGGCAAATACATGTCCATCTCTGCCACCACCACTGGTTGGCCTCATGCCTGGCATGTAAGGGCCGGTCGGGATGTCGGTTGGGACGGCGGGCATTTGCGCCGCTTCTGCCGAGCGCTTGTATTGTTGGTGGGCACGCATCATGGTGCGGATCAAATCCCGCGAGGTGATCGGTTTGGCAACAAAGTCAAACGCGCCCCGTTCAAAGGCTTCATCCATATAGTGGGCGTCGTCCTGAACGGAGACCACGATAACCTGAACCTCAGGGTGTTGGCGTTTGATATGCTCGGTAGCTGTGAACCCATCCATCACCGGCATATTAATGTCCATCAGGACAATATGAGGTTTTAATGCCTTGACGCTTTCAATGGCTTCCTGACCGTTTGCCGCGAAACCAACCAGCTCAACATTGTCTTCATACTCGAGCAGGCGCGCGGTGTTATCGCGAGTTTGCTCGTTATCATCAACAATCAGTGTTTTCATAATATCGGCCATAAGGTAATTCCCTCTCTCATCCCATAGCCTAATCGCTGCTGCTGCTGGGATCTGGTGTTGGCGTTGGTGGCAGACGGAGTGAAGGTTCCAGACTGTAGTTCAAACGTGGTGGAACAATCACGTTATAGGTTTCAAATATGTATTGTAGCGTGACGCTGGAGGTTGATGTATTGGGTACATCACTGGTTGAGCGTATCGCCAGGGTAATGTCGACCTGTGAGTTCACCGCCCAGGTGATAACCACTGCATCCTGTGGGGAAACGCCCAGGGTAACTACATCAGGGGGGGGAGCTTCACTGGGGTAGGGAGGATAGATGACTTCCTCACCCGGAGTGGGGGTTCCTCCTCTGGCGTAACTACCGCTCTCTTCTGGCCGCACTCCAACAGCTTCTCCACCGGGTGGGTACTCCCCGACATACATCACCAGGGCATCGACCACACCGCGCTGTGTGACCAGCCGGGGACGCTGCGGTTCGGATGGGACGACATTTGCTAATTCGCCCGGTGGGATGGTTTCAATCCGGCCTAACAGGGCATCAGATTCAGGATTCACATCGGCGGTGATGCGTGCCCCTTCCTCGTTGAACTGCCCATATTCAACCTCGTATACCCAATTGGGCAGGGCCGATTGGAACTCTTCGTCCACGTCAACAACCTGGAATGAGAAAATCAGGTCAACATGATCGCCCGGTTGGACGGCATAAGCCACCCCGCTGAGCTTATCGATAGGCAGGGCAACGGCAACCAATCCCTGTGGAAGCTGGGCAGCGGTATCAGACCCTACTTCCGATAGGTCGGTCATATCGTTGGTGAGAAGGGTTCGCAGGAGAGGCTGTTCGCGTTCAATATCCGTCCGGGTGATCAAACCGATCACCTGTTCCCGGACGATAGCGGCAGCTTCTTCCCCTTCTGGGATGACAATTGCATCAACCGGTACGGCAGCAGCGGGCCATTCCCGGACGCCAACGGCATTATTCAAAGCATTGTCGGGAATTTCAAAGCCGCGTGGGAGACGCTGAAGCGCCACCAGGACCTGGGTGGTTTCATCCGGATCGAATACGCGTTCGCTGGCCTGTGCCCCACCAACTATGTCACTGATAACGGGCGCTGATGCTTCGGATTGACGACCTCGCATTGCCGGAAAGACCAACACAAATAAAACAAGCGCTGTGATACCAATTGAAGCAATGGCAATCAAAGCACCGAGCAAGACGACACGCTTGCGTGGCATTCATCCTCCAATTGTCCGAAGGGGTTTGGTTCCCCTATATACCATGGTAGATAGCTTGACCATACTATACACGAATCAATAGGTGTGTCAAGCAAGATTGGGACTGAGAGCATAGGATATAAGTAGTATTTTGTGACGAGTCCTACTTGATGAATTGAAGCCTGTACCGGCCCCGTGTAAACGCAGGCGTGGCAGTATACATGTAGGATACGCCATCAACGATCAGTAAATCGGCATGACCGACCCCAACATTATCTGAAACATCGCCTAAAACCGGGTTGCCGGGGTAGGTTTCCCATTGACTGTCTATCGCCTGGGAGCGGGCAAAAGCCAGCCCAAATTGATCATCTCCTCCGGCATCGCGCGAACTCGGTCCCCGGATTCCTTCATAGGTCATATAGTACCAACTATCCGAATAGACAATATCAGCAGAGGTGATGTAGCGGAAATCGAAGTAGGGATTCGCTTCAGCGCCGGAGATATTTACCGGGCCGTAAGTATCCGCGCCCGATATCAGGGGATTTTCTTCACACGGGGAGAAAGACCAGCTTCCCAGCCACGACCAATAACAGCCCATATGCCCCGGATTTTGCCCCAATCCAACCAGGACGTACAGCTTCCCTTCAGTGATATACAGGCCCGGCGGCCCGCCTGCCATACAATCATAATCGCGGGTAATAAAGGGATGTTCGCCAATCTCTGTATAAGGGCGGCAGGGATCATAGCTGGTCTGCCACACACCGGTATAAGGGACGAGCCGGTGGCGAGTCCAGTTGATCCCGTCTTCTGAGAAGGCCAGGATGGAGGATGCGCCGGTTTCAAAGACCATCGTCCAACCGCCCGCCGGATCGCGGAAGACTCGCGGATACTGCTGCTGCCAGGTCCGGTCATATTCACCGCATGGGCAGCTATCGCAGGGCAGCAAACAGGTTGGCTCGACCAGTTCAAAATGCTGACCATCGTCGGTGCTGACCCAGCGAGTTACGCAGCCGGGAAATTCGACCGGATTCCCGCACGAATCGACGATCCCGGCGGATGCCTGACTGGCGTGCAGATATGACCAGTACTCGCCGTCGCCCATGTAAATCGTATCCGACTCGCCGATTGGCAGCCCGGTATCCGGCACATCGAGTACCCATTCGGCATCCCCATTCCAGAAGTCGGCCAGCGTGGGATAATCGGGTTCTGGCTGATCGTCTGAAAGGGTGGCAATCTCAACCTGCTTCAAGTCGCCATCAATCTGGCAATACCAGCCTGCGATCCATCCTGTTGCCCCGGCATTTTCGACCAGCAGCCAATCGCCCTGAGCGTCCCGACCCAGCACGGGCAGATCGGTTCCCCGGAGGATCAGCCCGATCTCAGCATAGTCAACGCCTGGCCCACTTCGCAGCCGGATTGTGGCAGTGGTTGTCGCCGTAATCGCACTATCAGATTGATAGAGTTTTGTAACGCCCATAACCGCCAGGACGACGAGTAATCCGATCAGGGGTAAGATGCGCTTTGCTTCTGCTTTGCGATGGTGCACAGCCTAATTAGTTTCCTTGTCTTCGATGCTTTCAG
>JBNKDD010000295.1:0-7163 GCA_050288085.1 Anaerolineae bacterium
GGATAACCCGTGACAGATGGGCGCGAGGGGTGTGTCCTTTGGTTAAAAAATCCTGGGCACCGCTGTCAACCGCCTCGATTCCCATGCGTTCATCCTGGTGCCCGGTCAGTACAACGATCGGAATATCGGGGGCTATCCGGCGCGCCCGGCGTCGCGAAGCAAAAAGACAGAGGAGACGTTGGTAGAAGTTTGAAGGAGTGTTTATTGTATGAATATGTTTACAAAAGAGGATTTAGGAAGGCTGATGGATACCCAGTCCTGGCCTCATGTCTCTATTTATATGCCCGCCCATCGAGAAAGTGACCAGGCACAACAGGACCCGATCAGGCTTAAGAATCTGCTAAAGGCAGCAGAGCAACATTTGCTTGACAACAAACTGATGGAAGCATCAGAAGCTGAAACTCTTCTAAAGCCTGCCTTGGCATTGCTTGATGATCAGACCTTCTGGCAGCATCAAAGTGATGGGTTGGCCTTGTTCCTCTCGGCAGAAGAGAGCAGCCATTATCGCCTCCCCCTCAGCTTTGAGGAATTGGTGGTTGTTGAGGCACGCTTCCACATCAAGCCGATGCTTCCCCTCTTCAACAACAAGGGCCGCTTTTATATCCTGGCACTTAGCCAAAATGATATCAGGCTGTTTGCGGGTACTCGTCACACCGTTGACCAGATCGACCTGGAGGGAGTGCCAACCAGTCTGGCCGAAGCGCTGCCGCATGATGATCCAGAACGTCAGTTACAGCATCATATCGGCGAGAAGGTGGACACAACTGCGCCAGGCATTTTCCATGGTCACGGGGTTGGTGCTGGGGATTTCAAGAAAGATAACATACTGCGTTTCTTCCAACAGGTTGACAAGGGTATATGTGCACTCCTGGAGGATCAGTCTCTGCCATTAGTATTGGCTGGTGTCGATTACCTGCTGCCGATTTACAAAGAAGCCAGCAACTATCCTCACCTGATCGATGAAGGTGTAACAGGCAATCCTGACGAAACAAGTGCTCAGGAGCTTCATGAACAAGCCTGGTCGCTTGTACAACCTTACTTTCGAGAAGAGCGTGAGCAGGCAACTGCTGAATACCGGCGGCTGGCAGATGGTAGTAATGCATCACAGGATCTCTCTGAGATCGTTCGGGCGGCGCACTATGGTCGAGTCAAAGTAGCTTTTGTCGCCACGGATGTCCAGCGATGGGGTAAGTTCGATGCAGAAAAAAACGTATTGGAAGTGCACGACAATCCTGAACCGGGCAATGCGGATCTGCTGGATTCAGTGGCCGTTCAAACGCTCATGCATGGCGGAACCGTTTACAGCGCTGAGGCAGATGAGATTCCGGGTGGTGAGCCGGTAGCGGCTGTATTCCGGTATTAAGCCTAGATGAAACCTGATAAAAAAGAAAACAACAATCTCAGAACCTGGCTGATCATCCTCATCAGTTTTGGCCTTGCAATCATGATGGTTGTGTATGTTGCCCGTCACCAGCAGATGGTCAAAGCCTTTATCAGAAGCCTGGGGTTGGCTGGGCCTCTAGCTATTGTGGTGCTATATGCCATGCTGGGGGCATCACCGGTTCCGGCTGATCCGCTCACTTTGATCAATGGTGCTGTATTTGGGCCGCTGCTGGGTGGCCTTATCGCCTGGATTGGCACAACGCTGGCCGCCCTGGTTGAGTACTATATTGGCACTCGAATTGGTGATGCCGCTGATTTCGAAGAAAAACGAAAAGACCTTCCGCTTGGATTGGGTGATATGCCGGTCGATTCGGTCTGGTTTCTGCTCGGTGGGCGGATGTTAACGAGTGCTGGCTCCAAGGCGGTCAGTTTTCTGAGCGGTATCTATAGCGTTTCGTTGTGGCGCTATACCTGGACAACAGCAGCCTCAACCCTGTTAGGTGCATTGTTGTTTGCTCTGGGCGGATTTGGGTTGCTTAAACTATTTTGACCACAATCGTATCAAGCTGCTGTGATTGTTTACGAGAAGATCAACGAGATTATCTCCGGATCGTAAGTTGCCACGATGTCATGCGTGATGCCGTTCTGCTGGCAAATTTCTGCATATAACCGGCTGCTGGTTCGTGGCATGCGCTGTTGTGTTTCAACATCGACGCCGATCAGGCCAAATCGGAAATCAGGATCATATCCCTCAGCCCATTCAAAATTATCCACCAGGCTCCAATGGTAGTATCCGCGCACAGGGATCTCGGCCCGGATCGCCTTCCACACCTGGTGAAGATGTGTCAGGATAAAGCGGAGCCGGTGATGATCATCCTTATCTGGTATACCATTCTCGGTGATGTAGATCGGCACACCATAGCGTTTGACAGTGTACAGTGTATCAAACAAGCCTTCGGGGTGAATTTCGCCCCAACTGCCGGGGCCTTTCTGATATCCGGGTTTTGTGCCCTGATAGAATATATTCGCAGGAAGTGCCGGAAAGAACGTCCGCAGGAAGTTACGAAATTTAATCCCAACCCGGTAGCGTTGATAATAGTTGATCCCCAGCCAATCCAGTGTGTTAGCTGCACCCTTGATCCGGTAGGGGCGTCGGCCTGGAATCCGCACTCGACCCTTTGTGACAGCGTCAAGGATGACAAGATTGGTAATGCGATTAATCAACCGGGCGATGAGGTGGTCGGTAGGTATCCAAGTTCGGTGCGGGCTCCAGGAAACCATATGTTTTGCCAGACCAACCTGGGCTGTCGGATCGATTTCATGAATAGCATGATAGGCGGCAACGTGAGCTTTGGTGAGGTTCTCACCAACCTGCAAAGCCGTACGCAACCGATTTTTTCCCGGAGGCCACAGGCCCAGCAGGTAGCTTTGCCCGACCAGAACCAGGGGTTCATTGATAGTGCACCACAGGCTGACTTTATCAGCAAAGGATGTAACGACTTTGCGAACATACTTCTCAAACAGGGATACGCTTCGCTCAGTTTCCCAGCCGCCCAATGCCGTCATCCACAGCGGATAGGTGAAGTGGTGCAGGGTGATCATGGGTTGGATGCCGCGCTCGATTAAGCCATCGATCATCTCATGGTAGCGTTGGAAAGCTGCATCATCCCAGCTATCTGGGGTGGGCTGAATGCGGCTCCATTCGATGGACATCCGATGTGTGTTGAGGCCCATTTCGGCCATGCGGTCGAAGTCTTCTTCGGCGCGGTTCCACCAATCACAGGCGATACCTGAGCGTTGATTGCCATGGATATATCCACCTTCAAGTTCGGCTGCCCACCAATCGTTATTGGCCTGATGGCCTTCGACCTGGTGTGCCGATGTAGCGGTTCCCCATAGAAAATCAGGCGGAAAGTTTAAAGTTGTGTTGTTGATGTTGAAAGACATTTTCCTCCCAAACAGAAAGGCGTGCTAAGCACGCCTCCTATCAAGCTTCTGGTAGTATCAGGCAGATGTGTTGGATGAGTTGCCAGCCAATTCTTCCTGAATGGCAAGCACACCTTCTTTGCCTTCCTTGAGTGCGCCGGAAACGCGGCTCTGCATGTCTTCGATTTGTTCCGTGATCCGGGTCTGTGTTTCGTCGGCTTTGGTGCGGATATCGGTTAACGTCTCTTCGGCCTGTGTACGTATCCGCTCAATTTCTTCATCTGCACGATTGCGCAGTTCAATGCCCTTGGCCTTGATCTGCTCGCGAGTCTCCTCACCAGACTGTGGTGCGTTCAGCAGTGAAACCGCTGCGCCCACCATCCCACCGATCAGTAATCCCGTGGCGAACGAGCCAAAGTTATTTCGATTTTCTGTCATTGAATTTTTCCCTCCTGGTTTGTTTAATTTACCGTTTATCAACCTAACCTGCTGCACTTCTTTTAAATCCACTTTACCTTTAGATACCTAAAAAAGTTCTATACAACCCACAAAAAAATCCTAAAAGTACCAACTCCTTATGCGTTCTCTCTCCGGAACTGTCGGAATAGCCAGAAGATCAACACAAAACCGGCAGCCATCCAGCTAACCCAGTAATCCATCACCCCCCGGAATCTTCCGGGATGGGCAGCGGCCTTTTTACGCCTGTCTAATTCTTTGACGAAAGCCTGGGTGGCATCAGGGTTATCAACTTCATCCCAGGCCAGGGTAACCGGAACCAGGCGCAAACCACCTGTCCTCACCCACAGCTTCACATTTAGATCGTTCCCATCTGTACTCGCATCCATATCGGCGACATTGAACGGGTGTATACCCTGTTCTACCAGGCGGACGGCAACCGGCGTGAGCCAGGGTGTTGCCGCCTTGATCGATTTGCTGTCCTGGGTTTCAAGTTTGTCGTCACCAACTGCCTGAAATGTGCGTTGAAGCTGCTCCAATGGTGCACCTACGTCAACGGTCAGAACTCCATCATAGGCTGTAAAGGTGGCTACTTTGGTAGGGTCATGAGCACTGCGAGCGACATATGTATAGGTATCTTCCATTCTTATTTCCTTTCACACCGCCAGTTTATTGGAGTGGCTATGTGCCAACCATCACCGGCAGGAGTATTCCCGTATTGCTTTTGACTACTTAACAATAGCATCCTGACACTAAAAAAGTCCCAAAAACAACCTAAACAAAACCTAAAAAGGCTTCTGGCAAGATGAGGTACACACCTTTTTTAGAACTTATTTAGATGTGCTATAGGACTTTTTTACGGGCCTGATAGTAAGGTGGAATAGAACGATGATGAAGTAAAAAGGAGAAGAAAATGGGTCAGGTAAATCAACCAATGACACGTTTGGAACGCTCAGATGAGGTTATCAAAACTAACGTTGTAGACCATCTCTACTGGGATAATCGGGTCGATGCTTCAGCTATCAAAGTGACAGTTGATGAGGGCAAGGTAACGCTGAGTGGGGAAGTTCCTTCCTATTCGGACAGGTTGGCAGCAGAAAGCGACGCCAGTTCGGTGATGGGAGTTACAGAGGTGTTTAACCAGCTTACGGTGAGTTATCCAGGTAAGCTGGATGACGAGGAGTTGGTCGCCAATATCGAGTCCAAGTTGTTTCTGAACCCTCATCTGCTTTCGTATAAATATGACGTGAGTGTTGTCAAGGGCTGGGCAACGTTAGAAGGGATCGTCGATGCTTTCTGGAAGAAGGTCGAAGTCGAGAACGAGGCAGCGAGCGTCCGGGGTGTCATCGGTGTGACCAACAAGATCGCCGTCGTGACAACCGAAGGTGAGGCTGATAGGCGAGTTGACAAGGCCATTGCCGAAGACATTGTGAGCGCCATTACACGCAATCGCAAGGTTAACATCAACGATGTAAATGTCAAAGTCAAGGATGGTGATGTGATCCTGACCGGGTCGGTGCCCGACTGGGAAGCCAGAACAGCCGCTTATCAATCGGCCATTTACACCTTCGGCGTGACCCATGTCGATAACAATCTCATAGTTGTGGCGGCTGCTGCATAGTCCGAAAGTGCCATCGCCACGCCGATATCAGAGACCAGTATCTGATACTGGTCTCTATGATTCTGACGTATTACAATCGACTGTCAATTGTCGTCCTGATGTTGGCTGCGCTGTCGCAATCCAAAAAACGCCCCGACAACTGCACCACCAACCAACGCGCTGATCGTGCTAAACACGGCCAGCCTTTTTTTGCTGATGGAGGGGTCAGATGAATCATCCTTCTCAATGATGGGGTTTTCGACCATCGTAACGGTTTCGATACCACCAGAATTCTCTTGTTCTTCCACAACATCCTGGCCTTTAAGATGGTCACCAAATTGTGGACGCATCATAGCAAACACTTCTTTGCGTGTTCGAGTCTTACGCAGCACGGCGACGGCATCGTCATCGGGCAGGATCCGTGAGCCGTACATGTTAGCATAAACCTGCGTAAACTCGGCCCCGATGAAGAATACCTGCGCCGAGTAGTAGACCCATACCAGAAGTGCCACCAGTGATCCGGCAGCACCGTAGGCTGACCCCACGCTGCTGCGGCTCAGGTACAACCCAATCAACACATTTCCCGTTGTGAAAAGAAGGGACGTAGCTATCCCGCCGATCCATACATCTGACCAGGCGATTTCGGCATCCGGCACCGCCTTGTAGATGAAGGCAAATAACAAACTGAAGATGATGAAGGATAATAGAAACTGAGCAACCTGGAGCGTCTGAAGGAAAGCAAACACCCGTGCCGGGTCGAAGGTCGGCGGCACCCAGGTGCTGATCGCATCACCCAGGACTGATAGCACCATATCAAATAATAACGAAACAATTAACAGCGAACCGGCCACCAGGACCATCGCAAATGAGATCAGGCGTTCCTTAATCATGCCGGTCACACCACGGCCTGATCTTTGACGGAGTTCCCACACCGTATTGAGGGCCCTTTTCAACTGCCCAAATACCCCCGATGCACTGAACATCAGCATACCGATACTGATCACCGTCGCAATAATGCCAGACCCGGATGTTCCGGCATTACGTAAAACGGTTCGGATTACAATGGCGGCATCCTGTCCAATGGCCTTCTGTGTGCTGTCGATAATTTCGCCTTCAACTGACGCATTGCTGCCAAATACCAGGCTGAAGATCACAACAACCAGCACCAACAAAGGGGCCAGGGACAAGGCTGTATAGTATGCCAACGCCGCCCCAAGCTGGGAGGCATTATCCCGACTCCATTCGGCCATCGTCTCCTTTAGCAGGGAGAAGATGGCCTTGATTATGGATTGGATGCGTTGGTACAACGCTGACTTATCTATTCTCTTTCTTATCGTTTGCAGGTAGTTACTCATATATTGATTGTAGCGAATGCCGCAAAAGGTCCGCTGCCAGTGTTAGTTCAGACACGCTTTAGGGCGATGATAATCACCAGGAAGAGCACAGCTCCAACCAATGCGGTGATAATTTCTCCGACGAACCCGGCAGCAAAGATACCCAGTGAACCGAGCACAAAGCCGCCGATCAGTGCACCGATGATCCCCACAACGATGTTACCAATCAGTCCAAAACCACGACCTTTCACCAGAACGCCTGATAACCAACCGGATATCAGCCCAATAAGCAACCAGATAATCAATGAACGTACAGTCATGTCAACCTCTTTTTTCTCATTAACGTTATGGACTTGATCATAGCAATGACAGCCTAAAAAAATCCTTCTCTATCTTTGCACTTTTAGGTCATGCTGCGAGAAGTTGGAAAAGCTCCTCGGGCGTGATACCGGATGAAAACTGCT
>JBNKDD010000296.1:0-7116 GCA_050288085.1 Anaerolineae bacterium
ATCGACGTTTCGGGCGAATAGATTCAATATTAGACGGCACATTGGCCTAGGCCGTGCTCCGAGGCGGAACGCGGCTTTTTTTATTCTTAATCATCAGGAAAGCGCACCATGTTTGATCAGGCAACAACTGCTTTTCTTTTTCCTGGTCAGGGTTCACAGTTCGTGGGGATGGGCGCAGCTTTGGCGCAAGAATTCCGCGTAGCCCGGCAGACTTTTGAAGAAGCCGACGATCTATTGGGATTCGCCCTCTCGGATTTGTGTTTCAATGGACCAGAGGAAAGGTTATCTGACACCGCCAATACGCAACCGGCATTGTACGTTGCCGGGATCGCCACCCTGCGCACACTATACGAAGTGTGGGAAGCACCATTCCAACCGGCCTATGTGGCCGGTCACAGCCTGGGTGAACTAACCGCTTTAACCGCCGCCGGGGCAATGAGTTTCCCGGATGGGCTCCAGTTGGTGCGCCGCCGTGGGGAATTGATGCGGGACGCTGACCAGCACAGCCCTGGGGGAATGGCGGCTTTGCTTGGCCCCACGATAGAACAGGCCGAAGCCCTGTGTGCAGAAGCCCGCGAATCGGTTGGCGGGGTGCTGGTAGTCGCCAATGATAACTGTCCCGGCCAGGTAGTGATCGCCGGAGCAGAGGATACGCTCACCGCAGCTATGGAGAAAGCAAGCGAATACGGGTCGAAAAAGACCGTGCGCCTGCCGATCAGCATTGCGGCTCACTCCCCATTGATGGAACGAGCCGCCGCCGATTTCCGGGCAGCGGCGGAGGCAACTCCATTCCACGCACCCGTTATCCCCATCGTGGGCAATACCCAGGCTAAACCACTCACTACCGTAGAAGAAGCTCGAAATGAATTGGCAGCCCAACTGACCTCATCCGTGCGCTGGACAGAAAGCGTCCGGGCGATGATCGAGGCCGGGATTACCCAATTTGTGGAGTTGGGGAGCAAGGACGTGTTGACCAAACTGCTTAAGCGAATCGACCGCAGCGTCAGCGGTTACATGGTTGACTCCCCGGAACACTTGCAGGCACTGAAGGGCGATTGAGAAATCGCCTCTTTTATTTCCCGGCAGTGAGGTTGGTTGAACTCCCTGATAAGCGGTGGTACAATCGCCTCCGCTTTCACTAGCGCTAATTTGAGGGGTACAGGACTCTATGAGCAGTTTGGATGAACGTATTGCTATCGTTACCGGTGGCTCGCGTGGTATCGGGCGAGCCATTGCATTGGAGTTGGCCCGGCGCGGCGCAACTGTCATCGTGAACTACAACAGCAATGCCGATGCCGCCAATGAGGTTGTTGCAAGCATTCAAGCACAAGGCGGGCAGGCCAAGGCGGTACAGGCGAACGTCGCCGACTTCTCACAGGCTGAATCGCTGATCAAAGGGACGGTTTCCGAATTCGGCCAACTGGACATCCTGGTCAATAATGCAGGCACTACTCGTGATATGCTTATCATGATGATGCCTGAAGAAGACTGGGATCTTGTGCTCGAAACGAACTTGAAAAGCGTATTCAACTGCTCCAAAGCCGCCGTCAAATCGATGATGCGCAAGCGCTACGGGCGGATTGTTAACATCACATCGGTGGCCGGAATCGCCGGAAATGCCGGGCAGACCAATTACAGCGCCAGCAAAGCCGGTGTGATCGGCTTTACCAAAGCCCTAGCCCGTGAGGTCGCAACCCGGAAGATCACTGTCAACGCGGTGGCCCCCGGCTTTGTCCCGACCGATTTAACAGACATCGTACCTGACGATATTAAAGAAGCATCACTTCAGGCCATTCCACTCGGCAGATGGGGAACCCCGGAAGAAGTTGCCTATGCGGTTGCATTTCTGGCATCCGAAGAAGCAGCTTACATCACCGGGCAAACCTTATCAGTCGATGGTGGGATGGTAATGGGTTAAGAGAAAAATGGAACCACAAGATACGATCACAATTGCACCATCCGTGCTGCTTACAATTGCCAAACACGCGGCAACTGAAGTTAAAGGTGTAGCCCGAATGGGACAAATCCCGGTTCAGGTTGGACGGCTACTGCGTGGCAATCCAATGGCAAACGGTGTCGTCCTGGAGATTGACGACAACCAGGTTTCACTCGACCTGTACCTGGTCGTTAAACCTAATGTCAATATGCGTGCCGTCAGCGAGGAAGTTCAAACTGCCGTTAAACGTTCGATTGAGGACCTGGTTGGTATGGATGTAGAAAAGATTGGCGTCCATGTTGAAGACGTTGATTACGTCGGTACATCCGACCAGTAGAGAGTCCTGCCATCGTGGAAGTACGTCGCAAAGCCCGCTGCATGGCTTTACAAGCTTTATACGAAATTGACTGCACCGGCCATATGGTAGATGATGTGCTTGGTGAACGCCTGCTCGAAGAACCGCTTGGGCAGCGTGCCGAGTCCTTTCTCACCTCTTTGGTCAAAGGTGTCGTGCAAAATCAATCTGCATTGGACAGTCTGATACACCAACATGCCCCGGACTGGCCGGTTGAACAAATGGCCGTTATCGACCGTAACATCCTGCGGATTGCCATCTATGAACTAGCCCTGAGTGAGAAAATCCCCTTGAAGGTCGCCATTAATGAAGCCGTTGTTCTGGCAAAGACATTTGGCAGTGATAGTACACCCCGTTTCATCAACGGCGTGTTAGGCACCCTATCAACCAAGCAGGAACAGCTCATCTCTGCACTTAAAACGAGAGAAAACTTCGACTCTTCTTCCGAGGGCGATTAGCTCCTTATGGATACAGTATGTGGCATTGGGCTGCCCGAACTCATTATTTTAGCCCTACTCGGATTCATTCTGATCGGCCCTGAACGGACGCGGGAGGTAGCCTTACAGGCAGGGAGACTACTTCGGAAAGTAACCGGATCAGACCTCTGGACGGAGACCCAGGAGTTCTATCAATTTGTACGCGATCTACCTAACCGTTTGATGTCTATGGCCGAAGAACTGGAAGACGTACAATCTGAAATTAACGAAACCAAGCGGCAAATTGACGAACAACTGCGCTTCGATGACACTTCACCCGGCAGCAAAGCTGGAGGTTCTGGACAGAAAGAGGTTATCGAAGACCCCTGGGGAATTCGTAACGCGGTAGCACAAACCACATTTACCCCTCAAACTTCACCCACAGAAGACAATGACGAACTTCACGATCAATGATCTTATCAGCAACCTATCCAGCTTACCGGACTGGGTGGTAATTACAGCGGCTCTGGGCTTGAGCCTACTGGCAGCTTTTTTGTCGCTGATTACGAATCTCAAGAACCTTAAACCCCACCAACAACAGGAAGGCGACACCGGGATAGGCGGCTTAATCGATAACCCGGCTTCGGCGATGGAACACCTGCTCGAATTACGTAAGCGCCTGATCAACAGCATCATCGCTATCGTTGTGGCGACCGTCGCTGCCGCCAGCCTGAGCGAACAGGTGATGGACTTGCTGGCCGCACCAATCGGCGGCGTTGACCAGTTGCAGATCATCCAGGTGACAGAAGGGGTTTCAGTCTGGTTCCGGGTGTCTTTGACGGTGGGTGTTATCCTGGCCTCGCCCGCCGTGATCGCTCAGGTGTGGATTTTCCTGGCAGGTGGACTGCGACCCAGTGAACAGCGTCTGTTTTACTTGCTATTCCCCTTTGCAGTCGTCTTGTTTATCACAGGGGTAGTCTTTACTTATGTGATGATGCTGCCCGTTGCCGTCCCCTTCCTGACCTCCTTTTTAGGGATCACCGCTCAACCCACAATTGACGACTACATCAGCTTTGTGACCAAGGTGTTATTATATGTGGGCGCATCATTTGAGATGCCCCTGGTCTTTTTCGTACTTGCCCGAATGGGGGTGGTTAACGCCCAGATGCTTGTCAAGAATTGGCGGTTCGCCATCGTTGGTATCGCCATTATGTCCGCCGTTGTCACCCCTACCCCAGACCCGATCAATATGGGGATTGTGTCTGCTCCGCTGGTCCTGCTCTACTTCCTGAGTATCATCATGGCTCTAATCGGCAGGCGAAAATCTGATTAAGTTGGAGCTATTTCCTGCATAGTTGGACCATTCGATATAATATATTTGTACGGTCCAATTCAAACCCTTCGCAGCCCGGCTGCACCTTGCAGTGGCGAGGGCTATCTTACATAAGAGGTAGTTATGACTCGCACACGTATCTTGATCATGGGAGCCGCCGGTCGCGACTTCCACAACTTTAACGTTCAATTCCGCAGCAACAATCAGTACGAAGTGGTAGCCTTCACGGCTACACAAATCCCCGACATCGACGGACGTCGATACCCACCAGAACTGGCAGGTGATCTTTACCCGGAAGGTATCCCGATCTACGATGAAGCGGAGCTGCCCCAACTCATTGCCGAGCATCAGATCGATGAGGTCATCTTTGCTTACAGCGACGTGTCCCACGAATATGTGATGCATCGTGCCTCACAGGTCCTGGCAGCGGGGGCAAATTACCGGTTGCTGGGTGCAAAAGCCACTCAGGTTAAAAGTCACAAGCCGGTGGTATCCATCGGCGCGGTACGTACCGGCGCAGGTAAAAGCCAGACCACCCGTCTCGTTGCCGGAGTGTTACAGGCTATGGGGCATAAGGTGGTCGCTATCCGGCATCCGATGCCCTATGGCAATCTGGCTGAACAGGCCGTTCAGCGCTTTGCCGATTATGCCGATCTCGATAAACATCAATGCACCATTGAGGAACGTGAAGAATACGAGCCGCACCTGGATAAAGGGATTATCGTCTATGCCGGCGTGGACTATGAGGCCATCCTCCGCCAGGCCGAGATGGAGGCCGATATCATCCTATGGGATGGTGGGAACAACGACTTCCCATTCTATGTATCGGATATGCATATCGTCATCGTTGATCCGCTCCGGCCCGGCCACGAGGTGACCTATCACCCTGGTGAGGCCAATCTGCGGATGGCAGATGTGGTCGTGATCAATAAAATTGATACAGCGGATTATGATAACATTGGTATCGTGCGCCAAAATGTTCAACGGGTTAACCCGGAAGCAGTGATCATAGAGGCAGCTTCACCGATTTTTGTCGATCATCCGGCAGCTATCCGGGGCAAACGAGTATTGGTGGTCGAAGATGGGCCAACCCTGACACATGGGGGAATGGCCTATGGCGCGGGGGTGGTCGCGGCACGGCGTTTTGGCGCTGCTCAGATCATCGATCCACGCCCCTTCTCAGTTGGGGCTATTCAGAAAACCTACGCCAAATATCCAAACACCGGTGCAGTACTACCGGCGATGGGCTATGGCGCGGAACAGATGGCCGACCTGGAAGCCACCATTAACCAATCAGACGCTGACCTGGTGATCGCAGCAACACCGATTGACCTGAACCGGATCATCAACGTAAAATTGCCAATGGAGCGGGTACGGTACGAACTCCAACCAATCGGCACGCCGACCCTGGGAGATTTGTTGAGAGACAACCTGTAAATCCTGTGGGGGCGCAGAGCAGAAAACTGTGCCCCCCACCATCAATCAGTTCAGCATAGGCAGACTATGAATAACCTGAGACAAAAGATCAGCACATCGTGGAAGACCATGACCACCGAACACACCCCCCTACTCCAACTGGTGGTGATGTTTATCGTTTTCCGGGCCATAGCCGTGCTGCTCTTACAACCCGGAGGGTTTATAGTTGCCTCTGCTCCCAATGGATATTTCTACCATGCCATCGGGCAGCTCAGTACGCACGAACAGTATCCCTTCCTTGATTATTGGATGGAATACCCCCCGGTCATCCCCTGGCTGATCGTAGCAAGCTACAAAGTAAGCCTGCTGATCCCGGCCTGGCCGAACACCATCCTATGGTCCAACGTGATCCTGCGGTTGTTCTTGCTCCCCTTCGATGTAGGAACATTGATCCTGATCTATGCAACCGTTGGACGACTGTTTGACCGGGAAGCAGGGCTGCGAGCAGCCTGGAGCTACACCCTGTTGTTCGCGCCGCTGTTCGTCTTTCTGGGCTGGTTTGATGGTCTGGTGATGTTTTTCATCTTGTTGGGGTTATACGGCCTTACCCGCCACAATCCACTCGTGACGGGAATCGGGATCGGCCTGGGGTTCAGCACCAAGCTGTTCCCGCTGACTCTGCTCCCGGCAGCAGTACAGGTATTCCTGGCCCCATTCCGTATATCGATCCCCTGGCAGGGTTTAAAATCTGTCAAACTCAAACGGGTGCTGGTGCTGATTGCCACCATCGTTGTGATCACGGCGCTGGTATTCGGGCCGTTTCTGATCGCCAAACCCGAGTACACATTGGCCTTCTTCAAAACCCTCACCGGGCGAATCTCCTGGGAAACGATCTGGGCGCTGGCAGAGGGTTATCCCGGCTATGGGATTGTCGCGCCGATGTTCATTCGTAACGACCCATCCACCGCCGGTTGGATACCGCCGGAGACCCCACCTTCAACACTGAATTGGGGGGTGATCACGGGTATTTTTGCCCTGGTGGGATTATTCCTCTGGACGCGGCCTATCGATTGGGAGAATCCCCGCCGCAGTACGGCTTTTGCCGGGTTGACAACCATCATGATGCTGCTCTATTCCAAAGGCTACAGTCCAGAGTGGGGAATCTATCTCGCGGTACTGGCTATCGTATTGCTGCCGGGCTGGCGTGGAATTTTGTATGCCCTAGCTTTCAGCGCGATGATGGTATTGGAATGGCCGGTGGCATTCATCGTATTGGGCGAAGGCTTTCTGACCACATTGGTCATTACACGCAGCCTGCTGACCATCATCCTGCTCCTTGAATTCATCGTTATTGTCTACGACGAAGTGAAAGTTTTGCAAGCCATTCAGCGCCGACTGCCGATTGTGGCCGTCGATGTGCTGATCATTGCTGTGTTGATCGGAACCGGAATCGCCATTAAGGAATACCGGATCATTCGCCTCGCAGATGAACCACTCGAACCACTGATTGCTGGATGGGAAGCCGATCAAGACACCCGCCAGATGGTGATAACCACCCAACCGGTGATTGTCGAGCGGCTGACCCCCTTGAAGCCCAGATATATCCCGATGGAAAGCCTGCCCAATACTTATGGGATCGACTGGACCAATCCCGAAGCGT
>JBNKDD010000297.1:0-7107 GCA_050288085.1 Anaerolineae bacterium
TCATCTTGACCGCCCTGACCTGCTTCACGCTCGGTCTCGCGTGTTAGCCCCTTGTTAAACAGTTATGCGACACTCTCCGTAATGAGTTATTCCGTGCTCATCGGTATGACTCTCTACTTTGTCTTGTTTAAGTTCTTCAGCCCGACGTATTAGATCTTTAAATCGTTGTACGATTTTTGAATCAGCCTTCATGCAATTTCTCCTTTCCTCTATTGTATAAGTTTGGCACAGTGCAGTTAGTATTACTGGGCAACAAGTAACTACTTCAACTTCCAGGGAAGCCCGGCCACGAGCAGCAGCACCTCGTCGGCGGCCTGGGCGATCCGCTGGTTGGCGCGGCCCAGTGCATCACGGTAAAAGCGTCCCGATCGCGACGGCGGCACGACGCCCATCCCGACCTCGTTACTGATCACCAGCCAGGTTTGTGACGACTCACGGAAAGCGGCCAACAAGTCATCGATCTCGGCGAGCACGGCGTCGGTTGATTCGGACTGGGGGGCTTCTTCGCCGGTACGTTCAAAGACCTCAACCAGCACATTGCCCGATAAGACCGTTACACAATCGAGCAGCACGGTGTCGAATTCTCCCCGGCTCAACGCTTCGCGGATGGCCTGCCCTACCCCGGTCGGGGATTCGAGGGTCTGCCAGTGGTCGGGGCGGACGGATTGGTGCCTGGCGATCCGTTCGCGCATTTCGTCGTCAAAGGCGATGGCAGTTGCCACATACAGCACCCGCCCACCGTGTTCCATAGCCCAGGTTTCGGCATAGTGGCTTTTTCCGCTCCGGGCTCCGCCCAGCACAAAGATCAGGCGGCGAGAAAGTTCAGGGCGATCAGGCATAACAACTCCGTAAATTCACATAATGCGCCGTAGATATCACCGGTCAGGCCGCCGCCTAATTGACGGGCAGCCCACCAGCCACCGATCAGGGTGGTCAGGGGCGCGAGGATCAGCGTCAAGGCGGGGAGCCAACCGACCCACAAACCGATTCCGACTCCTGCAGCCAGCGCTAACACCGTCGCGGCGAGGCCCTGCGGCCAGCCGAACCCCTGCCGGAAATGGGCACCGACTCCGGCCTTGCGCCCGTAGGGAAAAATCCAGACGGCCAGCACGGTTGCCCAACGGCCTACCACCGGGGGCAGGATCAGCAGGCGGGGGTCGATGGGGGAGACGGCAGCATATTTGCCGAGCAGCAGCATGATCAGGCCGACGACGCCCCACATCCCGGCCCGCGAATCCTTCATGATCTCCAGGCGGCGCTCCGGGGTGACAGTCGCCAACAGGCCATCACACGAGTCGCCAAAGCCGTCGAGATGCAGGCCGCCAGTCAGGGCAACCCAGATCAGCAATGTTAGAAAGGCCAGCAGGCCGGGCGACAAACCGGGGATCGATGCTACCCCGGCGACGATCAAGCCGATCACGCCGCCGACTAGAGGGTAATAAGTAAAGGTGCGGCCCGGCGGTCGATCCGAACGGATGTGGGCCGGGAGAATGGTCAGGAATGAGAATGCGCTGATGATGTCGATTAGCATATTGCCTCAAAGTCTTGTAGAGTTTACCCCGTCACATCCCTTGCAACGGCATAACTCCTAATCTGAATTGTTCACCTCTGGCAGCGGCCAATCCGGGAAGGTCGTATGGTAAGATGGATTGTCCGGCTGCCACTCAGGTGGGGTTCCATACTCCCCATCTGGATAATACTGCGATGGCAGGAACAGCACCCCATCGGCCTCAAATGGCCGGTAATAGACACGGACGTTCACTGCACAGGGTGCAAAAATTGGAATGTTGCCCACTGCCTCCCCGGCGGTCACACCAAAGGTCTCAAGGTGAAACTCGGTATCACCTGGTGCCCGCATCCACATGATGATCACGACGCCGTCCACCGGGGCCGGATTGGTGGTGTGCAGATGCATCATACAGGCTCCCCCTTTGGGACGGCCATCTGAATCCTGTTCCCGCTGCGCTTCCTGTTCCGCATCGATAAGCCGCCATGATTCGCCGGTCTTACAGTTGTAGTACACAGAGTCCATTTGATCCTTGAGCTCACCGCTTGCGCCGACATCCCACACCTCGATCCGGTAAATCCCATCCTGAGTAACCGCCGGGATAGGTCCAGTCTGCCAGTAGTAAGGAGTTTGATCGGCGGTGATCCAGCCGTCAACACTGGCTATCACGGCAGTGCCCTCCGCATCGAATACTCGCAAACGATAAAAATCCTGTCCGTCCCAATCGTTGGTGATATAACCAAGCGTGATCCCCAGATCGAGTGATTCACAGTCACAGGTAATATGGTGAATGTAAGCCTGTATCCCATCCTGGGCCAGCGCAGATTGGGCAGGTGTCACAAAGAACATCAGCAAGCCGAGGAATAGAATCTTCGCACCGCGTGGCATAGAGTCCCTCCTATATACACAGCCTTTCTTGCGAAAATCATAACATATCATCCGGGAAAAAAGGTGATAGGCCATTTTTTGATGTACAATCCCGCCCTATGAAATTATTCTCTTTACCAGCTAACCATCTGAACATCCAAGAGAGGGGGCCACGTTGAGTTCCCGCCGCCCAACCCGAACATTCTTTTTAGTACTGATCGGCGGTTTGATGCTGTCAGCATGCAGCAATTCAGCCGATCCCCTGTTTTACACCGCAGAGCCTACACCGCTCCCATCTACTGAAACACCAACACCCACCACCTCGCCCACCATCGATCCGGTGGAGAATACCGGGGCAGGCAATCCAACGGTGGAAATAAGTGGTGTACGCCTGGGATTAGGCCGCTTCGTTGACATGGCCCTTTCGCCAGATGGCGATCAATTTGTGCTCGGAACCAGCATCGGGGCTGCCGTTTATGACTCCGAATCGCTTGAACCGGTGTGGAATGCGCCGACCGACAGTGCTGTCTCGCAGATCAACTGGTCGCCGGATGGGACGCAGATCGCGGCGGTGCTGGGTGATCAGATTGTCACCTGGGATGCCGAAACCGGAGAATCAACCGGTGGTGGCGAATACAACAGCAGCGTCAAGAGGATGGCCTGGTCACCGGACAGCCAATTGATCGCGGTCGGGTTGAGCAATGGTACGGCGATGATCTGGGACAGTGTCGAACAGGAAGCCGTCCACACCCTGGTTGATGAGGATACCGCCTGGCCGGTAGTCAATCTGGCCTGGTCACCGGATGGGAAGATCCTAGTAGTTTCCTACGACGAAGGCTCGATCATCCTGTGGAATGCGATCAGCGGCAGGTATCTGAGCAACATCGAGGGCCATGAATGGCTGGCCGCTCGCTACCTGGAGTTTATTGCCGACGGCAGCCGGTTGGTCACGGCGACCGGCCCGGCAGATGCCGACGCTGCCGCCAGCGACCGGCGGGCTTTTGTCTGGGATGTGGAGACGGGGATCAAGGTTTATGTGCTGGGCAAACGCCAGGGCACAGTCGAATCACTGACCCGGTCACCCAACGGGAGACGGCTTGCCACGTCCCGCTCAGACAATAACATCGACGTATGGGCCGATGATGGGACTCTGCTGCTGACTTTAGAAGGTCACACAGCGGGGCTCACGGCGCTGGCATTCTCGACGGATACATCGATGCTGGCGTCATTTGCCTGGAAAGCAGAGGAACTCAGCGGCGAGTTGATGATCTGGGATGCAGAAAACGGACGGGTGCTGCATACCACGGATCTGCCCGTCGCGGCCCCGGTCACTCAGATCGCGTGGCTGCCGGACGATTCCGGGCTGATCCTGCTCTCGGTCGATGGGGTGGCCTTATTAGGATTTGATGAGGATGATCTGTGGGTTGAAGATCGGATCGAAGGCAGCAGCGAAATTGATTCGGTGGCCTTCTCTCCCGATGGCTCACTGCTGGCTACCGGGTCGAGCACCGGGGTGGTGATCTGGGATCCGGCCACCCAGGAGCCGATCTACAGGCTCAACGAGGTCACCGGGGGGAAGACCAGCCTGGCCTGGTCACCGGACGGTGTGCTGCTGGCGGCTGCCGGGCCGGAGCAGATCGATCTATGGAATGCACAAACCGGCGAATATCTGCTGACCTTTGAGGGAAGTGGTGATAACCTGGATTGGTCAGCGGATGGGGCGAGATTAGCATATTTTACCGGCGGGCAGGTGACGATTGCCGATATCCAGACCGGCAGGGCCGTCCAGATCATCGGGGAGGCCAGCCCAGGGTTGGCTTTCAGGCCGGATGGATTGGTGCTGGCCGTCGGGCGGTTTGATGGCGATGTGGTCGCCTGGGATTTGACCGCGGCAGGCGGCGACCCGGTTGAGTATGTGCGCTTCGAGGGGCATACCTGGGGCGTGCTGAGCGTGGCCTGGTCATCCGATGGGAGCCGGTTAGCGACCGGGCCGGGGGTCAATGATACAACCTACGACGTGATCGTGTGGGACGCCAAAAGCGGGCAGGTACTGCATCGATTGGTCGGGCATGAGCAGCCGGTGTTCGCGGTGGATTTCAGCCCGGATGGGAACTGGCTGGCGTCCGGCTCAGGGGAATCGAACGGCACAACACCCGGCCAGTTGATCATCTGGGACCTGGGAACCGGTGCATTAGCCCATACGTTGACCGGTCACACCGGGCAGGTAACGGATGTCGATTACTCCTCTGATGGGGCGTGGCTGGCATCTGGTTCGAGCGATGGGACGGTCATGTTGTGGACGGTCGGGCCGTAGGAGTAAACGGGTAAAGGAAAAAAACTAAGCCGGAGAGCGATATTCATCTCTCCGGCTTATTGGCTGGTGCTGGCAAACCCTGGCTGAGTTTCGTTACCGCCAATTTACAACCACAGCCATACACTTCATCAGGACTCTACCAATACATACTCACTCTAAAAGATACCAACATCCACTACCAATAAAGCTACCAATACAAATACCAACTTCATCTACCCTATGTATAACAATATACCGAAAACAAAGGGCATGGTATATAGTACCCTTATCCCAGATTCAGTATGCCTTATTACATATGGGCGTATACATAGGTCAGTCTATTAAGGGCCTATCAGGAAGCAAATTATGCCCCCTTGAAGGGGAGTTTGAAATACCGGGCAGCGCGAGTTGACATTTCATCAATATTCTGGCATGCTAGTCAATAATGCTCCCTTTTATGGGACGAGAAACCAGGTAAAGGGTTGAGACCATATTATAGTATTGGTTATTAAGTCGTTTGTCCGCTTAAACCCCGTCCAATAAGCTGATAGTAGTGATTCGGGCGCTCCAGGCGCTTGCTTGCACCTGGCGAATCGCTTCTACAACCATTTAAGCGGCGGCGAAGTTATAAAAATTTACCTGTAAAACGTGTGATGATTTCATTTTTAGGAAGGCACTAAGCAATGTCTACAGAGTTGCAACCAGGAGACGAGAATACTGTTACCCCTGAGATGGATCCCCCGGATATCGATGAAGCCTACTGGGCAGCACTATTAGATGAAGGCGAAGGCTTCAACACTGAACCACCCACCACTGATGATAATGGATGGCAGCAGTACGACCCCGATGCACACAGCAGTCTCCAGAGTGACTATCTCCCTTACACCAACCAACAAGATTGGGCCCAGGCCAAGCATTACGTCGAGAACGACATGTCCGTCGAGTTATCGATCACGGGTTACAACCGGGGCGGGCTATTAGTCACCTGGAACAGCCTGCGCGGTTTTGTTCCTGCCAGCCAACTGGTTGATTTTCCGGTTGATATCGACGAGCCATCCCGCCGCGAACTGCTCGCCAAGCGGGTTGGCACCAGCCTCAGACTGCGGATTATTGAATTAGATGTTACGGCAAACCGCCTGATCTTCTCGGAACGAGCCGCACAGGTCGAAGCCGGGCAGAGAGCAGCGGTGTTAACCAAGCTCAAGCCGGGCACGGTCTGTAAGGGCATGGTGACCAATCTATGTGACTTTGGGGCGTTTGTTGATCTGGGTGGAATAGAAGGTCTGGTACACATCTCCGAGCTATCATGGGGCCGGGTTGGGCATCCGCGCGACGTACTCTCCAGTGGACAGCAAATCGATGTTTATATTATGGCTGTTGAACCTGACGAAGAGCGTATCGCGTTGAGTCTCAAGCGGCTGCAACCTGATCCCTGGGAATCGGTAGAGAAACGCTACGAAATCGGACAGCTTGTCGAGGGCAACATTACTAATGTGGTCGATTTTGGGGCGTTTGCCTGCATCGAAGAGGGGCTTGAAGGGCTGATCCACGTCTCAGAATTAGCCGAGGGACAGTTCCTCCATCCCCGTAATGTGATCGATGAGGGTGATAAGGTTGTCGCCCGGATACTCAACATTGATGGCAACGCTCGCCGACTGGGTTTGAGCCTGCGCAACATCAACGGCGAGCAAAACAAAGAATAAGCACTTGATATCAGATTACCTGATCATGGGTCGCGTTCTATGTGCGACCCTTTTTCTTTGTTTGCCAATCTTGAGCGGGTGTGAAAGAATAGACAACACGGTTTATTGGTATCTGGAAAGCAGCCGATAATGAGCAGCAATTTCCCACCTGACGACTACGACGAATATGATGACTTCGACGATTTCGACGAAAGCGAATATCTGGATAGTCCAGATTTCGACGATGACTTCGTCGATGATTTTGACGTTCCAGGCAGTCTACCCCGTCCCGGTAAACAGCCACTCCCGCCCCTGCCCGGCGTAACACCAAAGCCGGGCGGTGGTCTGCCCGGTCAGCAATCGCGACCCGGTGGCGGATTGCCCGGTACGAGTCCGGCAAAACCCGGTGGTGGTCTGCCCGGTCAACAGTCGCGACCCGGCGGCGGATTACCCGGTAAGAGTCCTGCAAAACCCGGTGGTGGATTACCCGGTCAGCAATCGCGACCCGGTGGTGGGCTACCCAGTACGAGTCCGGCAAAACCCGGTGGCGGTCTGCCCGGTCAGCAATCGCGGCCCGGTGGTGGACTGCCCAGCCAGCAATCGCGGCCCGGTGGGCAGACAGGTGGTCGTTCACCCGGCAAGAGTCCCGCCCGTCCTGGCGGCGGATTACCCGGTCAGCAGTCACGGCCCGGCGGCCAGACAGGTGGTCGTTCACCTGGCAAGAGTCCCGCCCGTCCTGGCGGCGGTTTACCCGGTCA
>JBNKDD010000298.1:0-7068 GCA_050288085.1 Anaerolineae bacterium
GGGGACTATCACCTGCAACTATGACGGCAAAAACAAGCACAAGACGGTCACCGGAAAGAATGTATTCATCGGAAGCGACACCATGCTGGTCGCACCGGTGACCTTAGGAGATGGGGCCAGAACCGGCGCAGGCTCAGTCGTTAACCGCGATGTCCCGCCTAACACGCTGGCTTATGGTGTTCCGGCCCGCACCAAGCGCCAACTAGCGAAGGATGAGGAAGACTGATTGTGATCGACCAACTGTGGAGCCTGATCGCTCTGTCAGGTTTGCTGCTGTTGAGCAGTTTCTTTTCAGCAGCACAGACGGCATTGAGTAATGCCCGCCGCCAACTCCTGCGGGAGCAGGATACGAAACGCGCTGAGCGGGCCTTAGCCGTCATTGAGGATTCCAGCCGAGCGCTCAACACGTTCCAACTGGCAAATTTGCTTGCCACCTTCTTAACAACGGCCCTGATCACAGAAATCCTGATAAGGTCTAACCTGCTGGCCAATCAGGGAGTCCCCGGAATACTGGTTTTGTACCTGGTGATCTTGCCTGCTGCGGCCTTGATTGTTTACATCCTGACTGGGCTGATCCCGGAGACTCTAGCCCATCGGGAAGCAGAGTCCTGGGCAATGGCCCTGGCGGGATTAGCCCGGATCACGATAGTGCTTATCTCGCCCATGATGAAACTTCTCTCGGCGATCCGTAAGCAGATTGTCGTGTCACTGGGTGGGGATCAAAGCAGTCTCCAGGTCACCGAAGAGGAGATCATGACCCTGGTCGATGCCGGTGAGGAAGAAGGCTCGATAGAGCAAGACGAGAAGGAAATGATCTACTCGATCTTCCAGCTAGACGAGACTCTCGCCCGCGAGATCATGGTCCCCCGGATCGATATTGTTGCGCTGGCCTCTGACGTTTCATTGGAAGAGGCCCGTGAGGTGATCATCAAAGCGGGGCATTCCCGCATTCCGGTCTATGATGAATCACTCGACCATATCAAAGGGCTGCTTTATGCCAAAGACCTGCTTGATGTCTGGCATAAAGGCGAACATAAACTTGATCTGAAAGCCCTGCTGCGGTCGCCTTTATTTGTCCCGGAGTCAAAGCGGGTTGACGATCTGCTCCGCGAACTGCAAAGCGCAAAAGTGCACCTCGCGATTGTGGTCGATGAGTACGGCGGAACCGCCGGGCTGGTCACCATGGAGGATATTGTCGAAGAGATCGTCGGTGAGATCGTCGATGAATACGACTTTCACGAGGAAGCGCCCTACACTACTGTCGGCGAGAATGAGTTTATCTTCGATGCGGGGATCGACCTGGATGATTTCAATCACCTGCTGAATACCAAAGTACCGGACGAACTCAGTGACACATTAGGCGGGTTCATTTATGCCCAGCTTGGCAAGGTACCGGAGATCGGCGAGGTGGTTGAAACGGAGACCCTGCGGATGGAGGTCATGAGGGTTGTCAACCAGCGTATCCGCAAGGTACGAGTCAAACGCATCGCAAGCGCCGAACCTAGAAACGGAAAACACGATGTCAAAGCAGGAAACGAACCCTGATCAATTAGTAAAGGTGGCCCGTGAAGCTCGTCAGAGAGCTTATGCGCCATATTCAGATTACAAGGTAGGTGCGGCCCTGCTCACGCAGGACGGCACCATTTTTACCGGTTGCAATGTCGAGAATGCGGCCTACCCGGCCTGCATCTGCGCCGAGCGGGTGGCTATCACGAAGGCCATTTCGGAGGGCAGCCAGGACTTCACCGCCATTGCGATTGTCACCCGGAACGGCGGATCGCCCTGCGGGGTGTGCCGCCAGGTCATGAACGAATTTGCACCGGAGATGCTGGTGATCCTGGCCGATGAGGATCAGATCATCGCTGAGTACCGCGTATGTGATTTGCTGCCTGACGGTTTTGGGCCCAAGCAGTTGGAGTAATAGACAGTGCCTCTCCCTGAACGCGTTTACCGCACAATGGCGGTGGTTTTGCGCCGCCATGATCTCGGCGAGGCTGACCGCATCCTGACCCTGTTCACCCGCGATTATGGCAAAATCAAGGCTGTTGCGAAGGGAGCCCGCAAACCCCAGAGCAAGAAGGCCGGACACGTCGAGTTATTCGCGCTGGTGGATGTACTGTTATCGCAGGGGCGGTCGCTTGAAGTGGTCAGCCAGGTCGAGATGCGGGAAGCATTCCCCCGCATCCGGGAGGATTTGATCCGGGCGACTTATGCCGCCCACTTTGCGGAACTGGTTGATGCGTTCACGGAGGAACACGACGAGAGCCGGGCGGTGTACGAGCTGTTGGTTGCCGGTTTGAACTGGTTAGTCGAAACTGACGATCCGCGCCGCGCAGCCCGTTACTATGAACTTCACCTGCTCGAAGTCAGTGGCTATCGCTTTGAACTGCATCACTGCGTGGTCGGCGGCGAGAAGATCAAGGCTCAGAATCAATTTTACAGCCCTGCGGAGGGCGGGATCATCTGCCCGGACTGTGCGGCCAACACTCCCCGCACGCGGCCTATCTCCCTCAAGGCGCTCAAAGTACTGCGCTATTTCCAGGCCCAACCCTTCGATATAGTGGAGCAGTTATCAGTGACTCCCAACACACACGGCGAGCTTGAGCGGGTCTTACACGAGACGATCACCTATCACCTTGAGCGCCGTCTGAAATCAGCGGCCTTCCTCAAGCGTCTGCGCCGGGAACTGCCACCGGAGTCAAAAAGCAAGTAGGGACACGCCGGTATGCTGTGTCCCTACAGAGTGTAAATCCTGTTTTTTGAAGGGAGAACTATTTCCCTTTATCCCCGTCGGCATCCATGGTTACCAGGCCCTTCAACGCATCGATGTTGACCCGTACCATTTTCAAGCTCATCAGCGGGAGAAGATTCTTGGCATCTATTTGCATCTTGCCAAGCTTGACATCGGTTTCATCATAGAAGCTCTTAACCCGCGAGGAGAACCGCTCCGAGAGTTCCTTCTCAACCCGTTGAATCGCGGCATCGCCCTTCACCGCCAGCAAGAAGTGATCGTCGCGGGGGTGGGCAATAAACGAATTCTTGGGGTCAACCTCGTGCAGCAAATCGCCGATGATCTTAGCCGCACCCCGGATCACCTGATTGGCAGCTACCGGGCCGTACTTCTTGCCAAAGTCAATCCACTGTGACACCTGCACATCCAGGAAAACGCTGTCCGGTTCCTTAAGGACTTTGGGAAGCCGCTGCTTCATCAGGTCAAGATTGGGTAAGCTGGTGCGCGGATCGACCAGGGGCGTCCCCCCCATCCGGCTGATGATATTATGAACACGCAGCCGGAGTTCTTCCACGTCAAAGGGTTTGGTCACATAGTCGTCTGCGCCCAGGCCGAGTCCATCCAGCAGATCACGGCGCTCATCCTTCTGGGTCAGGAAAATGATGGGGATATGGTCGGTGCGTGCATCGGCCCGCAGTTTCTTGCAGACCGTATACCCGTCCATGTCCGGCAGCATGATATCCAGAATGATCACTTCAGGCTTTTGCTCGACAGCTAATTTGACGGCATCGGTTCCATTGAGCGCGTTGACGACATCATAGCCAACCATCTCAAAGTAACGACGCAATAAATCCGACGTAATAACCTCATCTTCGACAACTAACAGTTTATTCATGCTTTTCCCCTATCCGGTTGTTGCATTGATCCTAGAGGTGGCGTGCCAGGTGGAGCACACCCTGTGAATAAAGGGAATCAGGACGTGACATCACCAATGGCTGTCCTGTTTGTAAAGCCTCAAATTGGCCCGGTTCGTAAGGCAGATCAGCGGCCAATGGGCGGTCAAGGGCCTGCATTACCGTCTGGTGGGGCAGCCCACCCGGTCGTACCCGGTTCAATACGATATGCTGCTGGCCCGGCAGATTAAGCTCATCCAGAGCGGCAAGCGTGTTGGGAGCGGTTAACAATTGGGCCGGATCATCACCTACCACCACGATGATATGGCTGGCAAGGCGCAGGGTTTCCAGGCTCATCTCGTTAAAAGCGGCTGGTAGATCGACCACAACCCGCCGGAACCCTTCCGCCAACACATCGTAAGTGTAATGGATGATCTGACTCTCCAACCGGAAATAGGTCGGCCTGATCGGAGAGGCCAGAAAAGCCACCCCAACAGCATCAACCAGCGTCAGGGTCTTTGCGATCTGCCGCTTATCCTCTCCCGGTTCGACATCCATTAGATCGACCCAGGTTGCCCTGGGTGGGAAGGTTCTGAACTGTGCCGCAACCTGGGAAGCAAGGTTATTCATGTCCACAATGCAAGACCGGCCATGCTGCATCAGGCCCAGTCCCAGGTTCACGCAGACCGTAGTCGTCCCAACTCCCCCAGCCACCCCCATGACGGCCAACAGCGGTAAGCCGATTGGCTGCGGCTCGGGTGAAACCGGTGCTGCCACCAGTTGTTCATCCGCCAGTAGCGGCGGCGATGTGGGTGGAGCAGATTCCAGGGGGCGGGGGACATTCCGTGCCCCGGTGCGTAACAGTTCATCAATATGCTCAACCAGGTCATTGCGGGTAATAGGCTTAGTGACGAAATCATCCGCCCCAGACTCTTCGGCCTGCTCACGGTATTCCTCTGTCAAGGCCGTGAGAATCATCAAGGGGATATCCTTCGTAACAGGGTCTTCGCGAAGCTCCCGACAGACATCGTAGCCGCTGCGATCCGGCATCATCACATCCACGATGATCATGTCCGGGTGCTGAGTGTGTGCGATATCAATCCCTTCTTTCCCGCTCTGAGCCAGGATGGGGGTATGATCGGCCCGCTTGAGCATCAGGCTCATCATTTGAAGCAAGCTGACATCATCATCGATAACCAGGATTTGTGCCATTTTCCCACTACCTTAAATAAAAACAGATAATAGTTTTTGGCTCATGTCTAGAACTAGTGAATCGGATAGGTTAAGCCGCCGCGAATAAACTTCGCGGCTCCCCGACTTTAAAAAGGGGGCGCTTGTACTGAACATGAGCCTAGTTTTTATCAGTTTCTTATGTAGTCGGGCCATTTGATCTAAGATCATTTGTCTGGCCCAACTTATTGGTAACCAAGCTATCCACATTTATTGTACGCGAATTACCCCATAGGGCCAAGAAACTTAACCAATTGAGGACAAGAAAAACCCGGCCTAAACAGCTCATATCCGGGCAATTGAGGGAAAATTAAAGGTCCTACTACCGCGTTATGATATTTTTTCAACCATCGTAGGGCAGCCGTAGGGTAAGCGTACATTTTACGATAAGGAGGTTTTTCAAAAAGTAGTTATGATAAATATTGAAGGGCGAAAAAATCTCTTCTTCTCCTCCTTTTAAAAGGGCCGGGATCGGCGTACCCGGCTCTTTTCGATCCTGAGTCTGGCAACTACTCTTCAACGATAGCATTGCTGGGGGGCAGATCAACATCCTCATCGCCCAACATGGTTTTGACTTTACCCTGCTCCTGGATGCGCACCAGCTCCACCTCAAACTGGGAACGATCTCCGCGGTGGACGGCATGATAATACTCGATAGGGGTGCCATCTTCCAGGAAACTCACGCTGTCGAGCAAGATCAGCGGGACACCTTCTTCAACTTTCAGCAGTTTGGCCTCGCGCTCATTGGCGGCTACTGCCTCTATCACACGGCGGCCACGAACAATTAACAGGTCACAGGCTTCTTCCAGGTAAGCGTAAAGCGATTGATTCCCCAAGTCAACATCGGCCAGGGTCGGGCAGAGATCATAGGGAAGATAGGTGGTAACCAGTACAATCGGCTCGTTATCCACAAAGCGCAGACGCTCTATGCAAAACACCCGCGTTTTTGGGGCGATGTTGAGGAACTTTGCCACCCGCTGACTGGCAGGGATCACATCATGCCTCAATACTTTTGAGACCGGGTGATGCCCTTTTTCGGTCATGTCCTGGTAGAATCCCGTCAGCTTCTGAACCAGGTTTTCGCTGATCTTCGGCTCGGCGACAAAGGTACCTTTTCCTTTACGCCGTACAATCAACCCGCTGTGATGCATCTCTTGAAGCGCCTGCCGGACAACGGTCCGGCTGACCTGGTAAAGCTGGCATAATTCGGGTTCGCTGGGAAGTTGATCACCCGGCTTGAGGTTTCCATCTTTAATCAGATGTTGGAGAGCTTCTTTAAGTTGGATGTAATAAGGGACGGCGCTCTCATGATCAATATCTTGGTGATAATCAATAGTCATATTTTGGCCCTATAGTATAGTAATTAAATCTGCCTGCAAATTATAAGGACTGATCCGCAGGTCTGTCTAGTAAAGGGTGCTTCACCTCTTTGACACCCTTCCGCCGGTTTATTCTAGAAACAAGATGTAATCATGTAATTACAGGAATGAGTATTATCAGTATAGGATGAAGTCGTGACCCGGTCAAGATTAAGGATAGGAAATCGGGCCTGTCAAGTCAAAAGAAAATATTACCGAACGGGGATGGTTCGTTCATTTGAAAATGTTACCGGAGGGCAGTCATCTCCTTTCAGGGAATCAGGTGGATGGAATAAGGTCAGGTAAACATCCTGGGAAGGCTCACCCGGCTGGGCACAGGGCAAGGCAAAGAGTTGGTCGAGCAGGGCATAGATGTCTCGGCGAAGTTGACGCGGATTAAGGGAATGGTGGAGGGTTTGAAGCTGCTGCTGGGTAGTCGGGTCGAGGATGCCGGAGGCCTTGAGACGGTCGAAAGGGGTCCGAGCGGTGTCAAAGCGACGTTTGACCCGGACGAACTGTCCAGCAGGGTCAGCGACGGTCGTTTTCTCGGTCAGCCGCATGACGGGCTGAAAGAGGTTGTAGTAGTGGCCCATCTGTTCATAGAGCTGGTTGAGGAGGTTGGTCTGCTGAATGGTATCCAATCGGTCGTGGCCGAGGTAAGCCCGGATCAGGCTTGAGTTTTTCTGCTCGACAAAGCGGTTATCATTCTTGTGCCAGGCCCGGCTGCGGGTCAGGTGGACGCCGGAGACCTGCTCGCCCCAGAAGCGTACCAGGTGGTGGTTGAGGAATTCACTGCCATTGTCGGGATGAACTTCCCGTGCCGGGAAGGGTAGTCGAGCTAGCAGACGTTCAAAAG
>JBNKDD010000299.1:0-7062 GCA_050288085.1 Anaerolineae bacterium
CAGGGCGGCCAAACCTTTTGCCTGATCATGGCTCGGCGTTGACGCAATAATCCTGCCAGTTAATGGTGACCGGCTCATTGGTATCCAGGCTGGTGACAGGAAAATCGAGCATCTGGGTATCGGTTAACTCGTATTGATCGCCGGTCAGATGATAGGTGTTCTTGACTTTCCAATCGCCATGTTTAAAAGTATCGGTGAAGGCACTGTTGAATTCGCAGGGGTGATCGTCATACCAATATTCCACCTCGGCGATCATCGTTTCGTAGCCGTTTTCAAAATCCAGGTTAATGCCATCGAAATTATAGGGTGTTGGAACAAAGCTCCAATCGACCACTTTTTGCCAGCTCCCGCCGACGTTGCCAATCTGCCAGATACTCCAGGGGGTTGGCCCGGAGACGGAATCTAACTTCAGCCGGTTGAGCAGCACCCAGCGATCAGCGATCCACCGGATATCGTAAACCAGGGAGAGATCACTCAGATCAAAAATAGTGCCCTGGTCAAATACAACGATGTTGTGGGCTGACTGGAAGCGATTCATTCTGCAATCACTGAACCATTTGACCAGGATCGCATCCCCGCTGCCCGGCACAAACTCCATATGAAAAGCTCCTGTGACCTCATTATAGATGGTACTTCGCTCCTCCAGTGGCAATGTCAGAGCAGATGGGTGCGAGAGCAACATGGTGATGATCTCATTTCGGGATTCTTCGTATGGTGTGAAATCTCCATAGTTATTAAGACAACCCCGTGAATCGAACTCATATTGATTGTGAATCTCTTTGATCCCCCCGATCAAGATCATCCTCGGATCAGCGGTCATTGAGGGAGGCGGGATGGTTGGCGGCAGTGCTGTCGGGGCGGCAGCCGCAGACTGTGTGTTTGGGGGTTGCTCAGTGGGGGGGATAGTTGGCGCAGGGCTGGTTTCGGTGGGCAGGGGCGGCTGTGTGATGATGCCGGTTGTGGAAACTGCCGTCGGTGTTCCCGGCAGCAGTCCACATGAGATCGAACTTAAGATGAAGATGACCGCGACAAGCTGACCGACTATTTTGATCTTCATGACCTTTCAACTCCAATATAGATCGTTGTAGGGCACGCCAGTTTTCTGGGACATGGCATGCCATGTCCCTACGTCAGGGCAATCGGCGGTATCATCGGTGGGGGTGTCGGCGTTGGCGTGCCGGTTGGGCCGGGCGTGGGTGTCGGCGCGAAGATGAGCTGATCCTCGCGTGCTTCGGCGTATTCACCGTAATCCGTATAGACCACGTATACCCAGTGATCGGTATCAAACCAGGACTCGCTGATCTGCACCCGCGTTCCGGCAGGGATATCGCTAATGCGCTCGGTGGTCAGCAGGTATTGGCCGGTAGGATTGATCAGAAACTCAGAGGTTGGGGTTGGCGCATAGGGATCGATGCCGGGCTTGAATGCCAGTTGATACTCCAACGCGTCAGCCGTGGTGATCCCGTCTTCTGCCACAATCGAGTAGGTCCAGCCCCTATCCTGGTTATACCAGGCCGAACTGACCCGGACATCAGACCCGGCAGGGATGGTTCCCACCTGCTCAAGGGTGACGACAATATATCCCCCCCTTGGTGTCATGTATCTGGCGGTTGGTGTTGGGGCAATATAGTCGTCCATCAGGGCGATTTGCCACGCGTGGGCTACACCGGTCAACTGGCCGTCCTGTGTGACCAGATTATATTTCCATAGATTGTTTTCGTAGTCAAACCAGGCCATCTCGATCCGCACCAGTTCACCGGGCGGGATATTGCCCACCTGCTGAATCGTGACCAGCCGGTAACCGGATTCTCCAACATAGCCACCGAAGGGTGGAAACGGCGTGGAGAAAGTCGCCGGAGGGCGCGGAGTTGATGACGGGTAGGGAGCGGGCAGCGTCGAGGTGTTCACGGCGAGGGGAGCAGGTGTGGCGGTTTGGTTGCGCGGCACGACGGCCAATCTCAGCGAGTAGCGCCCGATAAAGGCCGACGCCCCGACCATGAGCGCGGTGATGAACATCCCGGCGATGATCGCCGTCACGATGATCGGCATCAGCCCGACCCGCTCGGTCAGGTTATCCGTCCACTGTGATAAGCGGGATGGTTTCCGGGGCCGCCGTTGGCCTTCGCTCAGCGTGCCGGGCGGCGGCGGGAATCGTAATGTTGGTTGGTTCTGGCGGGCGGCCTCATCCTGGGGAGCCAGCAGCGAAAACGAATCACCTTTCTTGCCGACCTGGATCAATTCAAACTGCCCGTTCTGCCCGTAGGCGGCGGCCATGTTCTGCCTCAGATGCCGTACCAGGTCATCGACCGTATAGGGTTGTTTGTCGGGGGCATGCAGCCGGGCAGCCGAACTCAAGGCGATCAGCAGCGGCCCGGTGATCGGATAATACGCGCCTGTCTGATCGTCGATCCGGCCCGTTAACAGGCTGTAAGGATTTGCCTGATCGCCGGGTTGATCGTCCGGCAGCGGCGTATCCAGGATAAGAAACAGCTCGGTATTCAGGCCGAGAGCCAGCAGTTCATCCAGGCTGATCAGCCCTGAATTGCCGTCCAGATCATCGGCTACCTGGAGAAATAAACCGGTATCCTGGATGCTGTGACCCGCAAAGTAGATCAGGATGCGGGCCGGTGGTACGGTCCTCTGAAATCGTTGGAGCGTCTCAAGTATCGCCGACCGGGTAGCCTGACTGCCGGTCAGCGTAAAGGTGATAAACCGGTAAGCGGGTGAAGCCAGGGTCTCGGCGACTGCCTGGGCGTTCGATTCGGCAGTGTTGAAGATCCCTGCCCCATTCACACCAATCACAACCGCATAAGAACGGTTTTCCATAAGGCCCCCCATGTGGAAGCTAACTCATCCTGTTACCAGTATAGCCAGATTTTCTTCTGCCTCCAGGTGATGTAGGATAAGTGTAGGCGAAGCGTGGATTTCTTAATTTTCGCTGCTTGAAGGGAGTTTCCCATGAAAGTAGTTGTCATTACCGGGAGCACACGCGGCATCGGTTACGGACTGGCCGAGGAGTTCATTAAGTGGGGACATGCGGTTGTGATCAGTGGACGCAGCCAGGAAAGCGTCGATCTCGCTGCCGGGGAATTGGCGGCTGGTTATGATCCTGACGACGTGCACGGCCAGCCCTGTGATGTCACCCAGGTTGATCAGGTTGAGGCGCTGTGGGACTCGGCTGTTGGGCGCTTTGGTCATGTCGATATCTGGATCAATAACGCCGGTTTGGGTAACAAATACCGCCCGGCCTGGGAGCAGGATTTGCAGCAGGTGGAGGCGATTGTCAAGACTAATCTGTTGGGCGCGATGTTTGGGACTCACGTGGCCTACAACCGGATGCTGGAACAGGGGCACGGGCAGATCTACATCATGGAGGGCTTCGGCTCAAATGGCCGTATGCGCAAGGGCCTGACCTTTTACGGGGCCAGCAAGTCCGGCCTGGATTATTTCACCCGGTCTTGGCTCAACGAGATGCCAGAAGACTCGCCCGTGATGGTTGGAACGCTCAGTCCCGGCATGGTAGCTACCGACCTGCTGACCGGTGCTTATGACGATCCGGCAGAGTTCGAACGCAGCCGCCGAATCTTCAACATCCTGGCCGACAAAGTCGAGACGGTCACACCCTGGCTGGTTGAGCGCATCCTGGAGAATGAGAAAAACGGTGCTCAGATCAACTGGCTGACCGGTGCCAAGGTGATGTGGCGATTTGCGACCGCCGCTTTTAATAAGCGCGACCTGTTCACGGACTGAGCCTGAGACTGCTGTCTATCAGTTTGCCTCCCCTGACAGCCGATGTATCATTCAACAGGGTTTTGACATGATTCCTTAAATCAAAAGGGCTGGGAATTCTATGGGAGAAAAAGCAAAACGCCAGGTGGAAGTCTGGCAATTGGTGGTAATCGATTGGCGAAAGCGACTTGTCCAAACTTTGGTTGCCCTGATGCTAACCGCTGCCCTTTATCAGATCGGTGCGACCCTGGGTATCTGGGTGAAGATTGAGCCTGGTGTCAGGGCTGGGCGGGTACTGATTGGTTTGGTTTTTAGCTGGATTGCCGGATCATATCTGCTTTTTTTCTACACTAATCTGATGAACCGCCTGTTGTTCAGGTATGTGAGTGAAGGCTTTGAGCACCTCAAAAACGGAGATCACAAAGCGGCACTGGAATCTTTCAGAAAGTCTTATGACTATTTCGACCGGCATCCCTGGCAGGAGAAATTATTTCCGTTTCTGGCCCTGGACGTTGGGAAGTACAGTTATCGCGAGAAGACTCTGATCACTCAGGCAATGGTGTACGAGTGGCTGGGCAATGACCAGGATCGCGTCCGGTGTTACGAACGGGTATTGGATGTGAACCCAGAAAACGAACTCGTGATCTCCACGTTAAACTTTATCGCTGCTGTCACCGGTGGTGAGGTTCGCCCGATGCCCAGGCACGTTCCCTTCCGGGCTTTCACCAGGAACAAACCAAAATCAAAACCCTGGTGGCAAGCGGCTCTGCCCTATATTCTGCTCTGGATATTCGTTTTTTTCTGTAGTGTACCGGCTACTATTGCGCTGTCCCGGGTGTTCAGGCTTTTAAATTGGAATGCCTTCTTGTCGGGCGTTTATGGTATTGGCCTCCTGGCACCGTTTATAGTCTGGGGGGCGGTCTGGATCATCGGTCGGCTGGTCCTGATAGATTTTTACCGGGGGGAAAGGTTATATCGAAAAAAGCGGTATCGCGAGGGTATTCAGGCTTATGAGACGCAGGCTGCCTTCTTGCAGGAAAACCCCTGGGTAGACAAATGGCGCTGGTTATTTTTGCCCAAATCCGGGGCATATTCCTATCAAGAATGGTGCTTGCTTCGGATGACGGATGGTTACGAGTTGCTAAACGAAGGAGATCGCCTGCTGCCTATTTATGAGCAGATCCTGGCTCTGAACCCCTACAATGGGGTGGCAATTATATCGATTAATTTCATCAAAAAATACCGCAGAGAAGATGGCACGATCCGAGCCTTAGATCAAGAGGGTTATGCAAATCATGGAAACGGAAGCAAAACAGCAGGTAGATAATTCTCCACTTCGTATGCAAGACTGGCGGAAACAGGCCGTTCGCTGGGTGGTGATCCTGGGGATAACGGCCATCCTCTATTGGGTAGGGGGGATCTTAAACGTCTGGGCGAGTATTTTTCCCGCCGTCCCGATCCTCAAGATCGCCGTCAGCTTGCTGCTAAGCTGGATGGGCTGCTTTGTCTTGCTGGTTATTTATGGCGTGGCGATCTCCCACCTGCTGATCAAATCCTATGTTGATGGGATGAAGTACATCCAGGATGGGAACTACGAGGCGGGCCTCGAAGCCTTCAAGGAGCATTACGACTTCTTCGACCGGCACCCTCAGCTGGGCTGGGTGTATACCGTCTTGATGCTGGATTCCAGCAAGTATGGACATCGCGAGATCGCCCTGCTCAACCAGGCGCATGCCTACATCCAACTGGGTAACAGCGCCGAAGTGCTCCGGTGTTATGAGGAATGCCTGGCTCTGAATCCCAAAAACGAGATGGTAACCTCCTCACTGAACCTGGCCGCTGCCATATCCGGTGGTGAGATTCGGCCCATGCCCGGACATGTTCCCTATCGCGCCTATGTCAAACGGAAGCGGCGCGGCCCCTGGTGGCAGGGCTGCCTATCTGGTATTGTCGGTGCATCTTTGGCCGCCTGTTGCAGTGTGCCAACCTTCTTTGCGGTGGGAACGCTGGGCGGTTTCTGGGATGATGCGGATATCACCTTTGCGGTGATAGGGACGGTGCTGATTTCACTGCTGCTGCTCAGGGTGATGGGATGGGCTGTCGCCCGGTTGGTGTTAATGGATTTTTACCGGGGAGAGCAGCTGTTACGCAAACGGCAGTATCGCGAGGCTGTCCAGTCTTTTCAGAATCAGGCGGCATTTTTACGGGAGAATCCCTGGGTTGATGAGTGGCGCTGGGCTTTCCTGCCGAATTCGGGGCCGTATAGTTATCAGGAATGGGCCTTACAACGGATGGCCTACGGTTATATCCAACTGGGCGAGGGGGATCGACTGCTGCCCCTTTACGAGCAAATGCTCGATTTGAATCCCCGCAATGGTCTGGCGCAGACGAGTATCAATTTTATCAAGCTCTTTCGGGGGGAAGAGGAATCGGTTTGAACCTTAGATCAAAATAGCCGGGGAGATCATGGAAGCAGAAGAAAAACGCCAGGTCGATGATCCCAAAGTTGACCGGAACGATTGGCGAAAAGTCGTTTCATTATGGTTGGCACATTTGTTGTCGGCGATTGTCATCACTCGCGAATGGACAGCGCCGTTCCGGAATTGGGTGCTGGTCCTCAACCAACTCGTTATCCGGTTTGAAGATCGGATTGCGATCTAGCGGGGAGTGGCCGTTTGCACACGATTATGGATACTCCCAAATGAGTTCCAATTTCCTGTGTAGGACCGGCAAGAGTCTTCATTCTAAGCGGTTACTTCGGGGCGCGGCAGTTTTCCCGGCTTTAGTGGCGTGACGCGGAGGTGGCTATGGCATGTTGCGGATCGGAGAATAAAATCCGATTCTCATTTTATGTCTTTACAGAACTTTTCGTGAGGTATTTAAAAATGCCGGTAGCACCACAAAATAGCGTGGTCATGTAAAAGCCTCCGCAGGACGTGGTTTCGGTGGTCGGCCCCGACGTTTAGGAGGCGAAAAAGGCGGCGGGGCGAGCTTAAAAGTAAGCAGTTCCAAAATGGACCAACGATGATCGGTCAGGCCAAGTGCCGATGCAGGAGTGCGTTTGACCCACCGAACCCGGTTACGAGGCAGATAGATCGGAAGGCGCAAGCTCTGGTGATAGGTACAAAAGTTGTAGACACAACCCACCAGATACATGCCCCAGTACAGGGTGTCAGGGGTACGGGCCAGGGCCCGACTGCGACGAACCAGAGATGCCAGGCGCTGGCGGAAAGTGGCATTCAGGCGTTCAATGTAAGCGGTATTGATCGAACCACCCTGCTGGGAGGTGTTCAACAGCCTGTCTACCAGTTCCTGAGTACCTTGTTTGATCCG
>JBNKDD010000300.1:0-7061 GCA_050288085.1 Anaerolineae bacterium
AATGCCAGGGCGGCCTTAGTCCGCGAGGTGCTTGCGGGCAACCTGGATGAAGCCCGCCGGATTACCGATCAGATTCCGGGGCTGCCCGAAACGCTGATCGACCAGATTCAGAATATTCAACAGGACTGCCGGGACGCCCGCCAATCGGTCTGGCAGGCCGGTGGTTTACACGTGATCGGCACCGAGCGTCACGAAGCCCGCCGAATTGACAACCAGCTTCGCGGTCGGGCCGGGCGGCAGGGCGACCCCGGCTCCAGCCGTTTCTACCTTTCGATGGAAGATGAGCTGGTGGTACGTTTCGGCGGTGAGCGGGCCAAGCGCATGATGGAACGGCTCAACATGCCGGAAGACCTGCCCATCTCGGCAGGCATCCTCAGCAATGCTATCGAGCAGTGGCAGAGCCGCTATGAAGGTTTCTACTTCGATATGCGTAAAAACCTGGTTGAATATGACGAGGCCGTTAATATTCAACGCCAGATGGTCTATGATGAACGCAACCTGATCCTGACCGGCAGCGGCGATGATCTCGACACGCTGGTACGCAACTTCATCACTGAAAGTCTGGAGATCTTGTTTGCGCGATTAGGTGATGGTTATGAAGAATGGGCCATGAACGAGATCGAATCGGTGATCACCGACTTCTCGAATCTCGAAACCGGCGAGGTCAATACACGCGGCGTGGTTCAGCGTGCCCAACCGCTTATGCGCCGCCTTACGGAAGAAGAACTCCTGGAGCTCCTGGAGATCAGCGAAGACGAGGAGCTTCATGATACCCTTCATGACCTGGTATTGGATGGCATCGACGAGGGCCACAATCTGCGGCTGCTGATGGGTGAGATCGCGCGGGTTGTCCCGATCTGGCCCGTGCTCCCGGCTGTCACTAAAGATGGCGTACCCGGCTGGGAATTCTATACCGACCGGGTGCTGGAAAACTTTGATCACTATGCCGAGAACCTGGAAGACCGCCGCCGCGAGGAGGCCCGTGAGACCGTAGTGGAGGGCCTGGATCAGGCTTTCCGCAGTGCCATGTCCTTATTGGGGCAGGGTGCATCCCGGCAGGATTTGCAGAAGCGTTTCTTTGGGCAGATCGGCCTGACGCTGGACAATGCTTTCGCGGTTGTCCTGTCCGATCTGGAATACGAAGACCTGATCGACACCCTGCTGGCCCGCGTGGATGAACTGCTCGAACTTGCTCGTTCTCCTAAAGAAAGTGCCGATGGCCGCGATGTCGTTCGACGTGCCGAGGCAGCAATCTACGGTATCGGTGCAGAGGAGATTATCAATTACGAGCGGGCCTTGATGCTCAACGTCATCGATACCGAATGGCGGCAGTATCTGACCGCCATCGATGATCTGCGGCAGGGGGCCAGCCTGGAAGCCTTCGGGCAGCGCGATCCCAAGATCGAGTTCAAGCGCCGGGCCTTCGATATGTTCGATACCCTGCGCGAGGACGTGCGAAGCGGTGTTGCGCGTGGTTTCTTCAGTGAACTACCGCGCCGCCGCCAGATCATCGAGCACCAGAAACAGCAAGAAGCCCTGTTCGACAATCTCGCCCAATCAGGCTACCGGGTGGAGCGTAAAGTGACACACAAAGGCGGCCAGACCAAAGTCAGCCAGACTATCCGCAAAGACCTGTGGAGCAATGTCGGGCGCAACGACCCCTGCCCGTGTGGAAGTGGCAAGAAGTTCAAAGACTGCCACTATCACCAGGTGCGGCAGCAGCAGCAAACCGTACAGCAGGATTCGGTCGTCCGAACCACAGCAGGCGGGCGCAAGCGTAAGCGCCGCCGTTAAAAAAGAGATATCAGAACATCCGGTTGTCGGGGCGGCTGTTTGGTCGCCCCGGCACATCATCACCTCCGTCCTCTAACCTGTCACCACCGGCTGCCGGATATTCTCCTAACCAATCACAAACCTGAAGTGTAGCGCCGTTTGCCACATTCGGTATAGTTAAATTGAATTCATACTGCTTTATTTATGAGGTACCGCAATGGACTATCGGTCTAACCACGTTGATCAGGAGCTATACGACCAACTGAAGACATTTCCTAAGATCGAGCTGCACCGTCACCTCGAAGGGTCGCTGCGGCTCAGTACGCTGGTTGACATTGCTCGTGAATTTGGTCTCAACCTGCCCATTGGCGGTTATCGAATTGAAGACCTGCGCCCGTTGGTACAGATTACCGAAGATGACCAGCCCGACCCGGTCGTTTTCCTATCCAAGTTTCATACCCTCCGCTACTTCTACCAGTCGCCGGAGGTGATCGACCGGATCGCTTACGAAGCGGTAGCCGATGCTGCCGCCGAAAATATCATTTATATGGAGCTGCGTTTTACGCCGATTGCCCTGGCGCGTGGTAAGGATTTCCCTCTGTCGGATGTGATGAACTGGGTGGTCAATGCTGTGCGGCGGGCCGAGCGTGATTTCGGCATTGACGTGCGGTTGATCGTCAGCATGAACCGGCATGAGCCCGTCGAACTGGGTGGACAGTTTGTCGACCTCGCTGCCCGCCTGACGGATAAAGGGATAGTCGGCGTTGACCTGGCCGGAGCAGAAGATCAATATCCGGCGACGCCTTTTGCCCCGGTCTTTCAGAAAGCGCGTGAGGCCGGATTGGCCGTCACGATCCATGCGGGTGAATGGTCCGGGCCGGAAAATGTGAAAGAAGCGATTGACCTGCTGGGCGCAACCCGGATCGGACATGGGGTCAACGTTATCCAGGATTCCAAGATTGTCCAGAAGGCCCGTGAAGAGCGGATTGCTTTTGAGGTCTGCCTGACCAGCAATTATCAATCCGGTGTGATCCACAGCCTGTCACACCATCCCCTGCGTGATATGTACCAGGTGGGGCTGCTGACCACGATCAACACCGACGATCCCAGCGTCAGCGCCATCAACCTGACCGACGAGTTCATCATGGCAACCTATCATCTGGGCTTCACTCTGGATGATCTCCGCCAGCATATCGTAAATGCTGCGGAGTCGGCTTTTCTCCCGGATAAAGAACGCCAGAAATTGGTTGATCGTGTGAAGGCGGAACTGTATCCCGACAGAGCAAAGAAAAAAGCCGCTGCAAAGTCCAAGTAGCTGAGGACTATTTGTAGTTCTCAGCTTTCATTGCTATAACCATCGGATACTGGCCCCCTTGACCAAAGGTATCCGACGTGTCCGCATCACCGGCAGCAGAAGACGACCCCAAACGATATGCTGATGAACGCGCCGCGATGGTTCGCAACCAGATTGCCAACCGTGGTATTAATGATGAGCGCATCCTGGATGCCATGCGGGATGTACCCCGCCACCTGTTTATTCCCCCTGACCTGTATCCCCATGCTTATACCGATGGCCCGCTTCCCATCGGTGAGGGCCAAACCATCTCCCAACCTTATATCGTGGCCTATATGACCTGGCTCTTGCGACTCGAACCGGGTGACCGGGTGCTGGAGATCGGGGTTGGGTCCGGCTACCAGAGCGCGATCCTGTCCCGGCTGGTCAAAGAGGTGATCGGCATTGAGCGGATCCCCACCCTGGCAGAACAGGCACAGCAGCGTTTGCACGATCTGGGCTACCGGAATGTCACCGTCCAGGTGGGTGATGGTACGCTGGGGTATGAGCCGGGTGCTCCCTACGATGGAATCCTGGTGGCGGCGGCGGCTCCCTACGTCCCTGAACCCCTGCTCGATCAACTGGCTGAGGGGGGACGGCTGGTCATTCCGGTGGGCGACCGTGAAAACCAGCTTTTGGAACGTATCCGGCGGCTTGGTGGCAGTATCCATATCGAGCGGCTGTCACCGGTTCGCTTTGTCCCGCTGGTCGGACAGTTGGGTTTTCAGGGTGGGTGGTTTTAGGCTCTCTGTTGACTTTTGAGGGTGTTTGCCTGATTTAACCCCCTGCCACCGCTAAAGCGGTGCCTGCCCCCCTTGCAAGGGGGGCGGATGCAGCCGTCAGGCTGCACGGGGGGTGCACTTGATGGGAAATTCCTCTCATTTGATCCCTCCTTCTCCGGTTTTGCAAGTGCATCCCGTTGATTTTATGTATAATCAATCTATTCGATCGTGGGATGGTATTACAATGGACTTGGATTAGGCATGGTCAACCAGCTTGCACTGAACGGACGCGAACCTCTACTCGGCGGTGATAAGGCTCCCCCGTTGTCTACCGGGCAGGAGCCGATGCTGGGTGGGGAGCACTTCCTGAAGCTGGTGCGTCAGGCCCTCCTTGAACAACTCAACGACTCGGAAATCAGTCACCTAAAGCGTGCCAACATTGGAAACTGGTTAAACGATAACGGCGATACCCGCCCCGGTGTCGGGCTGCGTGATGACGGCCTGCCGGATATCGTGTGGTGTGCCGTTCCGGGCGGTGATGTCCTCCTGCGTCATGATACCGAACCCCGCACCGTCGATCGATTTTATATCGCCAAGCTCCCCATCACCTGGGCACAATACCGGTTGTTCCTCGATGACCCGGATGGACATGCTCACCACCGGTGGTGGGCTGGCCTGTTGTGGCGGCCTGAGTACGATCGGGTAGTCGAACCGGTCGATAACCAGCCTGCACAGGAAATCTCCTGGTATGATGCCGTTGCCTACTGCCGTTGGCTCAGTGATAAACTTGGCTATGAGGTGCGGCTGCCCTCTGAATGGGAGTGGCAGCAGGCCGCATCCGGGGGCGAAGATGGGCGTGAATTCCCCTGGGGGCCGCGTTGGGATGGTCGACACAGCAACACCCGCGAGAGCGGCCTGCGCCGTGTGACGGCGGTTGGCATGTACCCGCTCGGTGCGTCACCGGTCGGGGCGTTGGATATGAGCGGCACTATCCTCGAATGGTGTCAGAACGAATTCGCTAATCCCGGCAACCTCAATCCGGGCGGAATCGGTAAGCGCGTCTATCGGGGTGGCTCGTGGTATCAGATTGGCCGCTATGCCAAGACAGACTTCCGCACCGGCAACGATCCCTTCCTGCGTTATCACTCGGTTGGGCTGCGGCTGGCGACCTCGGTACCGGTGTTTGATCTACCCGAAACACCCCCGGCGCAATAACGGCACGGTGAATATGTAGAGGAATTTTGTTACCCCTGTGCAGCCTGATGGCTGCATCCGCCCCCCTTGCAAGGGGGGCAAAATCCGAGTGCAGCGACCGTAGGTCGCGCGAGGATTGGGGGGTGAAGAGTTATAGTATTCTTACCCTACACCTGATGATCCCCCACCGGCAATTCAATTATGAAGGTTGTCCCCTCGCCGATTGTGCTCTTAACGTCGATCTGCCCGCCGTGTGATTTGACCAACTGCCGTGCAATTGCCAATCCCAGCCCGCCGCCAACTCCATCAATGTGGGTGCGGGAACGATCGCCGCGCCAGAAACGGTCGAAGATGTAAGGTAAATCCTCTTCTGGGATGCCAACCCCGGTATCCTCCACCGTGATCTGCACACCCTCGCCGTTTGATTTCGCCCGCAGCGTGATCGACCCACCCGGATCGGTGTGCCTGAGTGCATTGACCACCAGGTTGCCGACCACCTGGTCGAGCCGCCCGGCGTCGGCGGTGATCGTGATCGGCTGATCGGGCGTTTCAACCCGTAGATCGATCTGAACGGCTTCCGCCTGTCCGCTGAAGCTGGTTTCCACGTCGGCTAAGATTTCGGCCACGTCCACCGCTTCGCGCCGGAGGGGAAGCTGCCCGGCTTCTGCCAGCGACAGCGTCCGCAGATCGTCGATCAGGCGGGCGAGTAAGCGGGTTTCGTCCAGCGTCGCATTGATATGATCGGCGTCCGGCTGGTACACCCCGTCAAGCACCCCTTCCAGATTGCCCTGGATGATGTGAAGCGGAGTGCGCAGTTCGTGAGCGATGTCGGCGGTCATCTGGCGGCGCTGTTGTTCGGCGCGTTCGAGTTCACCGGCCATCCGGTTAAATGACCGGGCTAACTGTTCAAAGTCACCGGGGCCGCGCTCCGGGACCCGCACACTCAGATCGCCCTCTCCGACCGAATCGGCGGCATTCATCAGGTCGGCGAGGGGGGATGCGATCCCGCGCCAGGCCCGGATCGCGAGCAGGAAGGCCAGGGCAGGCAGCGTCAGCGAAACCCCGCAGCCGGTCACGAAAGCCAGCCTGCCAACTCCCGTCTCGCCGCCCAGCAGTTGGACGATCAGGCTGATCACCGAGGCCATCCCCCCGGTGATCAATAGACCCAGCACTCCAAAGATGAGGGCAAACCGCAGGAACAACCGCCGCGATCTTTTGCCCCATTTGCGATGCATCCGGTGCATAGGCGGCCAATCACCTTGGGGTGGGGGAGGCCATCCGTGCCGGGTGAAATCGGGGGATTCACCCTCTTCGTGTAGTCGTTCCCAGCGCTGCCGCATATACTCCCGGCGTCTTTCGTATCTATCGGAATGCCTGTGCCTCAATCCTACACCTCGTCGGTGAACTTATAACCAACCCCGTAGACGGTCAGCACATAATGCGGTTCGGCAGGATCGGATTCTAATTTGCGGCGCAAGTTTTTGATGTGAGCATCGATACTGCGGGCATAGCCTTCATGGGCATAACCGTGCAGCCGGTCGAGAAGCTGCTCACGGGTGAAGGTCTGTCCGGGGTGCTGGGCCAGAATCGCCAGCAAACTGAACTCAATCCGGGTCAGATCGATTGTTTCACCGGCCAGTACAACCCGGTGACCGTTTAGATCGACCTCCAGATCGCCCGCCCGGAGCAGCCCCGACTGCCGGACTCCGCCTTGCACTCGCCGGAGCACGGCCCGCACCCGTGCGACCAGCTCACGCGGGGAGAAGGGTTTGGTGATGTAATCGTCCGCGCCCAGCTCCAACCCGATCAGGCGGTCGGTTTCCTCAATGCGGGCTGTCAGCATAATGATCGGTACATCCGACTCGCGCCGGATCGCCCGGCACACGTCGAGGCCATCAAGCTCCGGCAGCATCAGGTCAAGCACTACCAGATCGGGCTGCTCCTGCCGGGCCATGATCAATGCGTTGCGACCATCACCCGCCGCCAGCACCCGGTAGCCGCTTTGCTCCAGGTAATCACGGGCCAGTTTTACGATTTTC
>JBNKDD010000301.1:0-7055 GCA_050288085.1 Anaerolineae bacterium
ACCATCTCGCGAGGGGCATCTTCAGGCTGTTCGTCGAGGCGGGGGGGCATCCGACCATCCCGTTGATCGCGCAGCCGCTTGACGGCCTGGGCGAGCATCTGGGTATACAGGTGGAATCCTACCGTCGTGATATGGCCGGACTGCCGTGCTCCGAGCACATCTCCCGCCCCCCGGATTTCCAGGTCACGCATAGCGATGCTCATCCCTGCACCTAGCTGGGTTTCTTCGGCAATCGTCTCCAGGCGGGCGCGGGCTTCATCGGTCAGGCGGTGTACCGGCGGGTGGAAGAAATAAGCAAAAGCCTGGCTGGCGCTTCGCCCCACCCTACCCCGGAGCTGGTATAACTGCGCCAAGCCAAACCGATCCGCCCGATCCACGATCAGGGTGTTGGCGCTGGGAATATCCAACCCGGCCTCAATAATGTTGGTGCTAACCAGGACGTTGATCTCCCCGGCAGCAAATTGATTCATTACCGCTTCGAGTTGAGCTTCCGGCATCTGACCGTGTGCGACGGCAAACGAGGCTTCCGGCACAACTTTTTGCAGCCGAGCGGCTTCGGAATGGATGGTCTGCACCCGGTTATGGACGAAGAATACCTGCCCTTCCCGGTCGATCTCACGCAGGATCGCCCGCCGGATCAGGTCATCATCGCGCCTGCCAACATGGGTGATCACCGGCAGACGTTCCTCCGGTGCAGTATCGATGGTGCTGATATCGCGGATTCCGGTCAAGCTCATATACAGGGTGCGTGGGATGGGCGTTGCAGTTAAGGTCAACACATCGACCTGAGCACGCATCTGCTTTAGCCGCTCCTTATGCGTAACACCAAAGCGCTGTTCCTCGTCGATGATCAATAAACCCAGGTCTTTGAATTCAATATCTCGCCCCAACAAGCTATGGGTCCCGATCACCACGTCGATCTGCCCATCAGCCATCTTCTCGATGATCCGTTCCTGCTCGTTTTTCGTGCGGAAGCGGGAAAGCATTTCAACCTTGATCGGAAAGGCCGATAGTCGGCGGGAGAAGGTATCGTAATGCTGCTGGGCAAGTACCGTTGTCGGGACAAGCATTGCAGCCTGCTTGCCATCCATCACCGCTTTGAAGGCGGCACGCAGAGCAACTTCGGTTTTGCCATAGCCCACATCCCCACAGATCAGGCGATCCATCGGGCGGGTGCCTTCCATATCCTTTTTGACCGCCTCAAGTGCGAGGAGTTGGTCTTCCGTCTCAACGTAGGGGAAGGAGGCTTCTAACTCGTGCTGCCAGGGCGTATCCGGGCTAAAGGCATGACCGACCATCATCTCACGGGAAGCATATAGATCGAGGAGTTCCTGGGCAATCTCCTCGACGGCCTGTTTAGTCCGCTCCTTGACCCGCGACCAATCCGGCGTACCCAACCGTGACAGGTCAGGTTCGGAGTCATCCGGCCCGACGTAGCGAGTCAGCCGGTCGGCCTGATGGATCGGCACATACAGCATATCGCCGCCCGCATAGGCGATCAGCAGGAATTCACGTTCGACGCCGGTAAAGGTGCGCTTGCCCAGGCCGTCAAATCGACCCACACCATATTCGGCATGTACGACAAAATCGCCCGGTTTCAGGTCGGCAAAGAAATCTTCCGGGGCCACCGCTCGACGCTGTGGACGGCGGCGCGGTTCGGGCCGCTTCCAGCCGAACACCTCCGCATCGGTAAACAGGTGCGTGACCGAGTCTCCCGCCCGCAGCACCCAACCCTCGGTCAGCGCCCCCTGTACGAAGGTCGGCCTGTTGGCATCGGGCAAAGTGGGTAGATCCTCAATCACCGGCACGCGGGCACCCAGCCCCTGCTCATACCATAACTCCGCCAACCGGCCCGCCTGCCGCGAGGCGACGATCACCTGTTCGCCGTTGGCCCGGCTGATATAGCGCAGATTTTCAAGCAGCGTCTTGAGTTGGCCGCCATAACGGGGGCCGGGTTCAAACAAATCACCGACGGGATGGGAGTCTTCCGGCATCCCGGATAATTGAACCGTCCTGACCTGCGACAGGCTGTCGCTGAGATAATCCCAGGTTACAAAGGGCAGCGGCATATCCGACGGGATTTCACCCGATCCTTCATAGGTACTGCGAAGGTCGAGCGCCTGAGTTTCGAGGTCGGCGGTCGTATCCGCCACACTGCTCAGATCGTCAACCAGCAGCAGCACATCGTCGGGCAGATAATCCAATAAACTGGATGACTCGGCATACATCCAGGGGAGATAGAATTCAAGCGCCGGGAAGGATGTCCCCTGGCGCAGCGATTCGAAGTCGTGCCTCAATAAGGCCGCATGATCGATCCCATCATCACCCGGCATGACAGCAGACGAGAACCAATCCGCCAACCGTTCAGCGACCTGCGGTCCATAGACCGGCAGCGCCTCCCGCGCCGGGGTGATCGTGACCGACGGCAGTTCATCAAGGCTGCGCTGGCTGGCCGGATCAAAAGCGCGGATCGAATCGATCACATCGCCCCATAATTCGATCCGGGCGGGCTGCTGCGCGGCGACCGGGTAGATATCGAGGATTCCGCCCCGCCTGCTGAATGTGCCCGGTTCGGTCACAATCGAAACCGACTCGTAGCCGATCTCCAGCCAGCGATAGCCGATCTGGTCTGACAGGCTATCGTCCCTTTTTAGAATCATCCGGTGGGACAGCATCAGTTCACGGGGGATAGTGCGCTGCATCAAAGCCCGTGCCGATGCGATGATCACGGTACCGGGTTGGGGTCGGTCGATCAGGTCTGCGATCACCTGGAGCCGGGCGCGGATTGAGTCCATCCCCCAGGCTGTGCGCTCATAAAACAGGGGATTCGGCTCGGCGAAGGTCAACACGCTTAAATCAGGTGCCCAGGCCAATAACTGCTCGGCGAAATTGTAAGCCCGATCCATCCGGTCGGTGATCACCAGGGTGGGTTTGCCGGTATCACGAGCCAACGCTGCCGCCAAGTAAGGCCGCGCCGCCCGTATTAAACCTAATGAGATGTCCTGCGAATCCGATATACTGCGTATCAGATCACGATAGGTATCTTGCCCCCGCAGGGTATCCAACAGACCGGAGAGATTCATCTAACTGACCAACCAGATTCCAAACAAGAGCACGCCTGCCAGAACAATTTTACGTGCCAACCCGGACGTGCTTGTATCTTCCTTAAATATTTGAGGCGCAATCGCCATTAAGACCCAACCTACCACTATACCCAGAAAAACCTGTGTGCTCCCCAGCACCGCCACCAACGCTGCGCTAGGAGCAATACTTAATGCCGTAATGGTCATCACTTTGGACAGGACGATCATCACTTCGCCGAGAACCATAATCAGCACACCGCCTACTGCCAACCCGCCCAGGCTGGAATTAAACGCCTTCCGCATGGCAGGCAGGGCCAGATAGAGCAATAAACCACCCAACGCATTGCCCCAGCTTTCATAGGCCGCCATAGTGATACCGGAGCCGGACACAGAACGGACGGCGATAATCCCGGAAGCCCATAACAGGTTCGTCCCCTGGATCAACCAGAACGCTCGCGATACCCGGAACGCTTCCCCGGTGCGGTTGATCGATATACCAATTGCAGAGGTCAAAATCAGCACAAAACCGCCCAACTGCCTCAGTGTGATCAACTCGCCCAACAAAACAAACGACATTACCAATACAAACAGGGGCAGCACTTGCAATGTAATTTGCAGACTGCTGGCCGCCTCATCCATCAGGGCCCTCATATACAGGTAGGTGCCGACAATGCTAGATAACCCGGCATAAAGTACAAGCAGGGCATCCAGACCGGTCAGCCAGTTCTGCCCGCCCGCCAGCCACAGCACCATTCCGGCAAGTGCCCCCACCACCGCCGACCACAGCATCAAGGCACGGGCATCCGGCACCACCCGCTCAACCGTATATTTTCTAAAAAAACCACCGGCAGTAAAGGTCGCCGGAGCGATCAGGGCAAAAACTAACCAATCCACAAAAATATATCCTTAACGTTACTCAGGGGTAGGCCCATTATGTCGGCTCATTGCCAAAGTCACACCATCACGCAGCCAGGTCTCGATTGCATCCGCTGCCCGGTCATAAGTCTCCTGGATGACCGGAAGCTGCTCCCCCTTGAAGTCCTGGAGGACATAGTCCTCAGGTTTCATCCTACCGGGTGGGCGTCCAATCCCCACCCGCAGGCGGGCGAACTCCTGGCTTTTCAAATGCCGGATGATGCTCTTCATCCCATTTTGCCCCCCTGACCCGCCATCAGGCCGCATCCGTAACGTACCAACCGGCAGATCAAGATCGTCAAAAACGACGAGGATATCCTCCAGCGGGATTTTATAGAAGCGGGCTAAGGCTCCGACCGGCTCGCCGCTCAGGTTCATGTAACTCTGTGGCTTGACCAGTAAGACCGGCTGACCACCAATCGACCCGGTTGCCACAAATGCCTTCGACTGCTGCCGGGTAAAGCTCAGGCTGTGCCGTTCAGCCAGGTGATCGATCACCTGAAAGCCGACATTGTGCCGGTTATCTGCATATTCACGGCCCGGATTACCTAAGCCGACGATCATTGCGCGTTCATCCATAAGTATTAATCATCCCGTCCGCGCCGCTTCTTGATCTGCCAGATTACTACACGAATTTGGTCAAGGAGTTGATTTTTAAACAACAGGTATATCCCAAGCAGACAGAACATCCCCAGCGCGATCAGCCCGCCGCGAACCGCTGCATGCCGCAGCCGGTCAGGGCGAAACGGCGAATCCTCCAGGTTAAGCGGCTCCGGGGTCGCCGTCGGGCCACCGGGGGTTGGGGTGGGACGGGGCGTCCGGGTCGGCGGCTGCTGGATCAGGGGAGTCGGTGAAGGGCCGGGTGTCGGCGTATCTGGTAATGCGGTGGCACTTGGCGCAGGTGGCAAGGTTGGCAGCGGAGTGGCCGTCGCATTGGATATCTGCACCCTCACAATCTCCTCAACGGTCGGAGACTCTTCATCATTCCGAACTATCCGCAGACGGATCAGGTAACGCCCATCGACCAGGGGAGTCGTGTCCCAGGCCCCCAGGATACCATCACGCACCTGCTGAGTGATCGGCGGTTGGATGGAAATCCAGGACTCTTCGGTGATCGGCGGATCAAGTGCATAAGCCAGCTCGTAGTGAGCAAAGGCGGAATCGATAGCCGTACCGGAGATTTGCACCACGCCGGAGACAACTTCACCTACAGCCGGGGAGGTAATGCTCACTAAGGTTTGCTGCGCATGTACCGGAGATGGCATAAAAAAGCCTCCCCAGGCCAAGATCCCTAACAACATCAATTGAATAGTTAGCTTTCGCACGTCCCTGCTCACCTCGAATCGAGAATCCAGAGGATAAGTTTAACCTATCTGGCGACGCTAATCCAATAAGGCAAGCGCCTCGACTATCTCACCAAACAAAAAAGAGCACGGTGGGCTGTGCTCTCTTTGCTCATCGTAAGATGGCGTCTGTCTACTACGGAGTCTCCAAAGATTCGGGCAGCACGATTTCGATCCAACGGGGATCAACCCGGTTATTGCGAGCTGCAATCCCCACATCCTCGTGGATCAACCCGGCCCAGAACTGCTGCGGATTGCGCGACTCGACAATATCCTTGAGCACAATCCCCCCGGTGACGATCACCCGTTCGCCGGGCATCAGATAATAATGTATCTGCCCGTCGCTCTCGATGGGCGTGAGTGTCTCCTTCGTACCTAAAGCCCAACGCCAGGGGTAATCGGTCAGGCAGGTATCACAGTTGATTCCCAACCGCCAGGCCCCCGATTCTACATAGTAGCCGGTGCTTGAGAACAGATCATCCTGCTGATAAACGTAGCCGGAATCCGGGCCGGTGGTGCGGATCGGCGCTTCGCCATAGTTCCAGACCGTCACCTCAAAGTACAGGGTCTCACCAACTAAGACCGTCTCGCTGGAATAACTCACCGTATCCCCGACCGGCTGGGCAACAATTTCGGCCAGGGGGATTCCCGCGTCACGCACGACCAGTTGACCGGTACGCTGCACACGCTGACCCTCATCGTCGGTGGCTTCAACCAACACCGTATACCGGCCATCCGGCGGCGGATTCGCACCGTTGTCAATACCACCATCATATTCGAAACTGTGGCGACCTTCCTCACCTGAGACACGTAATTCTTGTAATTCCGGGATGTAGGTTGGCTCGCCTTCTTCGTCGATCAGATAAACGCTGAGTTGGGAATCCTTGCCAACGTAAACGTTAACCCACACCCGGTCGTTTAGCCCATCCTGATTGGGGGTGAATTCTTCCGGCGAGATGGTGAACTCCCACAGGTCAGGGAGTTTGGGATCGGCATCCTGCACGATTAACGTTCCGGTGGCCTGATGCATCTGCCCGGTGGCCTGATCGACAGCTTCGATCACCCAGGTATAGGTTCCATCAGGCAGCAATCGGGCTAATACCTCACCCTTGATATCTTCGCCTTCCTGAACAAAACCATCAACGATACCGCTGAACAAAACCTGATACTGGCCCTTTGTCCGAAGCTGCTCATCGCGGAAGTTGTAACGGTTACCGTCTTCATCCTCAAAATATATCGACAGCAGCGATTCGCGCCGGAGCCGGTAGGTAATCTGGGTTAAGTCATCGACCCCGTCAGCATTTGGGCTGATCGTGCCCAGGCCGAAATCGGCTTCGGCGATCACCGATCCGGTTGGACGGGTCACGAGATAGCCGACCGCCAATAAGATCAGCACACCGGCAAGGCTGATTGCCACAGTTAAAGCGCGTGGAATTCGCACAGGTTTCTCCTTGGTGTCAGTTTCATATCGAGGGCGGAGTTTAGCAAAGCCTTCCCTCGCTGGCAATGGACGATTTGCCGCCGACTTTCAGTCCCCGATCCAGAATTGCCCGATCAAGACACTGTCCCCCCCACCATCGACCGGCAGTCGCTCGGCGGTGTCGGCATCATACAGACCCACGTAGACCGCATATGATTCATCGCTGCCATAAATTTCAGGTGGCAGGAAAATGGCATGAAGATCGAGCACCTGCTCGCCAGGAATCCAGTCATA
>JBNKDD010000302.1:0-6992 GCA_050288085.1 Anaerolineae bacterium
ACACGTAATGAGATTGGGCAGTCGATCAGCCGCTTGGGGCTGAAGTGCAGGTCGCGTTCGACCGGCTGGTGGAATTGCGCGACCCTGGTTGGATCTTTGGCAGGCCGGATCGTGACCGGCATCTGGATGCTGTTCAGTTCTTCCAGGGTGAAATAGCCGTATTCGGACAGCATTGGGTCGGCTTCGTTTTCCACCCAGCCAAAGAAGCGTTCGGCTTCCGGATCAAACTCCATCGCGTACCAGGTGAAGCTGCCACAGAAGAACTTGACATAGACCTTCTTCTCCTCGACCGGCAGCTTTTCCTGCCCGTAGAGTCTGGGCAGTTGTTTCCGGATCGAGGCCGGCAGCAGTTGGTGGCCGCGGCGTCTGTCCAGCATAGTTTGGGAAATCACCGGCTGTTCATTCTGTATATTGGTTATTTCGGTGCCGGTAACGGCGACCGGGTCGGGGATCTCGCTCAGCGGCTGGAGGGGGGTATCGTCCCCCGGCCAGTCCAGTTCGCCTTTCCCCACCCGCTGGGCAATCTGGTATTCCCAGCGTTCCGGGTTCAGGCTGACCTGGTAGATGCCCTGCTGCCCCAGGATAGGCAGCGGGACGATCAGTCGTTTCTGTTGGCCAATCGCCACCAACCGTTCCGACCACTCTGGGAAGATGGCAACCGAGATGACCTGGCGCAGGATGGCGGTTAGTTTGAGGGGCAGGCCTGGCTCATCAAATAGGAAACACAGGCCGCTCTCGTCATCGAGGGCCTCGAAGCGCCGGTCGAGCAGTGTCATGTGGTCGACCTGGAGGTTCGGCAGGCGCTGCTGGTAGCGTAGGAAAGTGGGCGATTCCTCCAGGCCGCGGTGACCCAGGTAGCGGTTACCCCTTCCCCCCTGCCCGTTTTCGGGCACAAAGGTCAGGGTTTTCTTGTTGGCCAGGGCAGCCCAGACTGCTTCGATCGAGGTGGGCGGGCCGGCGGCTTCGAGGTAGACCAGGTTGTCGTACTCACTGTCTTCGGGCCGGTGGAAGGCCGCTCCAAAAATCTGTGTTTTGCCGACTTGCGAGAGGCTCCCGACGTATTTGAGTGCAGGGGTGAATCCGGTCATGGTTTTGATCTCCTTTTGTAAATGGATTGAAAAGTCAGGGGGTCTTCTGAGCGCCCGGCCAGGTCGATTGGCTGGGGCGGCGATGGTGTCGATTGAGTGGAGTATGGGACAACCCAAACTCCACCTCCGAAGCGCCGTAGGCGCAACCGTAAACGGTTGTGGCTGCGGCTCCAGCTGACCTCCTTTGAAGCGGCTGGCCCGGACGGGATCGGGGGGAGCACGATCCGGCAGGGAAATATTATGTTATAGATTACATATGGTTAAGTAATAATATCAGTAATATATAAATTTGCGGGGCGTCGTTTTTACAGTATATAATAATATACTGTAAGATGTTCAGGGGCCGAACCGGGAGTGGGCGGGGAATCTTTTATAACTCCGGAAATTAGTTGGAGGGTACACCATGTCTCGTCTAATTTATGCTCAGGAGAAGCTGCCGGAACTCAGCCTGCGCGAGCTGCAAATCCTGGCAGCTCACTTGAATCTACGTGAGGACCGGGATGCGCCCCGCACCCTACCCTCTGAGGTGGGCGGCGAGGGATTAAGAACGGTGGTTTCCCTGGTGCGGGAGGCGGAAGAGGCCAGGGGTACTTTGGCCGCTATTTTGGCAGAGGTTCCGAAACTGCGGAGAAGCGATGAGATCCTACTGCGCGGGATGGCTAACCAGCTCTTCGATGCTCTTGATGCTCGGCGGGCTGAACCAGCTCCGGCTAAAGTTAATTTGCAAGGCAGCTTGATGGCGAAGATGGTTAATGGATCAGGCCCATTTGCCTACGCGCGTTTTTGGACAACCAGCGGAGGTCGGAACCGCCGCCGGAAGAAGCTGCGGGCGGTTTATTTAGGTAAAACTTACGGACAGTTCATCACCTTCATGAACGAACATGTAGATCAGGAGCTGCGGGCCGCTATCAGCCGGGCAGTCATTTATGCCTACTGGACAGAGCAGATAAATGATCTTGAGCGCGTGATTATGAAGTTGGGCTGGCGGCTGAATGTTGAGATGATGCTCATCCTGCTCGAACAAGAGGTGCAGCCTCGCTGGGATGAATTGGAACGGACAGGCGGCATCAGCCCGCAGCAGAAAGCGCAGGGGCTGCTCACCGTGCTGTTTGAACTGGAAACAGGTGACTTTGAGGGACGTATCAGGCGGGTCAGCCAGGAATGGCAGCGCCGGCATGGGGCCTTCTCACCGATGATCGGTGGGGGCGGCGATGAGGTTGAACTCACCGGCTTCGAACCGATGCTCGGTGGTGATAAAAGGCCATCCGGAGAAAATCAGAAATAGGTTGGCTTATTCTTCTCCCCATGTCCAGTCGTCTGGGGGATCCGGCAGGGCATCGGTCAGCCGGTCGGCGGTGGTGTCCCCGTACAATTTCTGGTTGCGCAGGCTCGTCCACTTCAGTTCATTATCCAGGATTTCACGGTCCGCATCTCTAAAGTGCTGGTCGATAGCGGCCAGCTGCTCCGGGGTGAGCAGCGTCTCCTCATCGAGTTCCCGGTTGCGTTTGTCATGGGCTTCGCTGGCGCTGATGGAATTGAGTAGTTCATTGGTGTAGGCGTTCTGGACCGGGAGTTCGGCCAGGCCGAGGTCGATCACCTGGACGACCCGGTATTGGGGTTTGAACCGGTGGGCATCTTCAGGCCGCCAGCCGGGGCCGAGCAGCGCAATTTGTGACCGCTGGTAGTAATGGCCGGTGTAGACCGCCAGCCGGTAGGTCGTCAAGGCCGGGTCGGGGTTGGGGGTCGGTTGGCCATCAAAGGAGGTGATCGGTTCGCCTTCAAAAGGATCCCCGTCGCCAATTCCATTCAGAATCTCGTCGGGGTAATCGAAGGCCAGTCGATCGGTTTGCAGGTCGATCACGGCCAGTGGGGCACTTCCCTTGAACTGATTGGTTGATTTGCCAGGGGAGATGATTGCAATTTTTAGCGGGCTGAGCGGTTCCTCAAAGGCTTCTTCATCATAGGCTTTATAAAAGGACAGTCGGTAGGTTTGCATCGGGAGATATCCTCTTTTCCTCGTTTATTCAGGTTGCTCGTCCTGGGCGGGCAGCACGCTGTAGGTGGCCCGCAGGTTGCCATCGTCGGCCAGCGAATGGAGGAGCTGGATGCGGTCGCCAGGTTGAAGATCTTCGGCATGCTGGAGCGTGCCGAACAGGTCGCCATATTCATTATAGGCTACCAGCTGCCCCTCGTCATTGTGAGCGACCTGGAGGATCTTGTCGCGGAAGCTGGTGGCAGTGCGTTCTTTGATGATATCTTTGAGGTCTCTGTTGGTCTTTTTTGGTACCTGGCGCATCTGCTCCCGGCGGCTGCCTTCGGGCACCGCTTTGCCTTGTGCTCGGCATTGGGTCTTGTAGAAGTTGAGCCAGACATCCTGGAGGCCCAGCGTGCGGACCGGCGCTTCGTCGATCACTGCGCCTGGGTAGACCATCAGTCCTTCGCTCGTTTCCCCCAGCTCATCCAGCACGCCAATCTCTCGCAGAGCCTCGATGGTGCGGTGTTCGACGCCCCTGCCCCGTTTATTGGTTTTGGGGTCAATGCGGCCTTTCTGCCAGACTGCTGCATCGGAACGACTGTGGCCTCGTTCGTCGGCATGGAGGTAACTACTGAAGATTGCCCCACGCAAGATGGCGTTTTGCCGTTCTGGGGGATGGCGATCCAGGAAGGCTTCGCATTCCTCCCGCGCTCGGTCGTAGTCGTTATGGCTGGTGCGTAGGATGCGGGTGTAGGTGCTGTTGAAGTCTTTGCCTAACTCGATAGCTTCCGGGTCATCAAAGACGCTGTCAAAGACTTGTCGGGGCGGAATTGCCTGTGCCATTAGGGTATCCCGTTTTTCCTCGAACTGGGCGACATGGGCCAGTACAGCATCTACTGTATGGTCGAGCCAGTGGTCGCTGCTGGCTCTGGGCAGCGGGGGCAGATTGTCTCGGTCGCTGTAGTCGATGGACAGGCGTTTTTTGATTTCTTGGTCAGGGTCACCGATCAGCAGTTTGGGGACGGGTGTACCCGATTCCAGTAGCCGCCGGATGTAATCGTAGTTCCACTGCACGATATGGCTGGTATCGGCCCCGGTCTTGACCTGGGCGTCGATGATGTCCTCCAGGGGGGCAGGCATCTCTTCCGGCAGGTCGCCGTAGACTGCTTTAGTCACCATCAGGGTATTGCAGGTCATCCCCAGAGCGCCGCTGTTGGCCTGGACCCGCTGGATGGCTTCTTCCATGGTGCTGACCGTATTGTCATGGTCGACCCGCTGGGTGTATGTGATCTGGCGGTGGTCGATCCGGGTGGGTAGTGTCCGGCTGTCGCCCGGTACACTGGTGATGATCTCGCCATCGGCGGTTTCCCAGGTAGGTAGGTTGCTGTTCGCGGTGGGTTTCAGGACAACGTATTCCCCCAGTTGGTTGGGTGAGCGCCAGGCCAGCACCTTCTGGTCGCCATCGTAATCGTCGAACACGTGCATCCACAGGGCATCGTCGTGGTCGGCTCCACCCAGGATGGCCGCAATGCCACTTTCGTCAGGGCTGTCAGGCAGCGATAGCCAGTCCTCGTCGTTGACCCAGGCGGTGCCGCGTTGGTGGTCAATCTGGACTTCGCCGGGTTCGACTGCTATTCCTTCATAACCGCAGGCTTCTCCGACTGCCTGGGGCATGACGTAATACCGCCCGCCGGGGATGTCGATCCGGTGCTTGTGCATCGCACCGGTGTTGAGCTGATTGATTCGCTGGTTCATCAGCGATTTGGCGTGGTGGCGGAAGTGCATCGGGTGGCCGCCGGAAGCGAAGAACAGGCGGGTGCCGTAGCTCTCAATATCATCCAACGAGTCGTGTTTATCAACCCGAGCCATGGCCGCTACCACGTCGCCGCTCTCGACCGCCCGGCTGAAGACTTCGCCGGCGTCATGCAGCCATTCGGCGTATTGCTCATGATTGAAAAATGGGTGCAGGTCGATGGCCGACTGGATGTCGATCCGCATGTGGTCCTTGCCATGTACGAAGTCGAAACCTACCCAGGTCTGGCCGCTGTGGAGGCTGATCTCCCGCTTGGTGTCCTGGGGCAACAGGAAGTCATGTTCCTCTCCGTCAATCACGATCTCGTCGGCCACCATCGCGTGGCCTTTGTCCTGTCCTCGGTCGGTCATGATGGTGAATTCCACCCGGTCGGTGCGGGCCAGTTCGCGGCGCAGCCGGGCAGCTTTGGCCGGGGACATGTTTTCTTCGTCGATCAGCATCCGTTTGAGCATCCGCCGGCTGACCACCCCAGCACCATCCCATACCTTGGGGCCGGCGGTGGGGTCAACGGTGGAATAGTTGGCATAGTCAAATTCGTCCATGTAGGCGATTTTGACCGATTCGGGGTCAAAGGAGTCGGATAGGAAATAGGGTCGGAGCACCCGCGACAGACGTTTGGACATCACAAGTGGACCTTTGACCTCCGGATGCAGGCGCAGCCCGGTTCGCTGGCAGAACTCCTCCTGGGTCAGGCCATCCACATACAGGCTGGTTACACCATCGTCGTGCACAATTTGCAGGGTGGGTTCGGGCAGCCCGAAGGTGAAGTGGGGGTTAATTGCCTCGTCGAGTTGGTCCAGTTCCTGGGTGATGATGTACCAGTGGCGGTTCAGGCCATCCAGCAGCGGATAGTGTGTGCCGGTGTCTGGGTCATAGCTGCTGAGCACCTCGTACTTGTAGGAACCGGGTTCGGGCAGTGGTGGCTCCGGCCCTCGTGGTGGTTCGTCGGCCAGGCTCATGCCAGGTGGGGGTTTTGGTGCGTAACGGGTGGCTTTGTCAGAGGACATAGTGTTTTCTCGGTTGCAGTTGGTCGGGGCGTTCGCCCTCCTTGGGATACATCTGGCTGGGATATTCATGTACCTCGGCGCTGGTTAGGGCGTGGAGTGCTTCAGGCAGCCTGCCATGAACAACGAGCGCAGCAGGCTGTAAACGCATGATCATTTCTTTGAATCCGGCGGTGAAATGATTGACTTGAATAGGATCTTTGAGGTTGGAGCCTATGGTGGAAATTCCCAAGACGCTGTGTGGTGGTAGACCCAGGAAACAATAGTCCCAGGTATCAGGCAGCCCCCAGGAGACGGTCGGAATGACCAGGAATTGGTGGCGCTGCCAGAAGCAGCCTAACCAGCGGCGGCGATAGACGTTGAACTGGTTGACTGCCTGGGGCCAGTCGCGGTAGATGCTGAAATCAGGGGTGAGCGCAACCTTGTATTGCTTGAGCGATTCGAGGGCTTTGAGGGGATGGTTCCAGGTGCTTTCGAAGCGGTGGTCGTCCAGCCAGAAGTGCACGCCGACTTGCTTGAGATCGACATTCTTACGCCGGAGGCGGGTGCGGTAGGGCAGTAGGTAATCTGGGATGGCGCTGGTCGGAGTGTGATACATGGCGGGGATGCCAAGGGCATTGTCTGATTCGAATAGCTCGGTGGTGTTGAGGCGATCCCAGTTACCGGGTTTGACCTTGATGAGTGAGGACTCGTGTTTTTCTAGAGCAGGTTGGTTCATTTTACTACTTCTATAGGTCTCCAGCGGGTGTTTAAGCGCTACTTTAGGTTTTTACGTTCCCCTTTGGGCTTAGAACGGCTCAGGGCAGCAGGCGCATGATCAGAGAGATTAGGCTGATCACGACTAGGACAGCGATGATCAGGATACCTGCGGCGGCAATGGCGACCCCGATCATTATCCCTCGTATTCGCCCACGTTCCTCCCGCAGGTCCGCAATCTTCCTGTCGCGGTCACTGATAGTGATATAGGCTTTTTCCAGGTCGCGGGTGATTTCTTCGTGTCTCTCTTTGAGGTCGTAAAACTTGTTGGCGGCGAGGTGCAGTTTAGATTCGGGGACGACGTTTTCGGCCAACAGGACTGCTTCTTCTTCGGGTGTCTTGACCGGTAAAAACTC
>JBNKDD010000303.1:0-6970 GCA_050288085.1 Anaerolineae bacterium
AAAACGCAGGCAGTGGGGACCCGGCGCCAAATAACCCCAGCACATTGAGGCGCAGGCGTGCGCGCAACTGTCCGTGCTCCATAAAGAACTCCACTCGGTCAATATCGTGCGCGGCAAACCCCAAGCCAGGGTTGCGGTTGCGGTTCAATCAGGCTTCAGATTCAGGAGAAGTGGGTTGTGATCGCGCTCCAAAGACTGCTGTCCACAGGCGGTTGAGGCGGGCGAACAACTTGTCCCGGCTGAGGGCCAGCAGGGTCAGGGCATAGATAATCGAGAATATGCCCCCTTTGTAAAGCATCAGCGGGATGCGCCCGACTGGCTGCCACCATTGCATGGCAAGCCAGACCAGCAAACTTCCCAGCAGCGCCCCGGCAATCGGCGGCCCGAACACATTTTTATAGTCGATATCGACAAAGGGTTTGACCAACCCTTTCCAGAGGATGTAAAAGCCGACCACGATGGTCAGCCCGGCGCTAAGAGCCGCCCCGTTTGCGCCCCACAGCAGGGTCAGCGAGGTGCAGGATATCAGCATCACCACCGACATCACGATCCCGAACTTGCGCACTACCTTTACCCTTTCAAGTACCGGGGCCAAACCGCCTGTGCTGTCGGCCAGGGGACGAAACAGCGAATAGAGCAGCAGTATTCGAACCATTGGCACCGCTCCGACCCACTCTTCGCCCAGGTAAAGGGGGACGAATTCTGGGGCAATCAGGGCCAGCCCAATCGAGGCGGGCAGGGCGATCAGGGCGACCGCTTCATAGACAAAACTCACTGCTTCAGAAAGGGCCTTCCGATCGTGTGCAGTGCGGGAGTAGGTGGCCCCGGCAACACCGAGTATCCCGCCAACGGTGGACATTGGCACCAGCGACAGGTCATAGGATTTGCGATATAGACCGAGCGTCGTTTTGTTGATGAAAGTCCCGACGGCAAAGTCATCATACAGAAAGGCCAGAAAACTACCCAACGCACCGATCAGCATGTGGCGGCCCTGCTCAAGTAAAGCGCGGGCTCGCTCAAAAGAGAACATCAGCCGGGGGCGGCGCGGAGCCAGAATCCACACCCCGATACAATACGATGTAGCCTTGACTGCGTAGCCGCTGACCAATGCCCAGTCTTTTGATCCCCAGAAGGCGAATCCCAGGCTGGTGAGTATCCCCAGCAGCGTTGACAGGGTTTGGAGGATGGAGATCGATCCGTAGCGCAGTTCGCGGGCCAGCATGTTTTCCGGCGTGGAGGCTACTCCTTCTTGCTCAAGGATCGCAAAGGCCGCGATGATCAGGGTCATCAGCAGGACCTGTGAATCATAGACCAGCCGTAGGATCGGCTGTGCTATGATCACCAGGATCAGCACGCCCACGCTGAATAAAGTGCTCAACCAGAACTGGGTCGAAATCTGGAGATCGTCTGGATCAGGGTCGGCGATGATGAAAGAGTTCAGGCCCCACAGCTTGACCCGTGTGAAGAACATAACCAGGGTCAGCGCCAGGCCGTATGCACCAAACTGCTCTGGGGTCAGCAGGCGGGTTAAGATCGGCGTGGTTAACAGGCCGATCACCTGCATGGCATAACCGGCGATGGTGTAATATGCAGCGCTTCGGACAGCCCGGTTAGCTACATTGGGTTGATTATTGGTCATGAAGTGTGAGCAGATCAGGTCGGTTTACGGGTTATGCCGAGGTTACCCGTACGGTAAGCGTGAACACCCTGCTGCGCTGTAAATTCCTCCCAGGCCAAATTAGTGTCGATATCGTCCGACAGCAGCAGCCCGCCGGGCCGGATGTGAGGCCAGGCTGTTTTAAATTCCCAGGCCATGTGCTCATAACTGTGGTCGCTGTCGTGGAGAAATATGTCAATGGTTCCAAGTGAATCTAATACCCGTGGGAGGAGTTCTTTTGCATCGCCCAGGTGCTGGACGTGACGATGTTTCAAGTAATCCGGGACGGCCCAACCCGACGTCTGGCCGGGAGGCATACCCTCGTGAAGCCACCCGCCATGCCCGGCATAATCGCCAATGGTTTCAGATGGTGGTAAGTCAATGGTGTGCAATACGCCGTGCTGATTGCGTTCCAGGGCGCAGAGAATAAAAGCGGAGGAGTTGCCCGGTGTGCCGCCGGTTTCAACCACGATCTCCGGTTGCAGCAACCGGATCAAAGCATAATGAATGAGGCCATGAAAGTATAGACTACCAGCTTCCTCTGTCACAACTCGAAAGGGGAAAGCCGCTTCAATTCGGGTAAGATACATGAAGTCTGAACCACGCGGTTCTCGCCCAATAACTTCCTGGTAACGCTCTAAAAACTGGGGAAAAAATTCGGTGTCGGCCCATAGCTCACGCAAAGTAGTCTGGACTGAATGGCAATCTTGTTGGCTTAAAGCCATCACCAGTGATTCACCCTGCCTGACGTGCTGCATATGGTAACGAACCAGACGAGGATCATGACAATACCGTAAACCCTGCCAGAAAGTAAGTGGGGGAGGGGGAATGGTTAGCAAATGAAAAATCTCCACATCCTGTTGTTAGAATCCAGGCAGGATGATAAATCAAAAGGGGTAGGATTTCAACTTAGCGATAGGTCAGCACCGCATACATAGCCGGTAGCTGACTACTCCTGATCGGATCAGGCAGGCTTTCGGGTTGCACCGAGGCCACCTGTATGATAGGCCGGAAGGCCCTGTTGCTTGGTGAAGTCTTCCCATGCCGTATTGGCAAAGATATCATCTGACAACAACAGGCCGCCGGGCCGGAGGTGTGCCCAGGCCATCTCGTATTCCCAGGTCATGTGTTCCTGACTGTGATCGCTGTCATGAAGGAAAATATCGATGGAGCCGAGTGAATCCAGCAAGCCGGGCAGCAGTTCCTTCGCATCGCCCAGGTGTTGTTTGTGACGCGGTCGGAGGTCGTCAGGTACGATCCACCCGGAGCTCTTGCCTTCCGGCATCCCGGCATGGAACCATAAACCATCGGTGTAATCGCCTAAGGGTTCAGCCGGAGGGAGGTCGATAGTATGGAGGATGCCTGTGCCGTTGCGATCCATTGCTCGCAGGATTAAGGCCGAGGAGTTCCCTGGGGTTCCGCCGGTTTCGATCATAACCTCAGGTTTAAATAACCTGACCAACATGTACTGGACAATGTTATGAAAATAGCGACTCCCGGCATCTTTGTGCAGGTACATATAATCCAGGCCGCGTGGTTCATAACCGGTTATGGTCAGGTGTCGCTCCATAATGGTTTGCCAGAAGGGTTCATCTTCCAGAATTTCGAGAATCGTTGTCCGAACGATATTAATATCGGTCCCGATCAGTCGTTCAGCCAGAGACTCAGCTAAACTCACCTGTTGAAAATGAAACCGGACTCGGCGCGGATCATGACAATACCGCAAGCCCTGCCAGAAAGTAAGCGGCGGTGAGGGAATAGTCGACAAATGTTATCCTCCATATCCTGAGAAGAAAGCCGGACAGGATATTAAATCAAATGTGGGAGGATTTCAACTTGCCAGCAGCTTGACGATCTTTTCCACCAGGTCAATCGGTTTGATCGGTTTGACCAGGTACAGGTCAGCGCCCAGTTCCTCGGCGTAGTCCCGCATGACCGGCTGCTCGTGCGCGGTTAGTACGACTACCGGCACCTTCTTGCCTGCTTTTTCCGCTTCCCGAATTTGTTCGATGACCTGATACCCATCAATGCCCGGCATGGCGATGTCAACGATCAAGAGATCGGGCATCTCCTTTTTGAAGGTGCGCAGCCCAACGTCGCCATCTGAGGCCCGGAGTACTTCGAAATCGGCTTTGCGTAGGGCGATATCCATCATTTCCAGGATCGTTTGATCGTCATCGATTACCAGAATTTTCTTTTTTGCCATCGTTTTCTCCTGTTCTAAGCACGTGTTTGGCTGTTTAGCATGCGGGCAACGAACACATACCAGACTCCGAGCAGCAGCATATAGACATTACCAATCCAGAGTACGATTCGCCAACCCGGTCGCAGTTTGAAGTCCATAAATAACAAAGCGATCGTTAACATTACAACCGGTATCTCGGCCATCAGGGCGGCAAAGATCAATCCGCCTGACTTGACATTGCCTTGAATGACTACCCAGGTTTGCCAGGCAGCGAACAGCAGAAAGCCCAGGCCAATCACCCGGTAGATCATCGGAGGCAGCAGCGGCGCGTAGCCTAATACCCTGTCTGCTGGCAGCGGAAATAATGCGAAAATAATTCCCAGGAACCAGTTAAGCAGCATATCGCCGAATATCAATTGTTTAAGTGTGAAGGTTTTTGCCTGTTCAACTTTCATAGAAGTTACCTTCTCTCTTTATGCATCCATTATACGAATTTCCAGGGAAAGTACTACTTTGCTCTGCTATCAAGATATGGCTTTTCCTGGTAGATAGCAAAAGAGGACATGGTTAAAATGTCCCCCTCTGTTTGTTCCTCAATCAGATTCAGATGATGACGTTATTTCCCAACCAGAGAACGCACATATTCGATGGCTTCTTCCTCAGAGGTAAAAAGCTTGCTTTGTAATGACCCATACTGCTCTTGTTGAAGAGCGTCAGCCGCCATTTTCCCCAGTTCATTGTCTGTGACGAAGATGACTTCTTTCACTAAGGGATTACGATAAGGGCCGCTTTTGGGATCCGTCAACTCGGCCAGGGTCATCACAAGCTGGGTGAAGGTAAACTTAATCGCTGAGATATTTATGATGTAATAAACTGGTCTTAATTGCCCACGGAAGGCTTTCCCGATCACCTTTCTGGTTTCGGACATGCCCTCTTTGATGTCATAATCTGCTCCGAATCGTGCGATGATGATCGAATCTGCCTTTAGTTTTTCTACGTCAATTGATGCCATCTTATACTTCTCCGCAGTTTCCTCCCCCTTGTTGATAGTATATTACAGATTGAGATATTTGTTAATCAAGTATGAGGCATAGCTCGAACGGTTTCAGGGAGGGCCGGAGTGTTGTGTTTTTTGGAACTTCTCAAGACAATTCACCATGCTCAGGACATCTGCACTTACAGCCCAATGATCGCTTCGAGCGCGGCCATATCCAGCGACTCTTCGATCACGTCCGCCAGCCGGTCAAAGGCTGTATCCAGGCTGATTGACGAGGTTGCCAGGAGTACCATAACACCGTAGACTTGCAAAGAAAATCCAACCGATCGTGTAGGCCAACATACTAAGAGTAGGGTTAAATGAAGTATGTACGGGAAGGGGAGCATTGGCGGTGAAAAGGGAAGATATCGACGACGCTTTTGATTGGGAAGATTCCTATGATATATTGCTCGGGCTTTACCATTTGATAGCGTATGCACTGGAGGATCGTGCTACCGATGTGAAACCGCGTACAGCTCTCAAAGACTATCCAAAGTTATTCCGGGAAGTGATATTGTTAGTGGAATTCACTGCACAAATAGAAAATGGAGGGTTCCACCAGTTCTTTATCAATCCGCAGGGCGACTATGCATTGGAGACCTTGGAAGTTCTGAAAGAAATTGGTGCAACAAATATCGCTGCGCTTTTTCAGCAAGCTTTGACTGTATTCCCAAATGGAATACCATCTACCGATCATTTGACACGTGATAAACAGGTCAAAGATTCTGGGAAAAAAGGTAGAGAGCTGCTCTATTCGCTTGATCAGCCATATTACGATGATGATGCGTTTCACGATATCATTGCCGAGTATTTTAAGAAACATCGGGATGAGTTCTACAAACTAATTCATGTAGTGGACTAAACTGATGTCACAGCCCGATGATCGCTTCGAGCGCCGCCATATCCAGCGACTCTTCGATCACGTCCGCCAGCCGGTCAAAGGCTGTGTCCAGGCTGATCGACGAGGTGACCGTGGCTTCCCAGCCCAGCGATTTCAACCAGGCGCGGCGCAGAGATTCGTTTTCAAACAGGCCGTGTAGATAACAGCCCCACACCCGCCCATCCGGGCTGATCGCCCCATCCAGCACGGCCACCGATTGGCGGCTGCGTTGGGTGATTTCCAGCCAAGGGACAACCTCTGCTCCCTGAGTGCGCCCCATGTGAATCTCGTAGCCGGTCACGGTCTGGCCTTCCAACCCGGCCAACCAACCGTCCCCTGATTGGATCACGGCTTCGGCCTGATGGGTGGCCTTATCCCCCTGGAAGGTGGTTTCTATCGGGAGCAGGTCGAGCGCCGGAGCTTCATCGAGGGGGGATTCGACGTGATCGGGATCGCGAACCAGCGTGCCGATCATCTGGTAGCCGCCACAGATTCCGACCACCGCGCCGCCGGTCTGGGCATAATTCTGGATGGCCTTGTCCAACCCCTGATCGCGAATCCAACTGAGATCGGACATGGTGCTTTTGGTGCCGGGTATGATGATGGCATCCGGGCGGCCCATCTCCTGGGGCGAGTCAACGTAGCGGACACTGACACCCGGCTCGGCCTTGAGCGGGTCGAAGTCGTCAAAGTTGGCGATGCGCGGGATGCGGATCACCACGATGTCAATCTGCCCGGTCGATTCCAGGCGGAAGTTTTGCGCCTCGATGGCGACGGCGTCCTCCTCCGGGATGTGATGACGCACGTAGGGGATCACACCCAGGACGGGTACGCCGCCCCGCTCCTCGATCATCCTGACCCCATCCGCGAACAGCGACAGGTCGCCCCGGAACTTATTGACAATCAGCCCTTTGACCAACTCGCGCTCTTCCGGTTCGAGCAGCCAGAGCGTACCAAGCAGTTGGGCAAAGATGCCGCCCCGGTCGATATCACCGGCCAGCAGCACGGGAGCGTTGGCATAAACGGCCATCGCCATATTGACCATGTCACCCGGCTTAAGGTTCAGTTCAACCGGGCTGCCCGCGCCCTCACAGATCACGAGGTCGTAATCGGCGCGGAGGCTGTCGAATGCCTGGGTGATACTGCCCCACAATTCCCCGCGATGATCGTAATAACCGCGGGCGGGCAGGGTTTGCCAGGCTTTACCCATCA
>JBNKDD010000304.1:0-6956 GCA_050288085.1 Anaerolineae bacterium
AGGGCAGACGCGGCCATCCTATATGCTGATGGGCACTATCGGGAGGCAATTGAGAAGGCAGAAGAGGGCAAATTCGACGTGAAGAAAAAGAAGCTCTGCTGGGGGGGAGAAATCTGGGTAATTGACGAACTTGATGCCTTAATCGCCAAAGCTGAACAGCAGGTTGAAGCCGAAAACAAACGCCAACAAACAATATTAGACGAAACCTACACAGCCAATCAGGCTTAGAATGAGCTTTGTTGATAGGGTTCGCTTTCCGAATCAAGTAGGCAGGTACAGAGGCCAAATTAAATTGCCGGTGTATCTGCCTTACTATGATGCTTCCCAACTGACATGAAGCACCGTCTGCTGGCCGCCATTATCCATATTCGACACATCTTCGTCGAACCAGATCTCAAACTGTGTATCGGGCGGCAAAAAACGCCGGGCAAAACCATACAGTACACCATATTCCATATCGTCCGGCATCTTTGTGCCTTCATTTATGACCTTGTAGTGTTGGTCACCCAGCTTAATTGTCGTTTTGCGGCCTACATCACCGTTCCGAAAATTGGCCTGATAATGCGCGTTCCAGCCCTCAACCATCTCTGCAAAAGTAGGATTTTTTAATTCGGGGGGCATGAGTGCCGTCTCGGCAATACTCATGCCGATAGCAACCAGATTTAATGTCTGGTTAGGCATCTTGAACAACTCACTCAGAAAATCAAGAAAAACTTGCAGTGGATACCATCCGGCAGGGTTGAGGTCGTGATAACCATACTTTTTTATCAATGGGAGATATTCGGCAGACATCACGCTCTTGACGATACCCATCAAGGCCGCTCCAGAAAATTCTGTACCAGGTTCACACACAAACTTCCTCATAACATGGGTTCCGCTACATCTTAAGACAAGACAAAATCAACTGAGTGTTACCTGTAAGCGTATCTTCATCATATCGTTTTCGAATAACAACTGCCAATGTGGATCGCCGGTTTCACCTCTGTTGTATAATAGGTGCAGAAACCAACCTTTTCACACTGGGAGACCTCACCATGAAGGGGCGGCAAGTCGGTAATTATCGCATCGTTGAGCAAATCGGCATGGGCGGTATGGCAACCGTCTACAAGGCTTATGAAGCAGCAACAGATCGCTATGTAGCACTCAAAATCCTTCCCCAGATGTACACGCAGGATGATAAATTCCACAAACGCTTCGAGCGCGAGGCGCGGGCATTAGCTAAATTAGAGCATTTCCACATCCTGCCGATCTTCACCTATGGCGAAGATGAGGGGATTACCTACCTGGTCATGCGCTATATGCCCGCCGGAACGCTGACGGACAAGATCAAAGCCGAGGGGCTGCTGAAGCTGCACAACGTCAGCCACATCCTCAAACAGATCGCCGCCGCGCTGGATTATGCTCACCAGAACGGCGTACTTCACCGGGATGTGAAGCCCTCCAATGTACTGCTCGATGAAGAGGGCAATGCCTACCTGACCGATTTTGGGATCGCCAAGATGGTCGAACCAACAGTCGATCTGACCGGCGGGGCCTTCCTCGGCACACCGGCTTATATGTCCCCGGAACAGTGCCAGGGCGGAGCCGATCTGACCGAAGCAACCGATCAGTATTCGCTGGGGATCGTCCTGTATGAGATGGTCACCGGGCGGACGCCCTTCCAGGCAGAAACACCCATCGCCCTGATCCACATGCAGTTGACCGCCCCCTTACCGCCACCAAGCACATTCCGCGCCGATCTACCGGAAGCGGTAGAGAGCGTGTTATTTAAAGCGCTGGCCCGCAATCCAGAGGATCGGTTCCCCACCTGCACGGCGATGGCCGAAGCCTTTGAGCAGGCCCTGGTCGGAATCCCGGTCGATGACTATCCCACCCCAACCCAACCAGCAGGCGAACCGGTAGGTATCCAACCGGCGCATCCCGACTCGCCGACAGTTGACATGCTGCCAGGGGATCAGATCACGGCGGCGGCGAGCGCGAAACAGAGCGGCCTCCCAGTCTGGCTGTGGCCGGTGATCGCCCTGGTGGGGATCGGTGTGATTGCCGGGGCGCTGTTCTTTGGGCTGCGCGGAGATAAGGGTGATCAGACTGTAGAAGCCGCTGATAACATACCTGCGACAACGGCGGCTGAGCCAGGAGTACCTGTTTCACCGGGAGTGTCTCCGATTGGCACAGAGCGGATCGGCCTGTGCGAGTGGGATGGTTATGGCGATGGCATCTGCATACGTGAGGAATCAGGCGGCTCCAGTCTAAAAGCGCAAATTCTGGAAGACAGTGATCTGGTCATGGGCAATCCCGGTTGGAGCTACGACGGTACACAGATCATTTTCTCGGCGGGAGCTCCCGGTGAAGACCTGGGTAAGAATACAAAGATGTACATTGTCAACCGGGACGGCAGCGGGCTGACCCAGTTGGATGGCATCGGCAACGATGTCGAACCTGATTGGGGCCCGGATGACTGGCTGGCCTTTCACAGCAACGGCAAACTGGGGATCATGAAGGTTGACGGAACCGAGAAACAATATCTCTTCGATCCCGGACAGCCTCACTGTATTTCCAATCCCCACTGGTCGCCTGATGGCGAATGGATCGTTTTCGCCGTCCCGGAGCAGTGTGGTAGTGACACCATGCCGCAGGAGCGTCAACTGTGGGTAGTCTCCCGCGATGGCAGCCAGAGTTGGATGCTGTTCACGGATACCTACCAGACCCTTGAAGGCTACTTCTCCGAATATGATTTTGATCCAGCCGGGGGGCGGATCGCCTTTCTTGATGCAGAGTTAAACCCGATGATCATCAATATGGCAGAGGGCAGCGAACCCCTACCGCTAACAACCTTCCCCGATTGGTGGATGGATTACGTCTATCCGCACGAGTAGCCGATATTTCACCACCCTTCCCATACCTCTTCATAATTTCTTCACAGGTTTGCGGGATACTGAGGTCAGTGAAGCAAATCAAGCGAATGAGGAGGTATTCAACACATGTATCGTAGAAGGTTTGGTATCAGGTTTCTGGCGTTTGGACTGTTGTTCATCTGTGCAATGGCGCTGTTCCGCGCCGGGGTAGCACAGGGCTATATGATGGCCGCAGGTGGCATGGACGGCGCAGTCGTCGGGCCGCACTACCCAATGGGGCATTTCCGCCCGGTCGGGTTTGGGTTTGCTCCGGTGATGTTCGGGATCGGGCTGATCATGTTCGGGCTGATGATGCTGGGCAAAAGGTCACATCACCATGCCTGGCGGCATCACGGCCCCGGCCCGCGTAAAGGTGGCCGCCCTTATCACTACCCCGGATGGTGGGGCTGGGATTGGTACTATGAGGAAGACGAACCATCCTCACCTGCCGACCGAGACAAAGGTGCACCATCCAAACAAAAGGTGTAATTTCACACCCAACATACCCCCTGGGCGACCGTCCGACATAACCGGCGGTCGCCTCTCTTTTTTTATCTATATCCAGATATACTGAAGTAAAAGTCTCGTTAGAAATAACATCCACCAGGGGGTTCTAGATATGGTTCCTTATACTGCTATCTGGAAAGAGCTTTTAATAAATGTTAGTAAGACCTCATTGAGTTCTGCTAAAGAAGAAGATTTCGAATATTTTGGTAAAGCAGCCGCAACGATTCGTAAGACGCTCTGGTTAGGTTATAAAGGAGCAACTGAGGAACAAATCACAGATGCAGAAAAACGTCTGGGTATACAGCTCCCACCAGATTATCGACAATTATTGGCTCTCACAAACGGTTGGCGTGGATTTAATAACTATCCACTTATGTTTGTTGATTTACTCACCATCGAGGAGATTAAATGGTTTGCAAGAGATGATCGGATAGCGACCTGGAAAAATTCTTTTAGTGTAGACCACAAGGCTAAAGGTCAGTGGTATTGGGATGTACCGGAAGATCATTTTCACTCCACACTGCTGATTGGTGAATCCGATGGCAATGAATGTATCCTGCTGAATCCCAGAGTCAAAACCTCTTACGGCGACTGGGAAGCGTGGGCATATCAATCTGGTGAGATTTATCGTGTACCGTCGCTTTGGTATCTAATGCTTGAGTCTGCTTATAATCACTTTTGGTCAACGACGACCCAGATTTAGCCGTTCAACAGCCAATCAACCTGTTCGGCCAGTTCATCCGGTTCGGTGACCGGCAGTGAGCAGCGTTGATCCATGCAGGCATAGATCGCGATCTTGTCCGGCGGATAGGTGAAATCACCCAGAGCCGGTGGCCCCACCGATAGATCAAGCGGGATCACCACTTTGCCCGGCAGATAGAATTGATTGGCGGTTGCCAGGAGTTCAACCGTTGTCTGATCGCCGGGGGTGCCGACAACGACCACAGTCAGGGGATAAGCAGCAAAGTCTTCAACGGCCAACGCATAATTGGGCGAGCTGCCATCCGGAAGCACGCACAAACGCAAGGCTCCCTCGGCGATATCCCGATAGGAAGAATCGGCGGTCATCCGGTACAGGAGCGTGAACAGGTTAGCCACCGCAATGTTGTTGCCTTCACACAAGGTGGCCCGGACCCCCAATGCACCAACGGCGTCCGGGTTCTCCGGCAGATCATAGAACCCCTGATTATCCGGGTTATAGTAGGCATCCATGATATAAGCAGCCAGTACTTCGGCCCGGTCGAGATAATCACGCTGGCCGGTCGCACTGTAAGCAGCCAGCAGAGCCAACCCAAAATACGCCTGGTCGCCCAGTGTTGCAGGCGGACTGCTAACCAGTTTACCAGACTCATCCACGCTCAAGCTGTGCCACAATTGACCATCCGGGCCGCGTCCCTCCTCCCATATCCGGTCGAGAGCCAACAATGCCATCTCCTGATAGCGAGGCTCATCCAATACGGCTGCCGCTTTCAGCGCCGCTGCGATCATCTGTCCGTTGGCCTCAGTGTAAAAGGTCTGGTCTACGTGGGGAACACCCCATTCACGCCGGTCTTTATCGGACAGTTGGAAGTATTCTTCACCGGTTATCAGAATCTGGTGGGTGTCCGCCGCAAACAGATCGGCGTCCTGGCTGCCATAGAATCCGCCGGATGGGTCCCAGAGGAAAGTTTCGACATAATTCATGATTCCTTCAGCCGTCGCCCGGTAATCCTTATCACCGGTGGCCTGATACGCCTCTAAATAATCACCCAGCGCCTCCGCGTTATCGGCCAGCATTTTCTCATAATGGGGAGTCTGCCAGTCGGCGGAAACGGAATAGCGATACACCCCGCCCCAGACCGGGTCTACCAGGTTTTGTAATCCGGCCAGGCTGTGCAGCGCTATTTTCTCCCACTCGTCACTATCGGTAACAGATGTGTGGCGGAAGATGAGAGCGACTGCCCCCGGAACGCGGTATTTGGGAGTCTCCCCAAACCCACCGTTAACCGGGTCATATTCGGTTTCCAGCCAGTTGAGAGTCAGCTGCATCGAATCGTCGGGAATGCCGGGAGCCGGTTCACGGCTGTTGAGCTCCGCCTGGATGGTTTGCCGGGCCTGGATACCCTCCTCGTGAATCGTATCGGCGTTTGTGAAGTAATGAAGGCTCACTTCTTTGAGCAGCGGGACCATGTTCTCCGGTGGGACATAAGTTCCCCCGGCGATGACATCCCCTTCAGGCGTGAGGAAAGCGGTCGTCGGCCAACCGCCCATCAGGTAGCGAGATTGGATGTCAGGCCGTTGGTCGGTATCCACCCGGATGGCGATGAACTGGGAATTAATCAGCTCGATCACTTCCGGGTCGCTGTAGGTCGTTTCGTCCATTACATGACACCAATGACACCAGACAGCGGTCAGGTCAAGTAAGATCGGCTTACTCTCGGCTTTAGCCAGGGCAAAGGTATCCGGCTCCCAGTCATGCCAGATGATCCGCTCCGTTGACGATTCGGTGAACGGCGTGGGTGGTGGTGTAGGTGTGGGTGTGGGTGTGGCAGGTACAGCACTTTTACCCCCACAGCCGATCAGCAGCAGGGCAGCAGCCGCCAGGATAACCGGATAGACACGCTTCATTTGAATGACTCCCTCGTGCAATTTAAGAGATGGCGATGTTACTTATTGATGGTATCGGTGGGTGCGATCTTACTTACAGCAAATTCAATGACTTTCTATCCAATCTTCACAACTTTTTCACAGAGTTAAGGGATAATGAGAATAGGAAAGTGGGAACAAACAGTGGAGGATAGAATTTGTTAAAAGCGACTATCAAGTCAAATTTTGGGAACCCCAGGGGCATAATGGGGAGCGTCATCGGACGGCTGATGGCCCGCATGACCCAGGAAAGAGTCAACTGGGTCGTATCAATGCTTAATGTGAAGCCCGGCGAGAGCATATTGGAGATCGGGTTTGGCCCCGGTGTAGCCATTCAACAGATCGCCGAACGCACCAACGCCGGTCTGATCGCCGGGGTAGACGCCAGTGATATAATGGTGAAACAGGCCAGCAAACGCAATGCTGCTGCCATCCGGGAAGGGCGAGTAGAACTTCAATACGGATCGGCCTTAGACCTGCCCTACCCGGATAATCACTTTGACCGGGCTTTTGCGATCAACTCAATGCATCTCTGGCCCGATCAGGCTCAAGGGGCAGCAGAGATAAAACGTGTCCTCAAGCCCGGCGGGCAGGTATTGATCGCTGAGCAGCCGCGTTGGTTGGCAGATGCCCCGGAAGAGCAAATTCACCGGTTCGGCGAGCCTTTTGCCGCCCGGTTGCAGAAGGCCGGATTCAAACAGATTGAGATGTTCCTCAAGGAAATGGAGCCGGTGGCCTGCCTGTGTACGATAGGAGTCAAATAGCGCTGCCGGTGAGTTTTGATGATATGTAACTTATAGTTCTGTTGACATTTTGGGTTTTCTGCCTGATTTAACCCCCCGTTACCGCTAAAGCGGTATCTGCCCCCCTTCGCAAAGGGGGGCGAATCGCACCGAGCACGGTAGTGCGAGCAGCGATGGGGGGTTTAAA
>JBNKDD010000305.1:0-6936 GCA_050288085.1 Anaerolineae bacterium
ACGTCTACTTATATGTAGAGAACCTGCCCCCGACCACCCGCGCGCTCGACACACCCATCGGCCATATCGAACTGCGCTCGGATGGCACCTACGTTGCCGCCGCGCCCAGTATCCACCCTGTAACCGAAAATCGATACTTGGTTGAGAAGCCGATCGATATCCTGCGAATTGCTGGCCTTCAAGAGCTGGTACGCTGGATCGAATCCTTCAAGGCCGGTGAACCAACTCGTCCTAACTGGCGACCACCGCGCAACCATTCGATGGGCAGTGGCGAGGTCAATCCGGCTCTCATCAACGCGATTGTCGATACGCTGCGCGGACAGCGCCACAAAGAACGTGGTGAGTGGATCAACTGCTCGTGCATCTACCCGGAGCGGCATAAGAACGGAGACCGCAATCCAAGCTTTGGTTTCAACACCGAATCAGGGTATGGGTACTGTTATAGGTGTAGCTCGATCCTGACCAAGGACATCTGTGAGGTGCTCGATATCAACCCGGATGATCATGGTGGTTTGATGTATCAAGCAGAAAGCCCGCAGGGGCAGAGAATGCCTTCTGCAGACAATGGTGCTGCAATCACAGTTCCTCAGACTGTCGAAGAAATCCAGGTTATTGAGCCGGATCTGCCGCCCCCGGATGAAGGACTTCCATCCATTGGTGAGATTGGCCTGCCGGACTGGCTCAGCCAGTACACCAGCTGGGCATCGGCAGCGGGTAACCAGACACCGGTCATCTTCCATCAAGCATCTGGCATCTGGCTGCTGTCTGTTGCCATCGCGAGGCGACTTGTGGTGGAAGCCCCCTGGGGGATCCGGCTCTATCCGAATATGTATATGATGTTTGTGGCCGATACCACCTTCTACCGCAAGACCACTGCCTTCAAGCTGGCCGAGAGCGTCATCCGGGACACCATCCCCCACATGCTAATGCCGACACCCGGCTCGCCTGAGCGGTTTCAGGATGCCCTGTCGGGACGACTGCCCAGCAACTACAAGGATCTGACCCATGAGCAGCAGGGACTGCTCTCACAGGCCCAGGCCTTTGCCGCTCAACGCGGCCTGTTCAAAGATGAGGTGGCAGGATTATTTGGGGCGTTCAATAAAAAGGATTACATGGTGGGGTTGAAGGACCTGATCATGGAACTCTATGACTGTCCTGACTACGCCGATAAAGACACCCAGTCCGGATTGACCATCGTCCGCAACGCGGCGCTGTCCATCCTGGGGGTGACCACCCCTGCCGGGCTGTCAGCAGCGACCAGTACAACAGACTGGGACAATGGTTTGCTGCCTCGATTCTTGATGCTCACCCCGGAACCCGACTACCGCGAACGCCCTACACAGGAGATTTACCGTCCGGCACCGGAGACGGTGACCAATGATCTAAGGATCCTGTATGAACGTTTGCCCATGCCGGTACAGGAAGGCGACAGCTGGAAATCACCGGAAGCGCTGCGGGTAGAAGTCCAGTGCTGGCCGCAGGTGCAGGCTTACAGCGACCGGCTGCGCAAGCTGTGTGACCCCCATCGCGAGACACCGCTCGATGACCGCTTGAAAGGGTTGTATGGCAGGATGCATGTGCAGGCCATCAAGCTCGCCATGATCCTGTCTGCCCTGGATTGGATGGAGAGAGAGCAAGTCGCGCCGGTGGTAACAGTAGAGAACTGGCAGACTGCCAAAACACTGTCCGAGCACTGGCGGGCCAGCGCCCATACAGCAGCGTTGACTTGCTGGACAGCACATAGGTAACAATCGCGGCCAGGACCGGGGTTGCGCATTGGGATGCCACCAGCCCTGAGACCAATCCCAGGGCCAACGCACCGGGCACACCTTTCAGTGTTACCTTCTCACGCAAGCCCGCAAACCACATGGGCAGTGGGATATCGATAATCTTGAGCATTTGCAGGCCAATCAGCAGGCAGATAGCGGCCACGACATAATACCACACGGGTGATGTGCCACCGATCAACCCGCCTACCAGGGCGGCGATCAGTCCGAGCAGAACATAAGTGATCGATAACCCCAGGACAAAGGTTCCTGCCAGAGCAAAGGAACGCCCCCGTGACAGGTCCGTTGAACCACCGACGAAGGCAACCACCAGTGGGATCATGGCGACATTGCATGGCCCGACACTGGTCACAACTCCGCCAAGAAAAACCAGTAAATAACCGAGCAAGGAAGTAGCCTGAAGCACTTCAGGATCAAGTGTCATGGTTACGATCCGGCGAGTATTTTCAACAGCTGGCGAAGCTGGTCAGGAGGTACCGTACCATAGATAATCTGCCTCTGCCCCTGCCGATCATAGAGAACCAGTGTAGGAATCACCTGGATGTCCTCGGCCCGCAGCAGATCGTGGTTGCGCGTATCTGACACGTTGACATCCACCAGCACCACCGAATCAGCGAATTCCGGATGAACTTTGCTGACCACATCCATCATCTGGGTACAGGAGTCACAGGTCAGGGAGTGGAAAAAAACAGCAGTAGGTTCACCGGCATCCAGTGCCTGTTGGAGCTGCTGCTCAGGCAGTATAGCTGACTCAGACGCCATTGATGGGCTGCTTTTTCCTTTGATGACCAGGATGGCAAAAACGAACAGTACTAGCCCGCCGACGATCAGGATTTGCATCCGGCTGGGCTTTTTACTATGGACTCCGTTTGGCATATTCTCTTCCTTGCATGAATTATAGTAAGGCTTCCAGCGCAGCACGCTGATCGGTAAATACTCCATCATCGAATAGAGGAAGACACTCCGAAAGATCCCGATTGCGCTGAAGCAGGGCAAAGGCAAAAGCCATGCAGGTGGCTTCCCCACATTGCTTACAGTTGGTCTGCGGCAGCAGTGTATACACATCAAGCGGGCGCGGTGCGCGCCGACGCTGTGTGACCGCAACCAGCTTCTCACGGTGCTCCCAGGTTGCATTGATGGCATCCTTGAGCATCGCCAGAAGCTCCAGCCCCTCTTCAGTGTCATTGACCTGGGTGATATATATCTTGTCGGCATAAAGTGTCAGGAAGCCATGTGGGCGGCGAAAGGTCAGTGTGTCGGCCTCCGGGTTAAAGGCGATGACATCTGGCAGCGCCGCCAAATAAGGCAAGACATCCGCCAGTGATCGGGCCGGTTTCCCGATCACGATAATCTTGCCCGGTTGTGCCAGGCAGGGCAGCGTTTTCGTCAGTGTAATCCTGTCAAGAAACATGCCGGTTATTTCTCCTCTGCTTGTTTTGCAGGGTCTCGATTGAAGTGCACCAGGAGTTCCCGACAACACTCGGCGACGCAGGCAGGGTTGGCGCGATAATAGGCCCGCAGGCCCTCGCGTCGCACCGTCACCAGATTTGCCTGACGCAGCCGGGTCAGGTGGTAAGATACAGTTGGCTGTGACAGCCCCAGATGGGCAGTCAACTCCTGGACAATCATCTCGCCATCTTCCAGCAGCTTCAGAATACGCTGGCGAGACTGGTCGGCCATTGCCTTAATGAAATCATCCAGGTCGCAGCACCGGTCAATCCTGGTCGTTTTCATCGCTTAAACAGATTTCCGCCTCTTTGCTGGATCCCCGCACCAGGGACTTCGATCATGACCTTTCAACCGCCTTCCAGCAGGTCACGAACTTTGGCTCTGAAGTTTTTCTTGAGAAACAACAGAGCAGCCTCTGCATCATCATCAATCATTATGCGATACAGATCTAACAGCTCATCATCGGTTAGATACACTTGTAATCCCTTTTTCATTACCCATCCTTTTGGCTGAAACAGGGGCTGCTGGCCCCTGGACGGTCAGGCTGCCATGTTAGTAAGGTGTAAATTTTGTAGAGTGTCATCACAACAATCAGAACGCCAAACAACTGGCGAAGCCTCTGGCTGGGCACATACAAGCTTGTGATCCGCGCGCCAAGGAAGGCCCCGGCACCGCCCAACACCAGCAGGGTTATTGTCAGCGGGACATTAATGACTGCGGTGGATAGATGCGGGATCAATGCCGAGAACGAGGGGGGAGTCACGGCAAATGCGTTGATCCCTGCCGCTTGTTTGGCCTCAAAACCAAGTAAGATCAGCGTGGGCATCAATAAGAAACCAGGCCCGATTCCCAGAAATCCGGCCAGGATTGAGATCGGCACGGCCAGGATCAGCGCCAGGCGGAAGTTGCCTTCCTGTTTTTCTTGCTCCTGCTCTTGCTCTCGCTTCTGCCCGGCATTCCCTTTTGACGGTTTGAAAAGCCTGTATGCAAGATAAATCACCGAGGCCAGATACACATACCAGATGTATTGTTGGTCGATGAATTGTGCAAGATAGGCACCAACCGGCGCGGCCAGGGTTGTGACCACCGCCAGAATGATGGCCTTGCGCCATACGACATAACCACTTCGGGCAAAGCCCAGGGTAGCAAAGAGTGCTGTCAGGCCGTTGAGGAGGAGCGTTAAGGGTTGAACCTGATGAACTAGATCGGGGAGGAACAACGACAGGAAGGGAACGGCAGCAAATGCCACACCTAACCCAAGCATCCCCGAGATAATCGCCAGGACGAGCAGCCCGACAGTGATAATAATGAAAGTCTGATCCATGATTGACCTCCAGGCTTCACATTTATGTTGACTGGTGCTGGTTGTTTCTGAGTTGTTCTTGTCTTTGATAAAAGGTGGTATAGGCTTGCCGCAATGCCGCTGCATAGTCTGCTTCTACTGCGGGATCGCGGCGAATGTAGTTGAACTGGCGCGCCAACTTAACCAGTTCTTCATCCGTCACTTCGTCAGGGTGATGCCCGAATTCATACAACTGTCGGAAAACTACTCCAAGCCCCATCATGCCCACCACAATACCGCGCTCACCGATTTTGAGGTGAGTCACATCCTCGACACGTTGTGGACAGCAGCCACCTTTGCTGGTATTTATGTCGCTCATAGGATTCACCTCCTTTATTCAAAGGTGCCTTACTTTTACCATTGCTCAATCACAGTTTGGGCCTTGAACGTTCCCTGCCATGTACCCGGATGGCTATGAATCTGAAACTATAGTTTTTCCTCCAATCGATCAATCTTCCGCTTGGCTTCCTGGGCGGCTGCCAGGAATGTTTGAGCCAGTTCTTTCTCATTCACCGTTTCCATCGGTGTGAGTGCCTTGATTTCATCGAAAGGAAGATTGGTTTGCTGGACTAATGCTGCCGTACCAAACATCACTTGTGCAGCCACCCGGCGGGCTGCTTCCGGCGCAAGTCCCGCCTCGATTCCTGCCTGTGTCATACCTTCCAGTGCGGGCAATAGTGAACGCATGGCGGCGCCGCTCAGCCCTACGCACCAGTTCATCCGGTCATCCCTTACTTCGACAGATTCACCCAGCGCGGCAAGCAGTTCTTCTATGAGTGTTTTTGCTGCTGGTTCAACACTTTTGCCGTATGCCACCGGGTTCATACCCACCCCAACCTTCGAGGGGGCATTCGGCATTATCCGCGCGACTGCCACACCTTCAGCAACAAGGGCTTCGAGCTTCTGAAGTGGCACGGCTGCCGCAAACGAGATAACGATCTGAGAAGCAGTAAGCCGCGTGCCCACAGTTTGTAGGATCTCAATATTTGCTTTGGGCGATGCTGCCAACAGCAAAATATCTGCCGAATCAATCGCCTCGCCAAGCCCTGTTGCTTTTACCCCGAATGTGGCAGCGGCGGCTGACTGGCACTCAAGGTTCGAATCACATACCGTAATTTGCCGGGCTGGAACCCCGGCTGCCTGCAATCGCCCGATGAGGATGCGCCCAATGTTACCAGCACCAACCACTACGAGTCTCATATCACACAGCATATTCACTTTCTATCTCCTATCCGACTGCCTGTTGCTCCGATTGGCTTCGACGAGCAGCTCATTGAAAAGAACTATCAACATGTGCCTTTAGAAGACAGTCAATAGCAGGCCAAAGATATACCCGGCCAGCGTGCTAAAGATCGTCACCAGACCGACGTAGACTGCCGTTTTCTTCCGCCCCAGGATTTTGTTGGTGATCAGAATGCTCTGCACCGATAGCTCTGGATCAGCTAACAGGTAGGCCAGCAGCGGACCGCGATGCATTCCCAGGTCAAGAAACATACGGGCGATAGGCACTTCGACCAGGGTAGGGAAATACATGAATACACCAAATAGCACGCCGATCAGATTGGCCCATAACGTGTTGCGCCCGGCGAGAGTCTGTACCCAGTGTTCAGGGATGACAGCTTTTGCCATCCCGGCGATGAACACACCGGCGATAAGCAATGGGAAGATCTGCTTAACGAACTTCCATGTCTCCCACAGCCACCCGGCGATTTCGTTGCGCTCAAAGCTTTGGGCAGCGACGATGCCCACCGCGCCGATCAGTACCAGTTCAAAGACAAAGCGTCCGGTAATGCCAATATCGAGGCTGCCGGTGGTGACACTCGGCGCTGCCAGCAGCAGGGTCAGAGCTACCATTGCTATGGCTGTGTAGGTCCAGCGGTTGAAGGAATCCAGCACATTTTCCAGCCCCTTGTAGGCGACCGGTGCAATGGCAATCAACATCAGGATAAGCAGCGCGCCCTGTGGGGCTAAGTTGACGCTCTCCAGTGTGTTGAGCATCCCGGCTGGCAGCTCGACGGGCAGGCTGATGGTAAACCAGGTGCCGGTCAGGAGGTCAATTTGCAGCGTACCGACGATGAGCACGGCAATCAGCAGGATAAAGACACCCCACACCGCGGGCTTTACCTCGGCGGTCTGGTCGAACATACCACTGTCCTGCATCTCAGCCGCACGGACCGCTTCCTCTTTACGAAACAACCAGGCCATCAACATGCCAATGCCAATGCCAAAGACAATTGACAGGATAATACGCGCCAATGCGATGTCCATGCCGATAGCCGCTCCGGTATAAGCGATAGCCAGGATATTGACTGCCGGGCCAACAAATAGAAATGTGATGGCTGCGCCCAGTCCTGCACC
>JBNKDD010000306.1:0-6899 GCA_050288085.1 Anaerolineae bacterium
AGCCTTCTGGGCCGGATAAGGCGATCCCGGCATGCCCGTAGACTTCCTGTCCGGGCAGTTGGGCGGCATTCGCCCCACCCTGAGAGACGGCCCGCTTCATCAAGTTTGTCATGACTTCCGCGCTGTCACGGCTGATTGTCCCCCTGGGGTTGCCCGCTGCCGCTGTCGGCTCCCACTCACCGCCGGGGGGGCGGGTGGCATTGACCAATCGTAAGGCGGGCATCTGGCCGTGATTGGCAAAAGCCGAAGCGACCATCACCATTTGGAGCGGGCTGACGGTCAGGTCGCTCTGGCCTACTAAGGTGAGGTCTGGATCGAAGTCAGCCGCTTCGACCGCCTCGGCGGGGAGTTCGAACTGAGGCGCATCGACCAACCCGAAGTCGGCCAGCATATCGCTAAGAACCGGGGTGGTAATATCTAAACTCTGGAACGGCCCCGGACAGGCCCACAGATAAGCCTTCGCCAGCGTATCAATGGTCGGCCCATCCTGGATGCAGGGCAGGCTGCCATCGTTCACCTGGACGGCTAAAGCGCCGCTCCAGGCATCCTGCGGATCGGCTAAGCGGGTGTTAATCGCGCCACCGAGCAAGGCGCTCTGAAGGATCGTTCCCGGCTGGTAGAGGCCCTGTGTAACGCGGTTGACCAGGGGGGCGTCGGGATCGTCGTTCAGGTCATCCCAGGTATCATCTAATAAATTGGCGTCAAAGGTGGGAGCGCTGCTCATCGCCAGGATATCGCCCTCCGGCACACCGATCACGACCACGCCGCCTTTGTGCCCTGCTAATGCCCGGTCAACAGCCTGCTGGATCGCCAGGTCAAGGGTGAGCTGCACATCGCCGCCAACCTGGGGCCGGTGAAGGCTTTGATTCAGCCATTGATCAAAACCGGTCATGAGAGCATCACCACGCAGCCAATCATCATACTCGGCTTCGATCCCGCCGACTCCATGCCGCAGGTTGTAATAGCCGACTGCCGGAGCAATCCCCGGATAGGGATAGTTCCGGGTGACCAGATCGCCATCTGGATCGACCAGGGTTTCGGCCAGGATTTCGCCGTGCCGGTCGACGATCAGGCCGCGTTGGATGCGCTGTTCTTCCAGGATCAGGCGCGGATTATCTTCGCGGGCCAACAGGTTATCCTGCTGGATCAATCCCCAATACCCCAGGGCCAGCGCAATCACCGCAAATGCGACCAGAAAAGCCACGCCTAAGCGTTGAATAGAGTGGTTCATAGGCTCATGGTTAAGGTTTCATGAGACTGCTGGCCGGGATCAGAGATGCCCAGCAGCAAACCGATCATGATCAGACTGGATAACAATGAGCTTCCCCCGTAGCTGATAAAGGGCAGTGTGACACCGGTCAGGGGGATCAGCTTGACAACTCCCCCCATAATCATGAGGGACTGCATACCCAACGACACGCCGATCCCGGTTGCTAACAGTGCGTGGAAAGGCCGGTGGGTGTTGTTAATAGCGATCTGCATGGCGCGAAAAACCAGCACGGCGATACAGGCCAACACACCGACCGCGCCGAGTAATCCCCACTCTTCAGCGATGGCGGCGAACACAAAATCCGAATGGACGACCGGGATATAAGTCGGAGCGCCCTGTCCGACACCTTCCCCGAATAATCCGCCCGATGCAACAGCCAACAGGGATTGGACGATCTGGAAGGCGCGGTTATCGGCTTCGGGCCAGGGATTCCACCAGGTATCGAATCGAAGCTGCACCACGTCGAACAGCCGGTAGCCGACAAATCCGGCAGCCGCCAGCAGCGCCAATCCGACCAGCATGTAGCCCGACTGCCCGGTTGATACATACAGCATCGACAGGAAGATAATAAAGAATAAGGAGGCTGCACCCAGGTCGCGCTGCCAGACCAACAGCAGCATACAGAATCCCCACATCAGCAGCATCGGGCCGAGGTAGGTTAGAGAGGGCAGTTTCCAGCGCCCGACCGTGATGTGCGTCGTCGCGATGATCTCGCGCTTTTCGGCCAGGTAGCTTGCCAGGAAAATGATCAACAGCAGCTTGAGAATTTCGGAGGGCTGGAAGTAGATAAAACCAAAACCGAGCCACAGGCGCGGCGCAAACTGGTTACCGGAGGGGTTCACCCCGAAGATAAAGGTCGCGCCCAGCAGTACCAAACCGAGCAGCAGCCAGGTATACCGGTAGCGCCGCAGTAGTCGCAAATTAGAAGGGAGGGCCGCAGCCCCTACCCCAACGGCGGTAGACAGTGCCAACCAGATCGCCTGTCGGGCAGCAAAGGGTGGAGCCAGCCGCGCCACCAGGGTCAGGCCCCAACCACCGAGCAGCAGTACCACCGGCAGGAGAACGGGATCACGACCGGGCAGCAGGCGGTTCAAGGCGATATGCGCTCCAACCGCCATCACCAGCCAGACGGCGACCGGCCACAATGCCAGCCAACTCTCTCCACGAACCAGGGTAAGCTGAAGGCGGTTCAGGAACACAAACAAACCCGCCGCCGCGAGTAATACCCGCTCACGGGTTTGGATGGTGTGTGGAGAGAGATTCTGTCTGATGGTGGCTGCAAGCATAAAAATGAATTCTTATTGTGTAGGGGCGCAGCATGCTGCGCCCCTACGGTTCATTAATCAAAATACTTTCCGACAATCGGCTTCAGGCGCTTGAGCACTTTACCCGGCACTTTGGACTTATCGGTCAGGAAAGCGGTGGCGAGAGCCTGATCACAATCACAGTCTTTTTCCACCCCTACCAGATTTTCTACCAGGATCGCCAGGGCATTATGCGCGATCGCCAGGTTGGCATTGAGCGTCTGGATCACCATCTCGACGGTGACCGGTTCCTCGCTCTCGTGCCAGACATCGTAATCGGTGACGTGGGCCATCACCCCATAGCACATCTCAGCTTCACGGGCGAGATAGGCTTCAGGCGAGGTGGTCATCCCGATGATCGACATACCCCACCCTCGGAAGACATTGCTCTCCGCCCTGGTGCTAAAACGCGGCCCCTCGATGGTCACAAAGGCCCCGCCCTCGTGAACGGTTCCGCCCGCCTGACGGACACTCCCGGCAATAACCTGGCTCAGCGCCGGGCAGAAGGGAGAAGCCGTGCCAACGTGGGCAACCAGCCCCTCGCCAAAGAAAGTCCTGCCGCGCTTGTCTTTGGTATTGTCATACAGTTGATCGGGTACGACGATGTGGCCGGGAGCATAATCTTCCCGGAGCGAACCGCAGGCACTGACGGCAATGACGTTTTCAACCCCCAGCGTTTTCAGGGCATAGATATTGGCCCGGTAAGGCACTTCGGTGGGTAGATGAACATGCCCCCGCCCATGACGCGGGATAAATGCTACGCGAACACCGTTCAGCGTGCCGATCATAATTGAATCGGAGGGTGAGCCAAAAGGGGTATCAATCTGGCGCTCTTCGATGTCGGTCAACTGCGGCATCTTGTACAGCCCGGAGCCGCCGATCACACCAATGCGAATGGGGTCTTCACTCATCAGGGGTTCTCCTTAATCGGGTCACTCTAAGTCAAATTTAAACTGGACGCGCCCGATGGTGATTATATCACCGGAGGCCAGGACAACCGCTTCCGAAATCGGGATGCCATCAACGGCTGTCCCGTTCCGGCTTTGCAAATCAAGCAGCCACCACTGCCCCCCCTGCCAGGTGATCTGGGCATGGTTGGTACTGGCATAGCTGTCGGCAAGCGGGATGGTGCTGGTCGGGCTGCGGCCCAGTGTCGTCAACGAGCGGAGGTGGAACGTATCCCCGACCATCAGGGGGACTTCCGGGTCACATTCTACCACGGTCAATTGGCCGGGGAGTTTGCGCGAATCGACCAGGTATTGGCTGGATACACGCACATCGCGCCAGACATACCACAGTAAAAGCCCCAGGAAGGCATACAAGGCCAGGGCTATGATAACTCGCAAACTGAGGAGCAGTATTTCCAACGACATTTTTTATGATCAGGTTGATGGATGAGGAGTGGTTCCGGTCGTATCGTCTGCCTCGTGAGCATTCTCCTCAATATAGATCAGGCTGGTGTTAGCCAGGACAATCACGTCACCCGATTCAAGCACAGCTTCTTGAATCCGGTTGTCATTGACTTTAGTTCCCCTTGAGCTTCCCAGGTCGAACAAAACAAAGCGCTTGAAGCGCAGTCTGATCTGCGCATGGTGCCGGGACACCCCCGCATCTTCAAGGATGATGTGATTATCGCGGTGGCGGCCCAGGTTGATCACAGGCCGGTCAAGCGGAATGTGGCGCTCCCCATTGACAATCAGGGTGGCATTCGGCGCATCCCGTTGAAAGACTTCATGGGTCGGTGCGGGGAGGGCTTCGGTCACCTCCCGGCGCATGGTGGAGTGTCGCGCCTTGATCTGAACCTGTTTCAATCCGATATCAGCATCGGACAGCAGTTTGACATCCGGGAAGTTGGCGAGCGTATAGCCACCCACCCGTGCAATTTCCGTCAGCTCGTGTGCCAGGATGACGGGCAGATCGGGCTGGACCGACATTATCGCCTGGTGATCCTGTGGGTTGAGCCGGACGGTATACAGATCAGGGGCAAGGTGATTATCCTGTGCGCGATCCTCCATTGCCTTGGCAAGCTGGATCGCCACCTCACGGGGATGGAGCCGACCGGCAAATAACCGGGCAAAGCCACCCTCGATCAACCGTTGTATATGATCCTCAAACCGGGAAAAACCGTTATACATGATGCTGGCATTATAGCCTACGCTGGATAATCGCCCAACCTACAACTGCCGGACGATTGCCCGCCATCCGAATGAGGTTTATTTTGAATCAACCTCACCCCCTTCCGAACTGCCTTTTGGCAGTTCTCCCTCCCCCTCTCCAAAATGGAGAGGGGAAAGATCGAGCGCGTTTGAACGCGCGAGAGCTGGGGTGAGGTCTACGACTGGCAAAAAAGAGTTGACAACCGCCCGCAACACTGTATAATTAGTTAAACTATATTGAATTCAATATAGTTGAGATAGATAAATGGAGGTCACCACAATGAAACACGGCCCACCCCGGCCCGGACGCGAATGGCGCGATTTCTGGCGAGCGTGGCGAGAGGAACAGCGGCGTGTCTGGCGGGAGTCTCACACGGATGACGAACCCTGGGAGCCAACCTTCCCCCCACCGCCGGAGGTCACCGATGCCTGGCGCGAATTCTTTTTCGGCTTTATGGGCGATTGGCCCGAAGATCACTGGGCTTTTAGTGGGCGGCGTTTCAAACCCTGGCATCAAGGCCAGGCGGCTTTCAACCCGTTTGTGGCCGGATTACTCAGCAAAGGTGGGGGCTTGCTCCCCCTGATCGTGCTGAACCTGCTGGCTGAGAAAGCCCGCTACGGCAACGAGATCATGGATCTGATCGCCGAGCAAACCGGCGGGCGGTGGGTGGCAAACCCGGGAGCCATCTATCCACTGCTGACCGGCATGGAGAATCACGGCCTGATCGTCGGGGAGTGGGAAGACCCCCGCAAGCGCACCGTGCGTATCTACCGCCTGACCCAGTTCGGCGAACAGGAATTTGAACGGGTAAAGGCTATCGTTCGGCCCAAGCTCAAAGAAGCTATCGAGGTGCTGGAAAAGCTCGCGCGAGACCTCGAAGGCAGTGAGGGTGAGGGATTGGTATAAACAAATCAAACAACATTGACGAGTAGTGTTTTATTTTAAAGGAGACAAATAAGATGGAAGACAAGGTTATTCACGAGTTCAAGATCATTGAGACGGAAGACGGTTTCCGCATTGAAGTCAAAGGCGATAAAGAACGGCTGCGCAAGATGGGCTTTGGGCCTTTTGGCCGGGGACGCCATCACCGGCACGGCCCGCCGCGTGGTCATCACTTCCGGGTCGAGAAGCAGTTCGGCTGGGGGCCGCCCTGGTGGTGGTACGAAGAGGAAGGCGAAGAAGATCGGGGCGAACCAGAAGAACCGTCTAAAGGGGTCTAGTTTCCCCCAACTTTGCTGATATGCTAAGGGGCCGCATCACGGATTTGATGCGGCTGTTTTGTTATAATAACCACACACGACCCGGTTAAGAAGGATTTCACCCGATGGACTTTTCTCATTTCGACAGCCGCAACTATCCGACCGTTTCCGTCAAGAAGGGCTACGGCGAGTGGGTAGCCACTTATGAAAACTCGGTTGAAGATGTGATGGATATCCGCCTGTTCTCCCGGCTAGAAAGCGTCCGGTGGGAGGCCGTGCGGCAGGCGCTCGATCTGGCCTGTGGTACGGGGCGCATCGGAGCATGGTTACGGGGCAAAGGTGTTCGCAGCATCGATGGCGTTGACCTGACCGGCGAAATGCTGCGAGCAGCCCAAAAACGAAACATCTACCGGCAGCTTGTGCACGGTGATGTGACCCGCACCCCATTGACAGCCGCTGCCTATGATCTGTGTGTGATGTCATTGGCGGATGAGCACCTGCCGACGATTAACCCGCTCTATGCCGAGACGGCCCGTCTGACCATCCCCGGTGGTTATTTCGTCATCGTTGGTTATCACCCGCACTTCTTGATGAAGGGCTTGATCACCCATTTTCACCGCGCCGATGGTGAACCGGTCGGCATTGACAGCTACGTCCATCTACTCAGCGATCATGTGAAAGCTGCCCACTGTGTGGGCTGGTCACTGGTCGAGATGGATGAAGGCGTTGTCGATCAAGCCTGGTTGGAGAAAAAGCCTCAATGGGAATCTTACCTTCACCACCCGGTCAGCTTCGGGATGGTGTGGCGTAAAGCCATGTGATAATCCCCCCTCGCTGCCTGCCTGGTTTCTTTCACCGGAGGATTTACCTCACCCCCTGCCGTTGCTAAAGCTCCGGCTTTCCCCCTCTCCAAAATGGAGAGGGGGTGGCGAGACGCAGAAGCGTCGAGACGGGGTGAGGTTTAAAATT
>JBNKDD010000307.1:0-6794 GCA_050288085.1 Anaerolineae bacterium
GTTGTTCTTTGGTTTTTCTGATGCCTTCGCCGTGCGTGTGCAGAATGTGACCGATCTACCACCCAATCTTGTGCAGGTGATGCCGCACTTCGCCACTCTTATCGTACTTGTTCTGGTTGCACTGCGTGAGCGAGCATCCATCCTATTAGCCCGCCGCCGTTTCCGCCAGCGTTTGAGCGTTGCAGAGAACATTGTTGCCCAGCCTGAACCTACCGACGACAAATAACATTATAATTGAATGAAGCACGAAAACCACAGGCGACCAACTGAATATACATTGTCGGTCGCCTGATTCTTTAGATTAACCGCGATGAGCATTTACATAGATACCGACATCAGCCTGGGCACACCGGGCGCGGAAATCGATGATGGGGTTGCGCTGGCTGTGCTGCTGCGCGCCGCCCCGTCCAAGGTGGCTGCGATTGGCTGTGTACATGGCAACGCCGATATTCAAAGTACAGTGTACAATGCCGCCCGGGTCCTTCACCTGCTGAACGTTGATATCCCTATCGGACGAGGTGCCGAACAAGCACTTATCGAGGAAAAACATTGGTTTGCAGACTGGCAACAGGGATATGGGCCGACGCCGCCTTATCAGCTGCCTCAGTATTTGCCCCACGCTGTCGATTTGCTGATTCATACCGTGCGCACGGCTGTAAACCCGATCACTATACTAGCGATAGGACCACTGACAAACCTGGCCCTTGCTCTTCGCCTTGCCCCTGATATCATCAATAGCGTAGCCCAGGTCATTGCCATGGGTGGCTCGTTCACTGCTGATGCGCAGCCTGAGTTTAACACACACTGTGATCCGGAAGCTGCCCACATCGTGCTAACGGCAGGTTGGCCAGTGTGCCTGCTGGGCTTAGAGGTGACACGCCAGATTATCTTCAAACGAGAGATATTCGAGGGACTGCCGGTGGGTGATTCACTGGCAGCGCTGCTTAAAGAGCAAGCGGATGGTTGGATCACTCGGGTTGAAGAGGAGGGTTGGGAAAACGGTGGCTGTGGTCTGCATGACGCGGTGGCAGCAACCGCTCTGCTTCATCCCGAATGGTTTGAGTATAAAGAAGCCATGGTTGAGGTAGTTGCACATCCTGCGGATCAGCGAGGCATTACCCGTGTAAGTCCACCTACAGAGAACGGCCCCACTGTACAGGTCGCCACTGGAATGCAGTGTGATCTCGTGCGTGATTTCATCCTAGCCATACTTCAAACTGATTTTTCCTCAGGCTAAGTCAGGTCGGTGAACCGGGGTAGTACGGCAAGAAGTGCTTCTTCTAAAGAGGTGTTGACTTTTCGCAGCCACCTTGTTTTTGAGTCCCGATCGAATATTCCGACTACATTCTATACACCAAGAGTCCCAATCTCACAGTCGCAATCACCCCAATGTTTCTAAAACTCCAGGCATAACTAATTGTTGGATAATTTCGTGCATCTGTTCTGGAGATACAGAACTCTTACTATCTGCCCACCACTTCAAAAAAAACATCAAATTGCCAGCCATGTAATTCGCGACCACCGCAAGTGGAACTTTTGGCTCCCGACCCTCCGGTAAGAAGAACTCCAACTGCTCCTCGAATTTCCTCCTCCAATGATCCTGACCCTTTTCCAAAAACAGATTGAAGCCTTGCCCCCTGACCAGGGCTTCAAAGATTTCCTTGTGTTCTTCCACGTGTTGAAATAGTGTCAATGAAGGAATGATATGCTGAATATCAGGAACTTCATCCTGTTCAAGATGCTGGGCCAGATTATCAATAATGTATTCCATATTGCTGGTGGCCAGATCATCTTTATCCTGGAAATGCGCATAAAAAGTTGAGCGGCCCACACCAGCCCTGTCAATAATATCCTGAATGGTAATTGAGGCGTACGGCTTTTCTATTATTAATTCGATCATGGCGTTGTGCAGTAGATTACGTGTACGCTTAGACCTTCGATCCTGCTTTTGATTCCTCATCTTCCCTGCCTTTGTTTGCGAACAATTTTATCAAATTGTCCACTACGGGATATTTTCGAAAGTTTGGTTGTTGACATTGCCACTTTAGTCTCATAAGCTTTTTATCGAACATATTGTTCACTAATGGCTAAGTATACATTAATTTTCAAGTGAACGTAAAGGAGACTAAATGCACAGACCAGATAATGGGAATTTCATTGAGTTACGCCAGCTTGTCAAGACCTACGAGAGTGTGGCCGGCAATTTCACAGCCCTCAAAGGGATTGATTTACAGGCCGGTGCAGGCGAGTTTGTTGCTGTAGTTGGTAAATCGGGCAGCGGAAAATCAACATTGCTGAACCTGGTATCCGGTATTGACCGGCCAACTTCGGGGGAGGTGCACATCGGTGGCACAGCGGTGCATTCCCTAAACAAAGGTCAGATTTCTGCCTGGCGGGGACGCAATATTGGCGTCGTTTTTCAGTTCTTCCAGCTAATGCCGACTCTGACGGTTGTCGAAAATGTGATGTTGCCGATGGATTTTTGCAGGGCCTTACCGATCCGGGAACGAAAAGAGCGTGCCATGCAGTTGCTAGACCGGGTTGAGGTGGCTGATCAAGCCAAGAAGCTACCCGCCGCGCTTTCTGGCGGGCAGCAGCAGCGGGTGGCCATCGCCCGGGCATTATCAAATGACCCACCGATCATTGCGGCTGACGAACCAACGGGAAATCTCGACTCGCAGACAGCCGAAATGATTTTACAGCTCTTTGAAGACCTGACGAAGGATGGAAAAACCGTCCTGATAGCCAGTCATGAACGCGACCTGGCACAACGTGTGACCCGCACGATCACCATCTCTGATGGAGATATCATCGATGATCAGGTCAATACGGGCAAACCTTAATCCCCCGATAGTTTTCAAGCCATATAGCAGATAGGAGATGACCATTGATAATCAATACCCGCTGGCGTAAAGTGTTTCGGGATCTGTGGATAAACCAGGAACGCTCACTCTTAGTTATCCTTGCTATTTCGTTGGGCGTTTTCGCTGTCACAGTCGTTTCAAGTTCGTATGCAATTCTGACCCATACAACAGATGTCAACTATTTAAGCACCAACCCCGCCTCGGCGACATTATGGACTGATGCCCTTGACGATAACTTTGTCCAGGAAGTGAGGAATCTTCCAGATATCAGCGAGGCTGAGGCGAGACGAAGGGCACGAGCGCGTTTTTTGATAGAGGATGAGTGGGTCACGATTTGGTTGTTTGTGATCAACGATTTTGACGATATCCGCGTCAGCACATTCAAACCTGAAGAAGGTGCCTGGCCCCCGGCCACCGGTGAAATTCTGATCGAACGCAATGCACTCAAAACATACGAGCTGGGTATTGATGACCGGTTGGTCATTCAAACGCCCAACGGGATTCAGCGGGAATTACCCATTGTTGGGAGTGTTCATGACCCGGGATTGGAACAAGCCTGGATGGAAGGTGTGGCCTATGGCTATATCACCCCCGACACGTACGAGTGGCTCGGTGAGACACCCACCCTGGACCAGCTCAATATCGTGGTCGCCGAGGATTCTCTAAATAAGGAACACATCGTCCATACCGCGAATCAGACCAGGATCTGGATCGAACAGAATGGGCGGCAGGTATATCGTGTCAAGGTCCCGCTGCCAGGGGAACATCCACATCGCAGACCGATTGGTGGTTTTATGTTCCTGATGCAAGCTCTTGGCCTGGTGTCACTTGTTCTGAGTGGGGTATTGGTTGCCAACATGATCTCTGCTTTGCTGGCGCAACAGATCCGGCAGATTGGCGTGATGAAGGCTGTAGGAGCCGGAACATGGCAGGTCATGGGTATCTACTATGGTACTGTTTTGATCCTGGGTCTGGCAGCGCTGATGGTGGCAATGCCAATCAGCATACTGGCATCCAGGGCTTATTGCGTTTATGCGGCTGGTTTGATGAACTTCAATCTGAACTGGCAGATTCCAGTATGGGTCTATGCCCTCCAGGTGATTGTCAGCTTGCTGGTGCCCCTCCTGGTAGCAAGTTACCCTGTCTACAGAGGCAGCCAGGTCACAGTACGGGAGGCCATCAGTGATTATGGCATTGGTCAGGATCAGTTTGGTAAGGGTCCAATTGATTTGCTGCTGGGGCGGATCGGTGGCCTGGTGCGGCCATTCTTGCTCTCGATCCGTAATACTTTCCGCCGCCATGGTCGGCTGGTATTTACGTTGAGCACTCTGATTTTAGGGGGAGCGGTGTTCATGGCTACCTTAAATATCAGGGCCTCAATCGGTAAAACCCTTGATGAAGTGTACGAAACCCCATTTTTCAACAACATCGATATCACCCTGGTCCGTCCCTATCCGACTGAACTCATCGAGCAGGCCACTCACGATATCCCCGGTGTGGCTCGTGTGGAAACCTGGAACAGTGCCCTGGCATCTGTAATGTACCCGGATGGTACAGAGAGTAACAGCTTCAGGGTCACCGCCCCGCCTGCCACAACCACACTGCTTGACGCTTCGAACGTTTCTCTCATGGAGGGCCGTTGGCTTCAACCGGACGATGAGAATGCTCTGGTCATCAACCATTATTTCCTTTCGGAGGATTTTGGAGATGCCAGCGTAACCGTAGGTGACGAAATTGTGCTGAAGATTGATGGGCAAGAAACAACCTGGGAAATCGTGGGGATCGTCCGGCAAGTTATGGTCGAGGCAACGGCTTACGTCAATTACGCCTCCTTTATTCGGGCGACTGGTCGTGAAGAAGGATATACCAACAGTATACGGGTAGTGACTGAAGGTCGTGATGCGGCCTCTCAGGATGCTGTCCTGTCGTTGTTGGAACAAGAACTCGCGGACTCCGGTTTGAATGTGGCCTGGACAATGAAATCGGCAGAATATGGAGAATCAATCCAGGATCACATGCTGCTTGTTACGGGATTCCTGCTGCTGATGGCCACCCTGTCTATCATCGTCGGTGGGTTGGGTCTGATGACGACCATGAGCATCAATGTTATGGAACGCACCCGTGAGATTGGCGTGATGCGAGCGATTGGTGCGTCAACCCTTGATATCCTGCAAATCGTCGTCACTGAAGGCAGTCTGATCGGCTTCTTGAGTTGGTTGGTAACGCCCCTACTCGCTCTACCGTTTAGCATCATCATCGGCAATGCTTTTGGAAATCTTATGCTGGGAACCTATCTTGATTTCGTCTTTGCCCCCCTGGGACTTGGCGTATGGCTGGGTGTCATTGTCATTTTTTCTGGCATTGCCAGTTTTCTTCCAGCCTGGAGCGCCACTCAGATGACCGTGACAGAGGTGTTAGCCTACGAGTAGTACGAAATAGCTTGCAAAACTCTCAGAAATCTATATCAGAAAGTCAACTAAACGGAGATATCAAAATGAAAAGAACCTCAACAGTAAGGACAATCATTATCGGTGCAATTGTATTGCTGGTGATAAGCTGTATTGTCGTATTGATCCTCGTGCAATCTGGGCTTATAGAAATTCCCAATCCGCATGATGTATCGGCAATATTTCCTTTGACGTGTTTTGTTGAGCCTAATATCATCTAAGTTCGACAGATGAGCTGTCAGGGTGGCTCATAGTAACCCGCAAACAAAAAAGAGGTATCGAGGTTACTCGGTGCCTCTTTCTTGGAGATTGGCTTTCTAGCCCCAACAGGAAGAAGCTGCCCTTTTAGTAGGAGCGGCTTCTTTAAATTGTGACTATGCACAACAAGCGGCTAGAAAACAATCATTGGTTCTTGTGTACTACTAACAATAGAACAATTGCCTTATTGCACCTATTAAACGGGGACGACGGGCTTGGGAACCGAGGTGGGTGCTATGTCTGGGCACCTAGGATCCCGGTCTATCATGTCGTAATCCGCTTCATCGTCAGGGGGGGCAGTCATGACCTCGCACTTCACCCCAAGTTTCTTCATTATAGTCAAGCTGCTCAATCACGCAACCACACAGTGTTCTGCCGCGTGGACTGGTTTGCGTTGTATTGAGCGATGAAGAAAGGATGTAGCATGCTTATGACAGACACACAATCCAACCTGAGCCAGCCGGTGAAGAATTTCATCAGTATCGCGCGAGCGGTGCAACACTCCGGGTACTCTGAGCAGTACCTGCGCAGGCTGGCTCGCCGTCAGGTCATCCAGGCGGTCAAGTTCGACCACTTCTGGATGATCGACCAACGCTCACTGCAGGAGTATCTGGATCGGGCAGCGAGTAAATACGAGCATGACAAACGCTTCGGTCCCAGAGAGTTTGAGGATTGACCGGGGTGAACAACCAGATGGAGGTGATTATGTGACTACCCAATCATGTAAATGAGCCACCGACCTGACCGTCGATGGCTCAGGGAAAACGTTGCCGTTTTCCTTCGAGGGATTGATGTATCCCATCGAACATACTATCAGGATACATCTTCCCTCCTCAATCGACAAGCGACCAATCGTTACCTGAATTCAAACCCTAAGGAGGGATTTGTATGACTTTGACGACTCCATCGGTCACCGATTCATGGTGGCCGGACACAGAGAACATGCTCGAAGCGGCCCTGGCATATCACAGCGCTGGGCTGTGTGTCGTACCACTCAAGGGCAAACGCCCCGCTATCAACAGTTGGAAACAATACCAGAAGACTCACCCCAGTGAGATCGACCTCCACCGCTGGGCAAGGGAAGGTCTGCTCCAGAACATCGGCATCGTGTGTGGTAAGGTGTCGGGGAACCTTGTGGTGCTGGACTTCGATGGTCTGGCTGCCTATGCCGCCTTTGCTGCCTTATTTCCCATGCTGGCACAGTCATTCACCGTGGCAACCGGCA
>JBNKDD010000308.1:0-6740 GCA_050288085.1 Anaerolineae bacterium
ATCTCTGACCTGGAAGGCGTGGCCGTCAAGAGATCGATATCGGTTCGCTTCGAGACCTCTGGTGAGGGTTATCTCATCATGGGAGACAAAACCCGGCTTTATCGAAGTATGTTAAATCTGCTCGACAACGCCATCAAATATTCTACAGATGACACAACCGTTCAAATCATGCTGGATTTCACTCCAGAAAATGTCACCATCCGGGTGCGTGATAACGGGGAAGGGATTCCAGAAGAGGATCTCCCTCACCTGTTTGATAAGTATTACCGGGGCCGCCAAAAGGAAAGTGGTAAAACCGGGGTTGGCCTGGGATTGGTGCTGGTTCATGCAACGGTCAAAGCACATGATGGTCAAATTAATGTGAGCAACGTGGAAGAGCACGGAGCCGAGTTCGCCATTTCACTACCGGCATCTTTGCGAACTAAATTTCAGTAAATCACGATTTTAGTTGACAAAAGGGCCAACTTCGGTAAAAAGGTTGAGTTGTGATCCAAACCTGAATCGAAGAGGCCCAACCCAATGATACTTGAATACGAGTTGAAAGCCGAACACATTCGTGACTGCACGATGAAAACGCTGACAAGCCATATCACATTGGAAGCCAACGGTTACCGCTGTACGCCAGAGATGATCTTTGATGTCATCTTGAAGGCCAGTGCCGAGCGCAGCGGCATTGAGGTGGCCTGTGACAATCTGGACGATGTGGCGGACAGCAATACCATCCGCGACTATCTGAATACAGCGTTGGATATTGACCAACTGCGCGAGCAGGAAGCGGAAGTCAATGCAGCACTGGCGGACAGTATTCCGGCCAGCATGAAACGCAATGGGCTTGAGGGGTGATTTCAAGTTAGTGGCAGAATTAAGCCGCCCTGGCCCAGAGGTCGTCGAAAGAATCGGCCATGACCGCGGCACGGATGACCAGCATGCGATTGGCATTGGGGCGTTTCCAACGCATGCCGGGGCCGGTCAAACGAGCCTTGAATTGTTTGATACGGCTTTCAACGGTTCCAGAGCCAATGGGGTAGCCGTCGGTCAAGAAATTGTGGTAGAACATCCGGCGTTTATGAGTCTGGAAGTAAGTAATGAGCAGACTTGGGCAGGCCAGCGGCTTCCAATTCAGTAATGATAAGGTGGGTTTCACCAAGGAACAAAGTGGTCTGGGCGTGTCGATACCAACGTTGAGCGGCGGGTTGGTCGGTTGGATGCAGAGCATGGGCGGCATCAGACAGATGCTCACAAGCGTGATACCAATCCACGATCTGAACGCTGTCGGGAAAGTAGTTGGCAGCCAGATTCCAAATCCAGGCGGCCCCATCCGCCGTAACGGAAGAGTCGGCAGCCTGGGGAACTCCACGCCTGACCGCCAAAGCTCACAAGGCTGGCCCAAACTGTTCAACCGAACCTAAGACCGCCACATAGCGGGTCTGGCTGGCATGCGGTCGCTCGACCAAATCACCGGTTCGTTTGTCTCGTTCCAACCGCTGTTCAACGTCAGAAATGGTGCCGACTTTCATTTCTTTCCAGCCCTCACCCCGAATATTGACCATGCCCCCATCCAAACTGATCCCTTCTGGGTCTGGTGGTCGCGGCCCGGCGGTAGCTTGACCCGTTCCGGGCTGACATAATCCTGCTGTCGCTCCTCATATGCTCTCAGCTTCTCCCCGTAGTGCTGGGTCTGCCGCCAGATACTGGCCGAGGACCACACTATAGCCGCCGTTCAAATACCTGAGCGGCGTGTTGATAGGGCAGCAGCCCACTTAACCAGACCATCTGTTTGGACATCGCCGGGCTGTAAATACTGGCGGTCAGTCCCCAGCTTTCATCTTTGATTTTCCTGCTGCTATCTTACCAGATAGCTTGGGAGGCTTCATCTTTTTCAACTTGTTCGTGCACCCAGATGCACCAACCGGTGCTACAACTGGGCATTGCAAGTACCTCTGCGCTTCGTATTGAAGGCCCCCTGGCTTTGCGCTATAGTCCAATTTGTTCTCGTTAATCTCTTATTCAATGGGGGAACTTACCATGTTTGTTGAACGTCCCGGTGGTGTTACGTATAAGGGCACGCCTCATACCGTGCGGGGTGCTAAGTTAGAGGTTGGACAGCCTGCTCCTGATTTCTCCGTGATCGCCAATGATCTGAGCGAAGTGACGCTGGCCGACAGCGCCGGAAAAGTGCGCCTGATCAGCGTTGTTCCCTCTCTGGACACCGGCCTATGCGATGCCCAGACTCGACGGTTCAACGAAGAGGCAGTAGGCTTTAGCGATGATGTGGTAGTATTAACCATCAGTGCTGATTTGCCCTGGGCGCAAAAGCGCTGGTGTGGTGCCGCCGGTATTGACCGGGTACAGGTTCTATCCTGCCACCGGGATATGCAGTTTGCCGATGCCTACGGCGTGCATGACCTGAATTTCCGTTACTGCCAGCGTTCAGTTTTCATCATCGATCAAGATGGTATCCTACGCTACGCTGAGTACGTCCCGGAGATCTCCCAGGCAGTTGATTATGACGCCGCGCTTGCGGCCCTAAAGGAAGTGATTGGGTAAAAAATGGACCCTAGAGTTGATAAGGTCGCCGAGATTCTGGTCAATTACTCGGCACCGGTTAAGCCAGGCGATCTGGTGTCAATCCGCATGATCGATCCACTGGCTTCTCCCCTGGCCCTGGCTATTTACAAATATGTCATCCAGGCCGGAGGTCACGTGTTCTTCCAGATGGCTCCGGCAGGGACAGAAGAAATTTTCTATAAATATGCCAGCGAAGAGCAGCTCGATTTTCTGAATCCATTCGACGTGTGGCAGATCGAGAATAAGGAGGTTGAGTTTGTCCTGCTGGCCGACTCAAATACCAAGGCGCTGACTAATGTTGACCAGGAGCGCATGTCACGTCATCGCCGGGCACGGACTCCATTGATGAAAACCTTCATGCGGCGTGATGGCGATGGAACGCTGCGCTGGACATTGACCCAGCATCCGACTCAGGCGGCGGCACAAGATGCGGAGATGAGCCTGTCGGAATATGAGGATTTTGTCTATGGGGCGTCGATGGTGCACCTGGACAATCCAATTGCTTATTGGAAAGGGGTTTCCGCCGAGCAGCAGCGGTTAGTAGATTGGCTGAAAGGCAAACAGCAAGTTGAGGTCAAAGGTCAGAATATTGACCTGTCTCTGTCGATCAAGGATCGCACCTTTATCAATGCCGATGGGACCAAGAATTTCCCGGATGGGGAAGTGTATACTGGACCGGTTGAGGATTCGGTGAACGGCTGGGTACGGTTTACCTTCCCGGCGATCTTTGGCGGGCGCGAGGTCGATGGTGTGGAACTGACTTTTGAGGATGGCAAGATCGTCAAGGCAACAGCTGAAAAAGGCGAAGATTACCTGAATTCCGTACTGGATACCGATCCCGGCGCACGTTACCTCGGCGAATTTGCCATTGGCACCAACAAAGGCATTACGCAGTTCACCCGCAACATTCTCTTCGACGAGAAGATCAGTGGGACAGTTCACATGGCCTGCGGTGCGGGTTACCCTGAAACCGGCAACCATAACGAGTCGGCTATCCACTGGGATATGATTTGTGATATGCGCTCCGGCGGTGAAATCTTCGTTGACGGTGAATTATTCTATAAAGATGGCGAAGTCCAGATTTAGCCATTTTCAATGTTAAGTTAAGGAAAGTTCGATGGACCCAAGAGTTGATAAGACTGCGGAAGTGATCGTCAATTATTCATCCGAAATTCGACCAGGTGACCTGGTGATGATCCACATGTATTCGCCACTGGCCGAGCCGTTGGCTATGGCCGTTCAGAAGCACGTGCTGCTGGCCGGTGCGAATCCTGTTTTCCGGGTTGATCCAACCGATGCACAGGTTAATTTGCTGAAATATGCAAGCGATGACCAGTTAAACTATACCGATCCGGTCTTTATGTGGTTGATGGAAAACATCGACGTGCGGATCGCGCTCCGTGCCCCGGTAAATACCAAGTCATTGAGCAACGCCGATCCAGAGCGGATCGCACGGGCGAACCGGGGAAGTGCTCCGGTCAGGCAGGTGTTCATGAAGCGGCAGAGTACGGGAGAACTCCGTTGGACGCTGACCCAGCACCCTACTCCAGCCTCCGCTCAGGATGCGGAGATGAGCCTGTCGGAATACGAGGATTTTGTCTACGGGGCATCAATGGTAAACCTTGATGATCCGGTTGCCTATTGGCGGGAGAAAGCTGCCGAGCAGCAGCGGTTAGTTGACTGGCTCAACGGTAAGGAGCAGATCGAGGTTAAGGGTGAGCATATCGAATTGACCCTTTCCATAAAAGATCGCACCTGGGTCAATGCCGATGGAACCCGCAACTTCCCTGATGGCGAAATCTACACCGGGCCGGTCGAGCAGTCGGTCAACGGCTGGGTGCGCTTCACCTATCCGGCGGTCTACAATGATCGCGAAGTGGATGGCGTTGAACTGACCTTCGAAGATGGTAAGATCGTCAAAGCCACCGCTGAGAAGGGTGAAGATTATCTGAACTCTGTGCTGGATACCGATCCGGGCGCACGTTACCTCGGTGAGTTCGCCATCGGCACCAATGATGCTATCCAACAATTTACCCGCAATATCCTCTTTGACGAGAAAATCGGCGGGACGGTACACATGGCCTGTGGTGCAGGTTATCCCGACACCGGCAATCACAACGAATCAGCCATCCACTGGGACATGATCTGTGATATGCGCTCCGGTGGGGAAATCTTTGTTGACGGGGAACTCTTCTATAAGGATGGGAAGTTCAACGTCTAATCCGATCCCTTAGCAATGAAGAAAATAGGAGCATGGGAGACCGTGCTCCTATTGTGTCACACCGCTTTGTTCCTGCATTCTGGTCAGTACCGGGATCAGTGGGGCCAACTTCTTCCAGTGCCGGTTGCGGGCATAGGCTACCGCCAGCGTTTCGAGTGTTAAGAGGTCGCCAGGTTTTTCGGCGGCCTGCGCCTCAAGGAAAGCGACAACCTTTGGTGGAATTGGTTTGTCGTCGCGGAACAGCGCATCGTAAGCCCGGCGAAGCTGTTTGACAAAGGCCGTCATCCGCTCATATTCCCGACGCTCGGTGATCAACCACCGGATAGTTTCAGCCAGTTCTCCCTCATCCAGGGGCCTGACCAGGTAATCACGCGCCCCAGCCCGCATCGCATGCCGGATATCTTCTGCATCATTGACAAGCGACAGCATGATCACCTGAATGCGGGGATTGTCCTGCAAAATGCTGCGCGTTGCCTCGGCCCCGTCCATGCCGGGCATATCGTAATCCATCACGACCACATCGGCCTCTTCCGTTTCCTGCGCTAATCGCACGATGGCCTCACGGGTCCTTGATGCTCCAATGATTTCAATATCGGGTGTCGTCGCAACGATCTGCTTTATCTCTTCCAACGACTCCGCCATATCGGTGGCTATCAGGATTTTGATCGTATTTTCGCTCACGAAGATCTCTCACTGTTTTGGACGGGCAGCGTATTGACTCCTACTATAACATAGTTTTCAGGCAGTCTTTTTTAAATGCGGTCAGCTTTCCGCCTCAATAACCTCAAAGTCATAGGTAATTTCTACTGAGGGTTCCAATGTCTGGGACACAGAGCAGTATTTCTCTTTCGAGAGCTTGATGGCTTTTTCAACATCATTGGGTTTGATGCCGAAGCCTGTCACCGCGTAATGGATATGAATCTTGGTGAAAACATAAGGCGCTTGACCGGCCTGTTCGCCATCGACGGTGATGTGTACCCCGGCAATGTGGGCGCGCTTCTTCATTAAAATGTCTACCACATCGTAACCGGTGCAGCTTGCCAGCGAAACCAGCAGCAGGTCGGAGGGCTTCATCCCAACACCGTCTTTGGTGCTGGAGATGACAACTGAGTGATTGGTGCTGTCTGTGCCGATGAACGTTTTATCCTGAACCCAGGTAACTTTGATTTGACTCATTGAGTGGGCACTCCCTTAGTTTAATATGAACTATACTCAGTGTTGGGGAGATTGCAAAGATGAAGGGTTTTCTCATTCTCACCAATTATTGAGACCAATCAAGAAAGGTGAGATTATCATAGCGGCAGCACAAGTGCGACCACGTTTGTTCTTGGTGCCGGGAAAATAGCCTTTGATCACTTTTTCGACCTGCCTGCCCGCTGGCATCCCGCTGGTATCCAGTATCCACATCCAGCACCAGACACTTCACCCGGTAGTCATGCCGAAACGCCCGGCTGTGCTGTTCAAAAATGCTCTGCATCGCCTGATGCATCTGTTCAACCGTTTCTGCCTCACAGCAGTTCAGCGTTTCGCTGATCACCGACTGTTCTGCTCATCGTTCCCACCCGAAGGCGCGCTGCAGTCCCTCATCCGGCCTGACCCGGATGTTGACTTCCACATTTCCCTGCCCACCCGCCAGTATATTAATGAATGCATCCAGCAGCTTTTCGAGCGGCGTATCCTTGATGACTTTCTGCTGGATTTCAACCGCTTCTTCAATTACTTTCCAGATACCCTTTTGCCTGATCCACAGGCCGAGTGCAGCCAATCAATCCGGCACGGGCCGATATTCGAGTATACTTTGTCATGGTGACAGTTCTCCTTTGCAAGCCTTAGGTTTGGGTACCTTTAATCTTGCTCAGTAAACTGTCGCTGTCACATGTCTTTTGTAAATGTGCCTGTACTGCGGTTGAATTCCTGGACAGATTTACGGGTTAGATAAGGGAGGCTCAAC
>JBNKDD010000309.1:0-6728 GCA_050288085.1 Anaerolineae bacterium
CTTTTATGAACACTTCTCGCCGGAATTCATGAACCGCCTCGACCGCATCGCCTACTTTGAGCCGCTTGATGAAGCCTGGTTGGTACGCGAATCGCCGCGTCAAGACGTGCCGCCGGACATGGAACCGAGGGAAATTGCATTTGATAATGGGCTGACGCTGGTTGGGGTGGATGCCCCTCCGCCGGGATCGGTGCGAGTTGGCGAGACGTTTGACGTGCGGTTGGCGTGGCGCATCGATGCAGAATTTGACCAGGATATAACGGCTTACGTCCATTTTTCGCGCCTTGATGGGTTCTTCATTTCGGGCAGTGATCGCCCCCTACCGTCCAGCCGCGCCGAGATTGGTGATGTGTTGATTGAGCGGTACACAGTAGGGGTGCCACCCTATGCCCTGCCCAGCCCTGAAGGCGAATACTTGCTCATTTCTGGGTTATACAGCGTGACACTGGATGGACAGATTCAGCAATACACTTATGCAGGGCGATTCCTGGCCTTCAATGTTGAGCCAGATCCAACTATTGTCCTGCCCCCCATCTGGCCTGCACCGACCGCCCACCCTCGGAACGTCATTTTTGCCAACGGTGCACGCCTAGCTGGATTCGACTGGGAAGGCGGAGTAGTCTACCTGCACAGCATCAAACCGGATGGCACACCGCAAACCTTCCGCACATCGGCAGAGGGCATCAAACCGATCATCACCGAGCAGATCGCCGGATATACACCCCGGCTCGGCCCCTGGGGAATACCAGCCGGGCACGCAATCCAAATCCCGGCAGCGCAGCTCGGCGACCGCTATGTACCGCTGGGTCAGGATATGGTGTTGGTACACACCAACGTCACCCCTGCTGACAGGTTGAATCCCGGCGGCGAGGTAATCATCGACCTGACCCTGTCAAGCGCGCGGCCTCTACTGGTTGATGACGTGGTGAAAGTTGACCTGATCGGAGAGGGCTATGCTTGGCACGACCAATCCGACCACATCCCGGCGACCGGGGCATTACCCACCCTCAAATGGCTGTGGGGCTGGCAGGTCGTGGATCGACATCGACTCAGCGTACCGATCGAAGCTGACCCGCAGATCGCAAATGCTGAGATGCTGGTCTACGATCATTTTACCGGGCAAATGCGTCCGCTGCTCGACATCGATCTGGCCGCACAGGGGATCAGCGTGCCGCTCTATACCTGGCAGCCAAAAGAATAATTGTAAGTAAAGAGAGTAAATCCAATGGCAGACATTCAATTAGAACAAAACGTTGAGACTTCATCCCAGGCATGCTACGATGCTCTATTGGACATCCTTCCGAATCTGGGATACGAAATCATCAAAAAACGCCCGATGGCTTATCTGCTCCAGGCAAAGGGTGATCTGGACGGTGCTCCGGTCAGCATCAATGCGATTGGCAGTATGTTCCCCCCCACCAAAGTGACAATCACTTGCAGCAGTGACAATGCCTCAGAAGAGCAGTTGCAAGGAGTAGCACAGGCTATTCTAACCGAGTTAACCAACCAATAGATTTAGGATTGACTGGCATGTTCACCGACAATGTTATCCTGGGTTCCCTGTTCATTTTTCTCATTCGCGTGTTGAGTATTGGCATTGCTACCCTGCGCATCCTGATCATGGGACGCTCCAATAGGATGCTGGTGTTTGGGTTGGCTATCGTCGAGGCGCTCTCCTTCGCTATCACATTTGGACAGGTAGCTGCCGACCTGGACAATATCTGGAACCTGTCGGCTTATTCCCTCGGATTTGCTACCGGAACCTGGGTTGGCACCTATATCGAGGATAAGGTCGCCGGGGGATTTGCAACGGTAAACATTGTCTCAATGGGGAATTCCCTGCACATTGCGGAGGCTCTCCGAGAGGCTGGATATGGCGCAACCCGCACCGCCGGGGAAGGGTCAACCGGATCGGTAGGGTTGGTGTGGGTGGTTGCCCGCCGCCGCGACTCTGCACAGATCGTAGCGATTGCCAACGAGAACGATCCCAAGGCCTTTGTGACCATCAACGAGACACGCAGCGTAACCAGGGGATTTTTGCGGTACGGTCGGAGCTAGTGCAGCCCGGCGGAAATGGCCTGGCTTGTTTAGGTGGCAGGGGGGATGGACTTCTGCCAATATATACTGGTATGGTATTGGGATATTCGCCCTATTCAGCGCTCGGTTAGTTGCTCGCGGAGCCAGGTTTCAAAGCTGAGGAGGACCTGGGTCTTGTCTTCTTGTTCGGCTACAGATTCAAGCTGTCGGGCAAAATCGATACCAGGTCCAGGGTATTTGAGACCATTCAGGCGCAAGAAGACATCACAGGCCGCGAATGCGGTGCGCTTGTTACCATCCGTGCCTGGGAAATACCCACTGCCAGCAGCACTGCTTAGCGGACGAGATCGATCTGCTCATAGTGGGCCGCCATCTGAGGACGAAGCAGTGCCGATTCCAGCAATTCTTCGCTGCGCAGAGGGGCGGGAGCATAGCCAGTACGCTCCATAATGAACGCATGGATGGCAATCACCTCAGCCAGGCTCAGGTAGATGATCTCACTCATCGCCCAGCCAGGTAGCGATAGCCATCCTCGTTATCCCGCCAGCTTTCCTCCAGGATGGTTCGCAGGTCATCGGATAGGACAGGGCGGGTTTCTGCGGGCTGGACATGCACCGCTAGCAGTTGGCCCTCGGTCAGCCCCCGGCTTTCCACCTCCTCTTTGGGGATGGTCACCACATAACTGTTGCCCACTCGGCGCAGCTTCTGGTAAATCATGTCTATATCTCCTGTTGGTATATCCACTATATACCGGTATACCTATTATATTCGCTTAACCATAGATTCGCTTTGCTTCCCGATGCACCAACGCATGGAGCGCAGCGATAGCCTGCGGGGTTTTTGAATAGCCGCCCGCCATCAGGACACAGATCGGCACGCCGTATAAGTTCGCAGCTTCCAGGACATAGCGATCCCGCTCCCAGATTCCGTCGGCGGTGAGCGCCAGCCGCCCAAACCGATCCCCCTGGGCAACATCAACCCCGGCCAGGTAAAAGGCAAGATCAGGTTGGGATTCGTCAAACAAACCGGGCAGATAGGCGCTCAATGTGCGGAGGTATTCCTGATCGCCTGCGCCGGTGGGTAAGTCAACATCGCAGGTTGAGGGCACTTTATGCACAGGATAGTTCCTCTCGCCATGCATCGAGAAGGTGTAGACCGCCTCGTCGCCGGCGAAGATCGCCGCGGTTCCGTTGCCCTGATGCACATCCAGGTCAATCACCAAAACACGCGCGATCACCTGATCACGCTGCAACACTTTGATGGCAACAGCCACATCATTGAAGACGCAAAAACCCTCACCATGATCGGGGAAGGCGTGATGAGTCCCGCCGCCCAGATTGGCTGCAATCCGATCTTCAAGTGCCATCAGTGCCGCATTGATTGTCCCCTGCACGGACAGCCGTGCACGGCGTAAAAGCTGGGGGGAATAGGGCAGTCCAAGCCGCCGCTCGGCCTTGCGGCTTAAGGTGCCATTTTGTAGATTGGACAGGTAGGAATCGGTATGAACCAGCCGCAGATCTTCCCAACTGGCTTGACCCGGCTCAACCGGTTCGATCAAACCTTCAGACATCAACAGCTCGTATAGGGCCTGGTATTTGCCTATCGGGAAGGCGTGATTTTCCGGTAGGCTGATCAGGTTGCCGGAGGCGTAGCTGGCGCGCATGATCTTCAAAGGAGGGCCGGAATCAACATCCTGTCGATCCCGGCCTCACCATTATGATAAGGATTCCAGCCGTTCTTGCAGAGCGGCCTGCTCAGCCTGGAGTTCGGACAGCTTATCCCGTTCCCGCTGGACAACTTCAGCAGGTGCACGATTCACGAAGTTCTCATTGGCGAGTTGTTTTTCTATCCGCCCAATATATTGGTTAAGCTCGGCCAGTTCTTTATCCAATCGCTCACGTTCAGCATCCAGATCAACCAGCCCGGCCAATGGCAGGTAAGCGGTGATCCCGCCGACCGTCACCGATGCGGCCTGATCGGGCGCTTCGGCCAGGGAGGCGGCAATCTCCATCTGATCCTCGCCGACATTCGCCAGCCGCTTGAACACTGCCTGGAACCCGTCCAGCAGCTCGGCCATCTCACCCGCGTTGACCTGCATCGAAATCTGGCGGGAGGGCGGCACATTGTATTCAGCCCGGACGTTACGAATCCCCCGAACTAAATCCATCAGAACACCCATCTCCGCTTCGGCCTGATCATCCAGGAAGCTGTCATCAAACTGCGGCCACCGGGCGATCATCAGTGCCTCACCCTCGTGGGGGATATGCTGCCAGATTTCCTCCGTCACAAATGGCACGAAGGGGTGCAGCAGCCGCAGGCATTGATCCAACACGTAGGTCAACACGTGGCGAGTGCGTGACTTCGCGGCTTCATCCTCGCCATAGAGCGCCGTCTTACTGATCTCGATATACCAGTCGGCATACTCGCCCCATAGGAAGTCATAGACCTGGCGTCCGGCCTCGCCGTACAGATAGTTCTCAAACAGCCGGTCCACCGATTCGATCAGGCGGTGCAGGCGGCTGAGTATCCAGCGGTCGGGCAGGCTGAGATCATCACGGGGCGGCTCACCGGTCGGCGATTCGCCTTCCAGGTTGCCAACCAAAAAGCGGGCCGTGTTCCAGATTTTGTTGGCAAAGTTACGGTTGGCCTCGACTCGTTCTTCTGCAAGATTCATATCATTGCCCGGTGACGTACCGGTTAGCAGTGTGAAGCGCAAGGCATCGGTGCTGTAATTGTCCATCATCTCGATGGGGTCGATCACGTTGCCTGATGTCTTGCTCATCTTCTTGCCGTCTTTATCCCTGACCAGCCCATGCAGATAAATGATACTGAAAGGAATATCACCGGTCAGCGATAGGCCCATCATCACCATCCGGGCCACCCAGAAGAACAGGATATCGTAGCCGGTTTCCATCATCGTAGTCGGATAGAAGCGAGCTAGATCGGGTGTTTGCTCCGGCCAGCCCAGCGTACTGAACGGCCACAGCCCCGAACTAAACCAGGTATCCAACACGTCCGGGTCTTGTTCGATATTGGTCGAACCACAGGCCGCGCATTTGGTCGGGTCATCGCGGGTAACGGTGACCTCTCCGCAGTCGGCGCAGTGCCAGGCCGGGATTCGATGGCCCCACCACAACTGGCGGCTGATGCACCAATCACGGATGTCTTCCAGCCAGTGATCCCAGACCTTAACGAAACGTTCCGGCACGATCTTAATCCGGCCATCGTGGACGGCTTCAAGCGCCATGTCCGCCGGGCCGCGCATCTTGACAAACCACTGGGTGCTGACCATCGGCTCGATCAGTTCTCCGCCGCGCTGTGATCGTGGCACGGCGTGCATATATGGTTCAACCTTGACCGTCAACCCAGCGGCTTCCATATCGGCCCACAGGTTATCCCGCGCCTCAAACCGATCCTGCCCCGCATACGGCCCGGCGTTCTGGTTGAGCGTGGCATCCTTGTTCAGGATGTTGATGAATTCCAGGCCATGCTTCTGGCCGATCTCGTAGTCGTTCGGGTCGTGGGATGGCGTGATCTTGAGCGCACCCGTGCCGAACTCGCGGTCCACGTATTCATCCGCGATGACGGGAATCTCCCGGTCGAGGATCGGAACCAGCGCCATCTTGCCGACAAACCGCTGATACCGTTCATCCTCCGGGTGGACGGCCACCGCCGTATCGCCCAGGATCGTTTCAGGACGGGTCGTTGCCACTGACACGAATTCATCGCTGTCCTTGATCCGGTATTTGAAGTAGTAGAGCTTGCCTTCTTCTTCAACCCGGTCAACTTCCAGGTCGCTGACGGCAGTTTGCAGGTTAGGCGACCAGTTGATCATATAGGTTCCCCGGTAGATCAAGCCCTGCTCGTACCACTGCACGAAGGCCTCACGCACAGCCCGGCTTAACCCATCGTCAAGCGTAAACCGCTCACGGTCCCAGTCGCAGCTAGCTCCCAGGCGGCGCAGTTGTTCGACGATCCGCCCACCGTATTTGGCTTTCCATTCCCAGGTGCGGCGCAGGAATTCCTCACGTCCGACTTCCTGGCGGCTCGCACCTTCGCTCCGCAGCAGTTTTTCAACCTGAAGCTGAGTGGCAATCCCGGCGTGGTCGCTGCCCGGAACCCACAGAGCTGCCCGCCCATTCATCCGGGCATGGCGGATCATCAGGTCTTCGAGGGCCACGAACAGGGCATGGCCCTGGTGTAAAGCCCCGGTGACGTTGGGCGGCGGGATGCTGATCACGTAAGGCTCGGCATCCGGCCCGGCTATCTCCGGTTTGAACCAGCCGTTCTCCCACCACCATTTGTAAAGGCGTTCCTCGGTTGACTTAAAGTCATAAGTCTTCGGCATTTCTTGCTGGTCGGTCATAGTTCCCCTTTAATGATTCCTGGCAAATTCATAAACTGCACGGGATGAGGCTCACTATACCGGCACTGCCCGTACATACATTGCCGACACTATCTACCGTTGACATGTGAGTGTCACCCCCTCTATTTCAAATAAAAATCCCTTTTCATCTAAGGACGAAAAGGGCCTGTTCGCGGTACCACCTTAGTTCGGATTTGGGGACCAGGTCCACGAATCCGCACTCTGAGCGCGATAACGGGCGCATCCCGAAACACCCCTAATGACCGGATTACGGCGTTCAGCGTGTTGGCTCCTGAGCTACCTTCAGCGGGTGCGGCAGTGGGGG
>JBNKDD010000310.1:0-6714 GCA_050288085.1 Anaerolineae bacterium
GTTGATCAAAAGCAACCCTTTGCATACAAGCGTAGAAATCTTAGTTTTTGTATAGTTGAGATAAGGGTCTTGAATCTGCAAGATGGCCCAATATAAATAATCGAGTCTGGTAAATGACAAACCTTTTCATCGATGTGACAGATGGGCTGACCCTCGATGCTGGAAGTGTTCGGTATTCAGAGGACTACATCTATATTGAACCGCCAAAAACACCCTTGTTTGACCAACTTATCACGTTTCTCGATACCCAACCCTACTATCCAAACAGGGCGCACAGCCGTTACAAAGCCTTGGGCATTGGGATAGCTGCGCTATGTTTCCGGTATGGCAGTTATCTCTGTACTCTCATGGATGAGAATGCATCCCACCAACTGGCTTTCACCAGGAATCTGGATGCAGCACAACCATTACAGGTTAGTGCCATCACCAACTCCGAAATGCGCCGGATTAATATCGAAACCAGTTCTAATATTGCCCGGTTAGTTACATTCAGGCAGGAGCGAGGCCAGGGCAAGTTCGAACAGCTCCTGGAACAGGCTTACTCGTATCTTCCCAGACAAGGGCACACACTGGGCTCTCTGAAACGCAACAAGGATATTGAAAAGGAACTGATAACACACCTGCTGTCCTCGGCAGTCATATACCACATCAAAGATGATCCGGAAGCTCAGGTAGCATTATGGGGGGGACACGCGAGAAATCACGATTACGGAGGTTCCAGAAAATGAGGCAGCACACACACTGGCCAATATCCTGACGGTTCACCTGGTGAGAAACACTTACCTGGAGGATTTGCACGCCGGTCGTCCACCGTCGGATGGCCGCATACCACACCAACTGCGTTTCACGTCACAGGCCATTTCAACTTTGATGCGAGAAATTGAGGCGAACATGGCGGTGCTTATCTGGAATTGGAACACCCTTTTTGATCCAGGGGCTGACTTTTCATCCCTGAGTCCCCTTTCACAGCCTCTACCCGGTTATCCTCATACAGCAACCTATCTGAGCAACAGTTTTTTGGCACATGGGGCATATGAGTGGTCGCTGACAGACACATCATCGATTGTGAAACTGGTAAAGCCTGTTGTGGATTGATAACGTTTAAGGAGTCAACTCTCTGTTGTAATGTGCTGGCTGCCCTCTCGCCGGACACGCTGGCCCCTATCGCCAATGCTAACCAGGAAATCTTTCTTGGGTTGGGGGCGTCCGGCACACTTTTAATTTTGGGAGTTACAGGAATAATATTTACTATCTTTGTCTGCAATAATCTCTAATGCTATACTGCGCTAAATTGAAGACAGGTTGATTCGGAAATTTGCAATGCATCTCAATACCACACTGCCGCCTTACCCTGATGGATGGTATGTTGTTGCCTTTTCATCTGAATTAAAACCCGGTGATGTTCTGTCGCGGCGTTTTGCCGGTCAAGATACTATCCTGTTCCTCACCCAATCTGGTCAACCTGCCATAATCGATGCTTATTGCCCACATCTAGTTGCCCATCTCGGTTATGGTGGCTGAGAATTCCTCTGAAACCTCGTCAGAATTGGCTTTGCGGATGATAGTGCGGCTGGCACAGGCTGCTAGCACAACGGAGCTGAAACGATTTTCAAAACATCTACATCCAGGTGTCTTTAGTAGCTAGTTGAGAACAGGGGGTAGATATGGCAGGGGTTCAGATATCGCGTCCATTAGCAGGAGATTGGCTTCACTATCCGGCGCCGATCATAGGGCGGGAAGATGAGATCATTGAGATACGAATGCTTCTGGCTGATCCGGCCTGTCGACTGCTGACATTGGTGGGGACGGGCGGTATCGGTAAGACGCGGCTCGCCATTGAAATTGCAGCACAGACAGCTGATAAATTTGTGGACGGTGTGTACTTCGTGGCGCTTCAGCCGGATGACGATGTTGAATTCTTGATGTCTGCTATCGCCGGTGTGCTTGGCCTGACACTGAGTCCGGGGGATATAGAAACTCAGATTATCGACCATTTATCAGCCCGGAAAACCTTACTTGTGCTAGACAATCTGGATCACCTGATTGATGGTGCTGATGTTGTCATAAGCCTGCTGGCCGGAACGTCTAACCTCAAGCTGATGGTGACATCCCGTCAGGCGCTTAACCTCCAGCAGGAATGGCGGTTTCCTGTTTCTGGACTTACCTATCCTGAGGTCATCCAGGATAACTATAAAACGTACAGCGCCATCCAATTATTTGCAGATCGAGCCCGCCAGGGCAATCCGGGTTTTTCCCTTGATGAAAACAAGGATGATGTCCTGCTCATCTGCCAGCTTACCGGTGGTTTGCCGCTAGCATTGGAACTGGCTGCCTCATGGGTCCAGGTGCTCACCTGCCGGGAGATTGCCGGAGAGATTCAACGCAGTGTCGATTTCCTGGCAACTAATCAGCGCGATATACCAGAACGCCATCGCAGTATGCAAGCCGTCTTTGATCATTCATGGGAAATGCTTACCGAACAAGAGCGCAGGGTCTTTAAACGACTGGCAATATTTCGAGGCGGATTTCAGCGTCAAGCAGCGCAGGCTGTGGCTGGTGCCTCACTGCTGACATTATCGGGATTGGTGAATAAGTCTCTACTATATCACGACGATACAAATGGTCGGTATTACCTGCAAGAATTGCTGCGTCAATATGCGGAGGAGCGTTTGGCTAGTTCACCGGATGACCTTGAGTCGACACGCGACAGCCATGCAAATTACTACGCCGATTTCCTGCATCAGCGTGAGGCAGATATGATCGGCAGCAAACAGCAAGAGGCCACGCTGGAGATCGCTGAGGAGATCGACAACGTTCGGGCAGCCTGGGCATGGATGGTTGAGAGCCTCTCATTTGAGTATATCAAGCGCGCTGCCGAGACTTTAAGCTGGTACTATGAATACCAGAGCCGCTTTCGCGAAAATGCACGTATTTTTGCCAGTGCTGCTCATGCCATTGACGCGACGGATCCAAGCCCCTTGCAAGCATCAGTGTTATCGGACCTGCTAACCTGGACCGGCTGGGCCTATATCCGGTTGGGGGAAGTTGACGAAGCACAGCGTGTGTTGGAACGGAGCCGGGAACTGATTGAGACTTATACACTTGAAAGATCAAGGGGATTGGCTTCAGACCCACTCGCAGCATTGAGCCTGGTTGCAACTTTACAGGGAAAATATGAAGATGCCGAGCAGCTTGGAAGTCAGGCTTTAACATTTGCCCTGGGCAGCGGTAATCCCGGCTCGCTGGTATTGGCCTATTATGTTCTCACCGATGTGGCGATAGAGCAGGGGCAATATAAAACAGCCAATGACCTGGCCCAAAAAGCCTATGCTGCTGCCAAGGAGGGCAGTCACCGCTGGTTTATGGCCTATATTCATAATCAGTTAGGGAGGACTGCCCGCGCGCTGGGCGATTATGAAACAGCCAGGCAGCACTTCCAGGCCAGCCATACTATCCGCGAAGCGTTTAACGACCCGGAAGGGATGGCCGTTGCACTGAATCACCTGGGACAGGTTGCTGTATTACAGGGAGATTTCAGTGGAGCTGCCGGACTTTACCAGCAGGGGCTAAATATTTATCGTGAGATTGGTGACAGGGGTGGATTGATCACCTCACTGGAAGGGTTGGGGAACGTCCATTGTGCCCAGGGTAACTGCCACTTTGCACAGGATTACTTCAGCGAGGCCCTGCAACTAGCCGCCGACGGCCAACTTGCCCAGTTTGCAGCATCCGTGCTGGAGGGGGCAGGAAAACTGATGATACGATTTGGCCATACTAAACCGGGTCGTGACCTACTGCTGGCTGTGGCTCGGCATCCGGCCAGCAGTAAAGAGGTCAAAATGCGTGCCCAGCAGTTCCTCGCTGAATATACCGAGAGCATTGATGTTGGTGCATTAGAGGCAGAGGAACACGCTGACCTCAGTTCGCTGATAACCACAGCACTGGTCAATCTCAATATGCTGGCTGAGTACACACCGGCTACCCCGGTACCCATACCTGATCAAGGGCTGGCAGATCCGCTCACCGCCCGTGAGCTTGAGGTGCTGGCACTGATCGCTAATGGTCTGAGCAACCAACAGATCGCTGACGAATTGATCATTGCACGGGGCACCGTCAAATACTACACCAGCCAGATTTATAGCAAACTCGGCGTGCAAAGCCGCACGCAGGCCGTGGCCAAAGCACGGGCACTCAAATTACTTTCCTGATCAACCAAACTCCCCCCAACCCTGCTCAATTGAAGATCAACCATCAAATATACCTTTTGCCTGATCACAGGCGAGCACTCCCTCCATAAACTTGTCGCATAACTGTTTATGAAGAGGATTGCCGAATCATGAAATTAGATTTATCCGTAGTCGCCGGAGTGGTTTCAAGTACGATCTTTGTCACCAGCACCTTTCCAATGTTGATCAAAGCCCTGCGTACCAAAGACCTGGGTTCCTACAGTCTGACTCAGATCATCATGAGCAATGTGGGCAACATCGTCCATTCTATATATGTCTTCAGCCTGCCAGTTGGCCCCATCTGGGCTCTGCACAGCTTCTACCTGATCACTACAGCTTTGATGCTGGTCTGGTATGTCCGCTTCGAGATGTCGGGGACTAAATCATGAAGTACAGGACCATATTTACGGTAGCAAAAAGCGCTGTGAGGGAAAGACTCTTTCCACAGCGCTTTTGTTTCTACCCTCGCTGGGGTTTGCTGTAACCAAACCCCCAAACCTATCTTTTGGCAGATCAATTGAATTCCGACTTCGTCTACACTCAGCGCATAAATGTGAAATATGACTGTTTAGGAGTGAAAAATGAGTGTAGTAGCAATGGTTTTGACAGAGGAACAGGAAACGAAGCGAGACGAGTTCATCGAACGTATCCTTGAATCAACAGCTGGTTTTTTCGAGATCAGCACCATGTTCATCGGCCACAAGCTGGGACTGTATAAAGCCCTGGTGGAGTACGGTGCAATGACATCGACCGCATTGGCGAAGCTCACTGGTACACAGGAAAGATATATCCGTGAGTGGCTGGAGCAGCAGACCGTAGCTGGCATCCTGATGGTAAAGGACGAGGAAGCTGACGCTCTACAGCGCTGTTATGGGCTCGACCCGGCCTATCATGAGGTAATGGCGAACACCGAGAGTTTGAACTATCTCGCCCCGCTGGCTCAACTGGCGGTTGGCGCAGTGCTGCCCATAAAGAAATTGCTGGATGCCTACCGGAATGGTGGAGGCGTTTCCTATCACGAGTATGGAGAAATCCTTGTAGAGGGGCAGGCGGATATCAACCGTGCGATGTTCCTTCAGGAGCTGGGCCAGGTTTGGCTTCCATCCGTTCCTGATGTCCACTCACGGTTACAGGCTGAGAAACCGGCCAGAGTGGCAGATATTGGTTGTGGTGTGGGCTGGTCAACAATCGGCATTGCGCAGGCTTATCCCAACACTCTGGTAGATGGTATCGATCCCGATGCAGTGTCTATCGAGAAAGCGCGGGCTAATCTTAAAAAGGCAGGTCCTAACGGTCGCGTGAATTTTCTACAGAAGGATGCTGGTGACCCGTCGTTAAGCGAACAATATGATCTTGTAACGGCGTTTGAGTGTGTTCATGATATGGCCGATCCGGTGGGCGTGCTGAGAGCCATGCATAACTTGCTTACTGAGGATGGCACGGTCATCATCGCAGATGAGCGGGTCGGAGAAACTTTCACCGCGAGTGGCAATGAGGTTGAATGGATGATGTATGGTTGGAGTGTTTTGCACTGTCTGCCCGTTGGGATGGCCGGGCACGATCACTCTGCTGGGACGGGCACCGTCATGCGTCCAGACACTTTACGTGAGTTTGCTCGCCAGGCAGGTTTCAGCAAAGTCGAGATCCTGCCCATCGACAATTTCTTCTTCCGCTTCTACCGGTTGTATAAATAGTGTCGAATGTACAGGTGAGATGTAAAAAGGTGATGGCTGGATCAGGGTTGAGCCAGCCGTCGCCTTGCAATTAGTGTAGACCCCCAGAATGAAGGTACTGCATCGAAAAGTGACGGATAATTCGCCATCCAGTCTATAGTTGACCAAACACAATGACAAGTTAGAATCCAGACCTTTGCAAGAAAGAAAATGTCAGCAAGGTCTGGAAAATGCCCATCGCCAACCTCATTGAGCACTGCATCCTCATTTCCCTTGCCGGTCTGTTTGCCTATGTGCTGTGGCGTCAACACCAGGAACGGTTGGAAAAGCTATGGACAGAAGCCAAAAAAGCAGCACGAATCCCTCGTAAGTGGAAGCCCAAGTCACCAACTGATTGCCCGGCCTGTCAATCAGGGCTTCAATTGGCCATCCGGCCCATCAAACGCGACGTGAAGCCCTGGGGTGAGTGCAAAAGCAGCCGAGGGCGAAGGAAACGCACCAAGACTGAAGGGCATGCCTGTCCCAATCCACAGTGTCGCTACTTCGGTATCACCGATGAATCAGTCCATGCGCTAGTGGGTAATGGTAAACGCGGCAAACGGAAGGATATTCAGACCTTCAAGTGCCAATGCTGCCAGACCAGTTTTAGCTCCCGGCGCAACACACCGCTCTATCATCTGAAAACCCAGCCTGCTCGGATCGAGATGTGCTTGTGGCTGCTCGCCGAAGGCATGGATATCTCTGTGTTGGTCCGGTTCACCGGACATGTCGATGCCACGCTCAGCCGCTGGTTGACAAGAGCTGGCATCCACAGT
>JBNKDD010000311.1:0-6671 GCA_050288085.1 Anaerolineae bacterium
GGCATCCCGAGTACGATATCAACAGCCTCCTGAAAGAGTACAAAAGAGAGGTTTTTCGTTTTCTCAATGACGAGCGAGAGATGCCGCCCTACCCGGAGAACTACTTCTCATCAGAAGTGGATTCTATTATGGAGTCCTATCTGAAAAACGCCATACGGGCAAAGGAGGCAGGCAGCGAAATCCCCGAATTCCCTGAAGACCAGATTCTGTCTTGTCTGGATAACACCTGGGGCGATACCGCCAAGGCGGTGTTCAATAACTGGCTGGGCCTGGTCTACCAGCTTACCCATGTGGACCGGCGTAAGCTCTTCGCTGATGGCATTGATCCCAATGATCCCTTACAGCTCAACAGGAGGTAGCCATCCGCACATAATCACTTTGAAGGGTCAGTGATAGAAAGAGCGTTTTTAGACAATTGTTACAACCAACAAGGAGAAGACAATGAAACCAGAGACCATAGCCATACACAGCGGATACGAAACCGACCCCACAACCAAGTCCATTGCAGTCCCGATCTACCAGACTGTTGCCTATGAGTTTGATAATGCCCAGCACGGCGCGGACCTGTTCAATCTGGCTGTGCCTGGCAATATCTATACACGCATTATGAATCCTACAAACGATGTCCTGGAAAAGCGTGTTGCGGAACTAGAGGGGGGCATCGCCGGGTTGGCCGTGAGCGCCGGTAGTGCAGCCGTGACCTATTCCATCCAGACCATTGCCCGGAAGGGAAATAATATCGTATCTGTTCCTCTGCTTTATGGCGGAACCTATACGTTATTTGCCCACATGCTCCCGCAGCAGGGCATTGAAGCGCGCTTTGCTAAGGATGATAGTGCTGCTAGCCTTGAAGCCCTGATCGATGACCAGACTGCCGCCGTTTACTGCGAATCCATCGGCAACCCGGCGGGTAATATCCCCGACCTTGAGGCGATCGCGACCATGGCCCACAAGCATGGTGTCCCGGTCATTGTCGATAACACCGTTGCCACTCCGATCCTTATCAGGCCGATTGATTACGGTGTTGATATCGTTGTGCATTCATTAACCAAATATATGGGTGGTCATGGTACATCCCTGGGCGGACTCATCGTTGATTCCGGGCAGTTCCCCTGGGCGGAACACGCCGAGCGCTTTCCCATGCTCAATGAGCCAGAACCGGCCTATCATGGCGTTGTGTACACCGAAGCGATGGGGCCTGCTGCCTATATCGGACGGGCAAGAACTGTACCGCTGCGCAATACGGGTTCTGCACTCAGTCCGCTGAACGCCTTCCTGATCCTCCAGGGCATCGAGACGCTGGCTCTCCGCATGGAGCGGCATGTTGACAACGCTGCTGCTGTTGCTGCCTATCTGGATTCACACCCCAAGGTAGAGTGGGTCAGCTATGCGGGCCTCTCCAGTTCGCCATACTATGAACTGGCGCAGAAGTATACAGGTGGAAAGCCATCCGGGCTGCTCTCTTTTGGGGTCAAGGGTGGTTTTGAGGCCGGCGTTAGGTTCTACGATTCGCTCAAATTGTTCAAACGGTTGGTCAATATCGGGGATGCCAAGTCACTGGTAGCCCATCCGGCATCGACTACGCACCGTCAGCTAAATGATGAAGAACTTGCTGCGGCAGGCGTTACCCCAGATATGATCCGTCTGTGCGTGGGTATTGAGCATATTGATGATATCCTTGAAGATATTGAGCAGGCATTGTCTGCATAAGGGGCTGTTAACCTGGGCTAAAAGAAAGGCTCGGGTCCACAGCACACCACTTTGTTAAGAGGCCATTTGGCAATTAAGTTTCTAATTGGATTTTGCGGCTAAACTACTTGATGATGAGCTACAAATAGCATTCTTGTGGAACCAATTTAGCTTCAAAGTTGCTTTAGTAGGCGAAAATTCAAATGGCCTCTTAGGATTTCAACCAGCTCCGACTAGGGTGCATTCCTGGCCGTGCGCTTATTGATCCTCAGTAGGCAGCCAGACGGTGAAAGCTGTCCCCTTACCCGGTATACTTTCACTCTCAATTTCAATCCGACCCTGATATAGATCGACGATCTCTTTGGCAATGGTTAAACTCAGGCCGGTTCCTTTGGCCATCATCTGTCGATCCATGACATAGCATGAGGGATCTGATTGACCATCAGGCATGTAGCAGGCGCATACCATTAAGGGTGACAACCAGCACCGATGCCTCATGGACCAGCATCCCCCCCGCCATGTGAATCTCACCCAGCAGCACCCCTGTCAACAGCGCAGCGACCGTTATCAGCGCGATTACGACATTCTGCCGAATGTTGCGCAACGTGGCCTTTGACAGCCAGATTGCCTCAGGCAGTTTGAGTAGGTCGTCGGCCATCAGGGCGATATCGGCTGTTTCAATCGCGACATCTGTGCCAGCGGCCCCCATCGCAATGCCGATATTTGAGGCGGCTAATGCCGGGGCATCATTGATGCCGTCGCCTACCATGGCCACCACATGGCCCTTTTCCTGCAGCTGACGGATCACATCGAGTTTGTCCTCTGGCAGCAACCCAGCCTTCACATCCTCAATCCCGGCCTCGCGGGCGATAGCCTGAGCCGTCTGCTGGTCATCGCCAGTGAGCATCATAATCTGCTTCAACCCAGTGGCCTTCAGGCGGCGCACCATCTCAGCTGATGTATCGCGAATAGTGTCAGCGATGCCCAGAATGCCCAACACTTCGTCATCTAGCGAGACAAGCACCGCCGTCTTGCCTGCATCTTTCAGCCATTTGAGGGGTTGATTGGCGTCAGGTGGAACAGTTACGCCTAATTCATCCATCAGTGCCAGAGTGCCTACGCCGATCGTCCTCCCTCTGTAGATCGCTCGTACACCGCGTCCAGTGCAGGTTTCGAATGTTTCTGCCTCAGGAATTGTATCTGATTCAACAGTAATGGCGTCGGCCAGAGGGTGCTCGGAACCTGCCTCGGCGATAGCCGCCCAGCGGATGATCTCCTGCTGAACCGGTGTCCAGTGTCTGCCCGTCTGGATTGTCTTCGCGCCTGCCATGATCGGTTCCGGGGTTAGTGCAATTACATCTGTGAGACGGGGCTGGCCTTCGGTCAAGGTGCCGGTCTTATCCAGCGCTAATGCCGAGATCCTCCCAGCACTCTCCAGGTATTCGCCACCTTTGATGAGAATGCCGCCCTTCGCTGCTCGCCCGATTCCGGCTACCACAGAGATGGGGGTTGAGATCACCAGTGCCCCCGGACAGCCGATGACCAGCAACGTTAGCGCAAGTTTCAAGTCTCGGCTGATAATGAAAGCTGCGCCGCTCAACCCAATGATAGCCGGTGTGTACCACCGCGCAAATCGCTCGATGAAGCGCTGCGTGGGAGCTTTCTCTTCCTGTGCTTCTTCCACCCGGCGGATGATACGCGCTAGAGTGGTGTCACTGCCGACACCTGTAGCTCTAACCTTTAGCAGCCCGGCCTGGTTGACGGTCCCGGCGTAGACCGAGCTACCTTCAACCTTTTCTTCGGGTATTGGCTCCCCTGTAATGGCACTCTCATCCACCGCCGAACGCCCGCTGATCACCTCACCATCGACTGGTACTTTTGTGCCGGGTTTAACCAGTACAGTTTCATCCAGCAGCACTTCATAAGGCATTACTTCTACCTGAATACCATCCCGTAGAACGATGGCAGTGGTAGGGGACAACTCTAACAGATCGCCCAGTGCCTGTCGGGTGCGGCTCAGTGTGCGTGCTTCCAGGTACGCTCCCAGTACAAACAGGAACGCCACCGCTGCTGCCTCCCAGTATTCGCCAATAGCCAGCGCGCCTATTACCGCAATCGTGACCAGCAGCTCGATGCTGATGTGCTTATTCAACAGGCTGTGCCAGGCTCTCGTAGCAATGTCAGCCCCAGCCAGCAGTGCCGCAGTAACCATCAACCCATCCCGAAGGCCAGGCAGATCGAACAGCTGCCGTGCACCAATCGCCAGCAGGATCAACACTCCGCTCATGATTGTTAACATCTCACGACGTCGTTTGGGGCTCGCTATCCAGTTTTTCACCTTATTCATACTCCCACCTCACTCTTTTATAGAGAGGCAACCTGCCACTCCTTTTTGCTGTCGGTTGACTCCAATTAGAAAGGCGAAGGCTTCGCCTCATAACCGGCAGAACGCACCGCTTGCACCAGCTCGTCAACCTTTGTCTGCTCGTTATGCTCGATCTCTATCCGTCCGGTGTTAAAATGCACCTGTGCATTCTGCACACCCTCTACTTTTTTAAGTGCCTTCTCAATCTTTGCCACACAGGATGGGCAGGACAGTTCCTGGCTTCTTAGTTGTGTCTTCATGATCATTTCCTTTAAACTCCTTTTTCCGTTTATTGTCTGTAGCATAAGCTCGTTTTGTAAAGCCTTCTATGATCTGGATCAAACTACTGCATCAGAATCAAAAATCCCCTGTTGTATTCACCAACAGGGGATGAAGGAGGGCGAAACTGATATGTTAAAACTGACGGACTTCAGTCAGTGCCTGGAGTTGGGTGCGATCGACAATAGCCACCCATTGCCGCCCCGTATTGACAATCCCGTCTTCCTGAAGACGGCGCAGCGTGCGGCTGGCAGTTTCGGTCGTGGTGCCCGTCATGGCAGCCAGGTCCTCGCGAGAGAGCGGCATCTGTATCAATATACCTTCTTCATGCTCCTCACCGAGCTTTTCAGCCAGCTTGAGCAGGGTGAAGGCAATACGCTGCTCTACTGAATAGGCACTCAACTGCCGAACTATTTCCTTCATGTCCCGCAAACGCTGACCAATTATATCCATCACACGCAATGCTATCACCGGATAGGCTTCGAGTAACCTACGGAACTCAACAGCGTTGATGCTGAGAATGCATACACCTGTCTTAGCCTGGGCGGTATCCTGATAGACCTCGTCGCCCAGTGCAGACAAACTACCGAAATGCTCACCAGATGTTAAGATGCCAAGCATAATCTCCTGCCCGTCGGGCGTGTGCTGCAGCAGCTTTACTTTGCCAGACGCTACTACACACAACCGGGCAGCCCTCGCCCCTGCCATGTAAATCATCTCATCTGGCTGATATCCTTTTTCTGTAAAGTGCTCGTTAATGCGTGAAATAGTTTCATATGGTAGGTCGGCAAAAAACGGCAGCTGTTTAAGAATTTCCAAACGAAGATCAACAGTGCAGATTTGCGGTTCAGCTTTCTCAGCTACAACGGGTGATTTTCTTCGTTTTGTCATGGGCTCCATCCTTCGGAGCTGTAAGTTTTAGATCAAGATGGTATTGCTATCTGGCATTAAGACACCATTAGCTATTTCACCCGATCTTCTCCCGCGAGACACTCCAGCACCTCATTAATGATATTTCCTCTCAAATTCTTCCGCATCTTAAATAATAGCAATTTTTGTTCATATGCAGGCTCAAGAATAGATATCCATCCAACAATCGTCCTTCTGTTTGACAATTCTACAACCCCGACCTTCGCCTGACATTTGACCGCAGCAGCATGATCATCGTTAACGCGAAGAAAAGCAGTATGGATATAGCATTCAACAATCCCCCCCACTGGCGTATCGTCATGTCGAAGGTGAGGTTGCCATATGTCCGATACACCAGCGAAGTGTGGAGGAGAATCAGGTGGAGATAGAAGATCAGATGGTAATGTAATTCCATACCGGTCAGGGCGGGCAGGATGATCGGCATATGCCCAAAGATCATTGAAAACACAAATCCCAGCAGCAACGCATGCAGGATCACGGCATAGTTCGGACCCGCATAGACTGCGCCCTTCCAGATGGCGATCCCACCACCGAAGCCCAGCCAGATGTAGCCCACCAACAGACAGGCAGCGATATAACGTGGTAACCCATCCTGGCGGATCGTGCGCCGAGCAATATCATAGTGCAGCAGCCAGATCGCCGTGAGCACGGCTCCCACCCCTAAGAGACGGATACCCACATCCAGATAAAAGATGGAAACTATCGTGCCAAGCATGTAAATACCAACAGCAAAGGTCAGCCGACGTTCACCGGTCTGGTTCAATTGCCGTACTCGCGATAACTCTATTCGTTCTCCAACGATGGTCAGAACTAGGAAAGCTGTCCACAGATGAACGAGCCTGTAGATTGGCTGCCCGGCCAACCATAGGATGTTTCCAATTAACCATAAAGCGGCACCTGATGCCATAATCATGACATCCCGCGAAGCGTGAATTCGCAGCATTATGACAAACAAGATCACCAAGCCCAGGCTTCCCAGAGCCAGTAGTAACTTTGCCAGAAGCACGTCCCGCAGCAGCAGTAAAGCAACTGTACCGGCAGCATTTATGAGGGGCACGGCCATACTCCAACGATAGCGTATCGAAAGCGCGACAGCACGCTCCAGACAGATCAGAGTCCCCAGGAAACCCGAGATCATCAAAGGGCCGTGTACCATTATCCAATTCCGGCTCATAGATTCCATAGGCCAGCCGAGACGAGCCAGTCCGGACCCCAGCCCACCTAGCAGAGTCGCAGCAATGGTTATCAATAAGATGACACGCGTAAGCCGTTGTACAATCTTCATATTCAAGGTGCTGAAATCCCTCCAGTTAATTTTTACTGGCTCGATTTTTGTGATGTTCCTGGAATAAACTTCGATGTATTTATAGCATTCACTCGCCCTCAGTTACCTGTTTTCCGATTCGGA
>JBNKDD010000312.1:0-6600 GCA_050288085.1 Anaerolineae bacterium
TGAGGCGGCGCTGATCGCCAGTGTTGAGCCTCCCTTATCTAACCCGTAAATCTGTCCAGGAATTCAACCGCAGTACAAAATCAAATCACCTATTTTTTTCCAAGGATGTGATTACCTATATACTGGAATTGGATAGGGTGAGGAAAATGCTGGGGCAATATTATGTTGGAGATCGGAAATGTCCCAACCTTTGCTGACCACCAAATTAAACCCTCCTACCAACTCTCCATATTTAATCAGACGACATCGCCTATTAGATCAACTCGACACACATCTGATTAACGAGGGTGAGTTTCAGCGTAAATTAACGCTGGTGTCAGCCCCCGCTGGTTATGGAAAAACCACGCTTGTTGTCGAATGGCTAAATATATGTAACATTTCTCACACTTGGTTGTCACTTGAAAGTAGTGATAACGATCCGATTCGATTTTTTACCTATCTGGCTGCCGCGTTACAGCAGATCGAGACAAAGATGGGGAGTGCGATAGAAAACCTTCTCCAGGGCGGCCAACCTCCTCCGGTAGAGGTCCTCCTTAATCACCTGATCCACGAGATTGCCGCAAATCCTTCCACCTTCATCCTTGCATTAGATGATTATCACGAGATCCACAACCCAGAGATCCACAAAGCGCTTGTTTTTTTGTTAGATCATCTACCACCGCAGATTCATCTGGTGATCCTCACCCGTGAGGATCCATCGCTTCCACTAGCACGACTCCGATCCCGGGAACAGGTAATCGATATTCGCCAGGATGGGCTGCGTTTTACAGTTGACGAAGTGGCTCAATATTTACAAGAACGGCTGGAAATCGAACTTTATAGTGAAGATGTAAAGATTCTACAAAGTCGGATCGAAGGATGGGCTGTTGGCCTACAATTGGCTTGTTTGCTGCTTCAAGGAAAACCAGATATCCACGACCTGCTAACATCGCTTACTGGCAGCAACCGTTACATTATGGATTATTTGGTTGAAGAAGTCCTGGATCAGCAATCTCCTGATGTGCAAAATTTCCTTTTCCAAACATCGATTCTTGACCGTTTCTGTGCCTCATTATGCAATTCGGTGACCATCAGGAATGATAGCCTCCAGATACTTCAGTTTCTTGAGCAGGCCAATCTCTTTCTAATTCCCCTGGATCATGTACGAGAGTGGTATCGCTATCATCGTTTATTTGCCGATCTCTTGCGCCATCGCCTCAGAATACGCGAACCATCTTCTGTGGAGCAACTGTATAGCCGGGCAAGCGCCTGGTTTGAAGCACAGCAGATGCTAAGTGAGGCAATTGATTATGCCCTGGTAGCTGATGATTGGGAGCGAGCCGGGCGGTTGATACTTGAAGTTGATAACAGAATGCTGAAGCGTGGTGAAGTAACCTCGCTGCTAAACTGGTATAAACAGTTCCCCGAAGATGTTATCAACACTGACCTTGACCTATGTTTGGGGGCCATCTGGCCGTTAATGTTAAGCGGGCAAGTTGACACAGCCGCAACATATATCAGTCAGGCCCAGACACTCGCCTCTAATAATCCCCAGGCCGCAATTGAAGTGATGACCGCCAAAGCATACTTGGCTTGGCTGCAAGGAGATGTTCACAGCGCCATTGAGTGGTCTACTGAAGTGTTATCACATGGAGAGAAGATTGATATCAGTATTCGGAGTGTGCTATGGTTAAATCTGGGTTTGGCCTACTGGCACCAGGGGCAGATGGATAGCGCTGAGAATGCGTTACGGTCGACCTTGCAGGCAGCAAGGCAAACCAATAACCATTATCTATCATTTACTGCACAATTTTTTCAGGCGCGCGTTTTTGCGGTCAGAGCGCAGTTGCGGCAGGCGAGTCAAATACTGAACGAGCTGGTTAAGCTTGAAGCTCAATTACCTGTCATGGCACTGGTTCATCTGGACCTTGGATATATCCATTACGAGTGGAATAACCTGGAAAGGGCCACATACCATTTCGAGTCAAGCCTGACGATCAGTCAGAAGGCCGGGAATAATGAATTCCTTGCCGCTTCGTACATGGGAATGGCATGCTTACACCTGAGCAGGGGTGACATTCAAGGTGTTGAAGCAGCCGCATGTTCTGCCCATAAATTAGCAGGTGATCATGGCTTATCTCCACAAATGACGGCGCGGATCAACGCCTGCCAGGCACAAGGACTGATTGCACAGGGTGCACTGGCAGAAGCGTCAAACTTGCTCGATCAGATGCCGATCGGGGCAGATCCACATCCGTTTTACCGGTTTATGAATATGCCCCCCGCCTGGCTGATGCTAGCAGAAGATAATAAAGAATCTGCCGCCGCTCATCTGGTAGAACAGGTTGAACAGGCTAACCAGATGGGTTGGCAGTATGGTCTTGTTGTGGGGCGAATCTATCAGGCATTGGCCGCGAGACACATTGATGAAGGATGTAGTTTTCTAATAGATGCTCTGGAAATCGCGCACGCAGAAGGCATGATCCGCTCATTTATTGATGCGGGACATGGGCTTGTCCCTGTGCTTCACCAGGTAGCACAGCAAGGTGTTCACCCGGCGTTTATCCGGCAAATTCTTAATGAACTGCAAACTAGCCAACCGGCACCAGCGGTTGATGGCCTGCTCGATCCGCTCAGTGAACGTGAAGTTGAAGTGTTAAATCTGTTGGTAGCGGGTCTTACCAACCCGGAGATAGCGGATCAATTGATTATCAGTCTGGGTACGGTTAAGACGCACGTCCATAATATTTACAGCAAGCTCGGTGTGCGCAACCGGATTGAAGCGATTGCCCGCGCCACTGATCTAAACCTCCTATGATCTCAAATAAACCCCTGTAATCTATCCATCGGTTGATCCGTTTCAGCCCTGGTCTATGTAGACTGAGTATAGATGGTTTTACGTACTTCGGTCTGGAGGCTGAGATGAATCAAGACTCGCAAATAGATTACCCGCAGCAAGATCGCTGGGCTTATCTCTGGCTGGTGATCGGTACACTGTTGAGCCTCATGTGGCGTGTGCCCCTCGTCTGGTGGTTGGCACCAATTTTTCTACTGCGCTTTATGCGCACCCAAAAGACCTGGCGCGGCTTTTTTCTGATCTGGTTGGCCGGGTTCCTGGGGGCTTTCTCTCCCATGTACACCATTGTTAATGCCATGATGCCCGGACCGCTGCCTGTATTCCTGGTTACAACCGCCATCACAGCACTGATTGGCACCGGTATCCCTTATCTGTCCGACCAGCTGCTGGTTCCCCGTTTGAAGGGTTTCGCGGCTACGTTGGTCTTTCCACTTATCATGACCACCATGGACTATATCAGCGCCAAGTCTAACCCCTTGGGCAGTATTGGCGGTGCAGCGTACTTCCAGCACAGCAACCTGGCGCTGGTTCAATTGCTTTCCATCACCGGCATGTGGGGAATCGTTTTCCTGGTCAACTGGTTGGGGCCGGTCGTCAACTATGCCTGGGAGCGCGGCTTTGCATGGAAGGAAATCAGCCGCAATGCCCTGATCTATGCCGGGATCATGTTAGCTGTACTGTTGTATGGCGGCGTTCGGTTGGCCTATGCCCCGGAAGCATCCAGCACGGTAAGAGTGCATGGCTTCACAGCCATCGATGTAAGGCGCGAACTGCTGCCCAAAATGCACGAAGCCGCGCAGGGAGACTGGCAAACCTACCGCCAGGTTGCGGCGGAAGCTCAGGAGCTTTACCTGGAAGGAACCCTCCGCGAGGCCGAAGCCGGAGCGCAGATCGTCCACTGGCCTGAAATGGCAGTGTTTGTGCCGGAGGAAGATGAGGTAGACTTCATTACGGGCATTCGGCAGATCGCCTCAGACCAAGGCATCTATGTGGTGATGGCCTACGCTTTAGAGCATCAGGATGGCAGCCCATTTAATAACAAGCTGCTCATCATTGATCCCAACGACGATGTGATACTGGAACATTATAAGTACGGCGGAGCTGATCTTGATGGTGCTTTGCCTGGTGATGGCATCCTACAAACGGTAGAAACTCCATTTGGTACCCTGTCGGGCATCATCTGCAATGATACCAACCACGAGGAGATAGTTGCCCAAGCGGGTAAAAACGGGACAGATATCCTGTTCGCACCCAGCATGGAGATTCAGGCGATTGACCCAATCCACGCTCACATGGCAATATTCCGCGCCATCGAAAACGGCGTCACGCTCGTGCGCCAGGCAGATAATGGCCTTTCGATAGTTGTAGACCCTTATGGGCGGGTATCGACAACAATGGATCACTTCAATAACACCGAGCGCGTGATGGTAGCCAAAGTGCCTATCCAGAGCGCATTTACGATTTACCCCTATGTTGGCGACCTGTTCGCCTGGTTGGCGATGGCGGGATTTGCGGCACTCACCATCGTGGCAGTTTTGCGGGGGCGTAGGGAAAAGCGTCTGGCCGCAGCAATAGCGTGAGGTCGTAGTTAAGTCTTTGGAATCCAAGAATCGATAGGTTTGGAAGACCTATTGGTGAAATACATAAGGAGATAAAAATGAACAAGTCAAAACTCGTCGGGGGGATTATCTGTCTGGGCATCGCGGGGGTGCTGGTAGCTGCTAATGTGAGCCTGCCGCCTGAAGACCTGATGTTCCAGGTGGGTAATACCAACATGCCCTGGATCCCGCCTATAGTACTGACAGTTATCGGTATTGTGTTGCTGTCAACAGCGAATCAGCCCGAAAAGGCCGGAGAAGAACCGCAGGAAATGGTAAATGTTGACCCAGATAAAGCTGCACTCAACAAACGTCTCGAAACCGCGGCCTGGGGTGCATTCCTGATTTCGTTGGGTGGGTTCATGTTTGTACCTGAAGAGATCGTCAGGGGTGGTTGGTGGTCAATCTGCGTCGGTCTGATCTTCCTGGGTTTGAACGGTGCCCGCTATGCCAACGGGCTCAAGATGAGCGGCTTCACCACCTTCTTGGGCATCATCTCGATCATTGGCGGTGTGTTGGACCTGGCTGGTATGGCAAATGTTAATGGCGCTGTTTTGCTCATTGTCCTCGGTGGATACCTGCTCCTCAAGCCATACTTCGATAGGCAGCAGATCTTTGGTAAAGCCGAGGAAAGTTGATCTCACCCTGGAAAAGAGAAGCACGATGAAGCTGGTGGAAATTCGCGTTGAGGGACACCTGGATGCTAACTGGTCAGACTGGTTTGGTGGCTTGAAAATCACGCATCTGAGTGACAATCAGAGTCTCATATACGGCGCGATAGAAGATCAGTCGGCATTGTACGGACTTTTGTCCAAGCTTCGGAATCTCGGATTGGAGCTTGTGTTGGTCAAGGTTGACAATAGCCTTCCACGTACATAGGTGACTTCCCTGAATATGGGTGTGGGTAGGTCATAAACAACTTTGATTAATTTGGCTGATATAAATACGAAAAAGACCCTGTTAGAAGAGATTCTGCAGGGTCTTTTTGTTCTTGGTGGCGATGACTGGATCGAACCAGTAACCTGCGGCTAATGAGTACATCGCTTATCAGTGCGGAAGGATTGTGGATTTGGTAAAAGAATCTGAAGTCATGCGGGCAGGGATAATCACAATCTACACTTATCCCTCGAGTATTCGCTGCCAGTAAAATCTATAATCTCTGAGCATTTCCTTCCTTATATATTGCAACATCTGCGGATTAATGAGTCTATGTTTCGACCTCAGGCGGCAGGAAGAGATGATCGGGGATTGCATCAACTGCTCGGTCAGCGGCGGTATCGCCGTACAGCTTCTCCACCAGGTGGCCTCCTGCACGCCGCTCCGCTCCAATGATCTGACGTTCTGCCGCTGCGAGAAGCTCATTTTGGGCAGCCAGTTCTTCTGGTGACAGAAACATGGCGGCATCAAATCGGGCCATTTTCCTTTGGTGGGCGTCAATGGCGCTGCTGGCATGGAGCAGCTCATTGGTGTAGATATCCAGCACAGGCAGTTCGGCTCGCTTCAAATCGACTGCCTGGAGCAGGCGGTGGTATTCACCAAAACCTTTTGCATCCTCAGGCCGCCAGCCCGGTGCCAGCAAGGCGGCTTGGGTGTCTTCGCAATGGCGGGGATTGGCGTAGACTGCCAGTCGGTAGGTGGTCAGCGTGGAATCGGGATGGGGCGACGGGACGCTGTGGAAGGATTTCAGCGGATCGTCAAAGGGATCACCAGCCCCACTAGGCAGGAGCAGTTCGTCGGAGTAGGTAAACAGGAGTTGGTAGGTGTCCAGGCTCACGTTAACAGCCAGTTGATGACCGGTAAGGTTGTTAACCCGTTCAAGCAGTTTACCCGGCGAGATAATGGCGATATACATCGGCCAACGGGGTAACCCAGCGGTGCCATGCTGTTTCCGATAGAAGGCTATCCGGTAGGTATCTGTCATCGATCATCCTCCTCGTTACTCTGTTCTTCTGCTGGCAGTCTGGAGTAGGTGGTACGCAGGTTGCCATCCTTCGTTCGCATATGGTGAAGTTGGATGCAGTCACCGGGACGTAGGTTTTCATCACCGTGTTCAAGCGTGCCGAACAGATAGCCGTGTTCGGTGAAGGCGGCCAGCCGCCCCTCCGAATCGTGGCCGACCTGTAGAACCTTATCCTGGAATCCGGCCCGGCTGAGCAGCTCGATCTC
>JBNKDD010000313.1:0-6568 GCA_050288085.1 Anaerolineae bacterium
GGGTTATCATATCTTGAAGCGGCGTATTCACGCTGCTTCAAAGGTGAGTAATCAGTTTATCCAGGGTATGGATCACCACATCGATATCAGCCTGCGTGATCACAAAGGCGGGCAGAAATCTGAATGTCCGGGTATGCGGCTGGTAGTCAATGATAATGCCCTCATCTGCCAGGGCCTCATATAATTGAAGGCCAGCTTCTTCAGCACCAGGTTGTAGTTCAAGCCCGGCGATTAAGCCACAACCGCGAGCTTCTGACACAATCGAATGCTTATCGCAAAGCTGTTGGAGTCCGTCAAGCAGATAATCACCCATGCGGGCGGACTGTTCAATCAACCCCTCAGCCTGCATGATCTGGATCGTTGTTGTGACGACCTTCCCTGAGAGCGCATCATTCTGGTGGGATTGGACATGCCTGACCTTATCCATACAGGCTTCTTCAACTGCTTCGGTCGTAATCACGGCGGAGACAGGGAAGCCATTCCCCAGGATCTTACCCAGCACTAATATATCCGGGATGATGCCACCGTGTTCAAAGCCAAACCATCGCCCGGTGCGGCCCATGCCGGTGGTCACCTCTTCGGAGATCAACAACGCTCCCCAACTTTGAACCAACTCGGCTAAGGCTTGCAAATACCCAGGTGGGGGAACCATCACACCGGGGCCTGCCTGGACTGGTTCAAAGATAACGGCAGCAATGTTCTCGACATCCAGTTCTTCGGCAATACGCTTTACCGAGGCATGCAGACACTCAAATTTACAATCAGGATAAGTTTGCTGGATAGGGCACTGTGTACAAAATGGCGATGTAATCTGTGGGTCTTTGCTATGAGGGATGTAATCAACCTGGCGGCCCGCTGCCGAGAGGACAAATGTCCGCGAAGTGGCCCCATAATAACCCCGCTCAAGGCCAACAATCCGGCTCCTACCCGTAGCAGCACAGGCCGCCTTTAAGGAAAACTCGACCGCTTCGCTGCCGCTGCTTAGAAAAACCACCCGTTTTAGCGCAGCAGGGGTGATAGTGCGTAGGGCTTCCATCGCCTCGTAGATTTCTTCGGGGACGATACCCGTACCAACATTGATCAGCTTATCGAGCTGCCCCCGGACAGCGGCATTAAAGCCAGGGTGGCTGTAACCTAACCCCAGACACCATAAACCCGATAGCAAGTCAAGGTATTTTTTGCCACTCTGATCCCAGACATAGCAACCTTCACCCCGAACCGGCTCAATTGATCGCAGTGGGCTACACCGAAACAGCTCCATTGATTCCACTCCAGGCTTGAGATAGCCCGACGATTGTTTTTGGATTGGATTGGCCCGGCCTGTTCTAATCAGGACATATGGCTGTTGAGCGACTGCCGGGCATAAGATAGTGCCTCGTCAACCGTTCCAAACGCAGAAACCGGCGTTCTGCCATATTGTGCCCACCCCAGCGCATTCACCCCACCAACAGCCTCGCCCTCATGGGTAACGATGAGGACTTCTCGAACATTCCTATGGCGGAGCACCTGCATTTCATCTTCGGTCAGCGTACCCAGTGTCGCAACCATGTCGCCAAAACTCGCTTCAATTCCCCTGGCATCGCTAATATAGTAGACAATGTCAGGCAGCGAATCGAACAAGCCAGTCAATTCGTGAGCCATCAAAGGAGCGTTATCTTCAAAGGCAACCTGGCCTGATATGGTGTGCACCACAATAGACTCACCGGGCAGTTTTTCAATGTGATAGGGCATATAGACTAACCTCATCGTTGGCTGGCGGTCAGTAAGACAAAAGTGGGGTTTATGAGATTATCATCCCCCCAGCTAACTGATCGCTTATATTTGCAGAATTTTACAAATATAGTGTTATTTCCTGTATAACCCATTACCTGGGAAAGCTTTTGGACAGAAGCTCTCCGGCAACTAAAACAAATCACTATATCACTAGGGAACTATGGTGATTTTCTTTAGTTGTTGCAATAGACTAAGAGTTATATAAAAAAATTTCGATTTTGTCAAAGAGCAAATGTGCATTTTTACTAAAAATTCAAGTTGTTGTAGCTGGTAACAATTGCCTGAATCACGATTGCGATATACCCTCATAGGAGCTAACATTCAACAGTTTTTCGGTTAGCTTTTACCCGGAGGGAAGATGCCAAAACGCCATTCGAGCATAGGGCTTGCATTGCTTCTTGCAGCAACACTCGCCTGTAACCAGATTTCCGCCATCGTTCCAACACCAACATCTGGCTCAGAGAGGATGCCTCCCCCCACGCCAACCCTGCTGCCAACCGCAACCGCCCATGTAACGGCCTCGCCCCCGGCAATTCCCACACCTCAGGCAACTGCCCCACCGCTCCCGACCGCTACTCCGGAGCAGCCCTGGTTAACCGGTGAAATCCGTCTCTTTCCAGGCCCCCTTCACTATGAAGGGGATATATTAAGCGTGGAGGTCGTCATCCATAATCTTGACGATCTGCCCGGCGACCATATCACCAAGCTAACAATTGACGACGAATGGGCCGCAGTGCGCATCCCGGAGCCTGTCTACCACCCTTTGTTGGATGATTTTTTACTCTTCCGCGACGTTTGGGATACCTCTGGCGAAGCCGGGCTGCATGAATTGACCGTCGAGATACCTTCCGATGAAGAGGGTCAAAACCAAACCCTGACGGCACTGGTCGAAATCTTACCCGCCGACCAGCGCCCCGCTCATGAATTGGAAACGAACTGGGAACAACACGACACGGCCTGCTGCATCATTTATACACTGAGCGGCACAGCGGCCTCGCGAGATATTGACCGGATCAACCTATTAGTCCAAAAGGCTGTAGCTCGCGTAGAGCGGGCATTATGGAGTACCACAGAGCAGCCTTACCAGATCATGATGATTGACAACATCTGGGGAAACGGCGGCTATTCCAGTTCAGATGGGATTGTCATCAGTTACGTAGATCGCAACTATATCTATCTCGATCTGGAAACCGTCCTGGCTCACGAAGTTGCCCACTTCACCACTTCCCCAACACAGGGCGCTCCGTTGATCCTGCGTGAAGGACTGGCCGTGTATGCCGCGGGTGGTCATTATGGACAGGATCCAATACCCGAACGGGCAGCGGCTTTACTCGAAATTGACCGGTATGTGCCTCTGGCCGAACTGGCCGATCACTTCCAGGCTTACCAGCACGAAGCGGCCTACGCAGAAGCCGCCGGATTAACTTACTATTTAATTGAAACTTACGGCCTGACCCGATTTTTACAGCTATACAACCTGACCGGATTAGATAGCTCAGGGGCCAAATGGCTGGACATGGCGCTGAAACAAACATACAATTTGACTTTGGACAGGGCTGAAGAGAAGTTCATCAACTGGTTACAAGACCAACCACCGGGAATGCAGGTTGAAGACCTCATGACTACCATTGTCTATTACGAAACCATGCGACGCTACCAGGCGTTTTACGCTCCTTATGGGACACTCCCGAATATTCAATCCGCCCTCAACAATAACCAGGCTGCCCTGTATATGCGGGAGCCAACCGAAGCAGAAAACCTGGCATTGGAAACCCTCCTGATGGCGGCCTATCAGGAACTCTACACAGGTTACTATGACGAAGCGCAGCAGAAATTAGATGCTATCAACCTGGTGCTTGACACCGGCGATTTCACCCACAGCCCGGTCAAGGATTATCTGGCTATTACGAATACCCTGCTCACACAGGGATATGAAGTTCAACAAATCAGACTCACAGATAATGGAGCGACTGTTCAAGCCATTCGTGATTGGCCGGAACTTAACACCCTGACACTGACACAAACAGAGACCGGCTGGCAAATTGACAAATAAGCGCTAAACGGTACATTCTCAAATTATAGAAACAGCGTATTTGTGTGCACATATAGGATAAAGATATGACTTTAAAAATTGACATCTTATACACCGAAGACTGCACCGAGTGGCAAATTGCCGATCAACTGGTTCAACAAGCTCTAAATGAGTTGGGGTTAGAGGCGGAGATAAACTATTGGTTAGTGGAAAGCGACCGGCAGGCTCTCGATTGGGCTTTTGCCGGGTCGCCGACGATCTTCGTCAATGGCGCCGATATGTTTCCAAGTTTCAAGAATGCGTCTCAGGGTTTGACCCTACGAACTTATATCACCGATGAGGGCATTATGGGCCACCCGACCTATCAAATGGTCCTCGATGCCCTATCAGCCTTCGCTGGTTAAGCGTAAACGCATCCGCTTTCGCTGAACAGCGGCATAAATCCTATAAAACATAAGGGGCGCTCACCGCTTTATCCGGTGTCGCCCCTTACAAACTCCCCACTGCCGTCTTATTCTATTCGGCAGGTTCTCCTTCTAACGGAGGTTCTTCTATTATCAATGGGCCAGCAGCCCCATTCAGAACTTCATGTTCAGGAGTAAGGGTTCCATTGGAACCGGCACCTGTTGTAGGTGGCAGCACAGTCTGGCGCAAAACCGAATGGATAATCCCGCTGCGCCGCTTCATGATAATTACCGTTACGTCGGCATTCTTAGCAACCTGGGCCGGGATTGACCCGGTGAGCAGGTTACGCAGCAGCGGCTCCTGGGTGGCTCCCATTATCACCATATCGTGCTTCTTCGACGTTTCTAAGATCGTGTCCGCAACATTCGTTCCTTCAACCAACTGGGTGGTGAGGTTCTCATAATCCATGCTGGTTTCAATCACATCACGGATGATCTGTAGTGCACGTGCACGTTGATTCTCCTGCGCATTGACCGGAATCACCGATATCACATGAACACGGGCCGGATTTTCCGAATCACCGGACTGGCGGGCCATGCTTACCGCCAGCTTGACAGCCCGGCGGCTGTTTGGTCCGGAGGCAATCGGGACCAGGATTGAATTAATCGGGCGTTCTTTGCGATAGCGCACTAACGCGATATCGGTTGGCGGGTTATCCACCACCGAGTCGATCACACTGCCGAACAGCCGTCCAGCCGAGTTCGTGTAACCCGGCCAGCCCAGCACAATCATATGGCTGGCACTTTCGATAGCTGTTTTCTTAATAGACTCGGCGACATTCCGGCCCAGGCGGATCATAGTGTGTACGGGCACATCCAACTGCCGGGCCTCTGCAATGAGCGTTTCTAGATAGGGCTTTCCCTCTCTCAGGAAAACACGCCCATCGGCCAGAGTTAGCTGCGGCGGCACTCTGGCGACATGGAGCGCCAGGACTTCTCCCTGGCGATCACTGGCAATCAATGCACCGATTTTCCCCAGGATGCGGGCCTGTTCGTGAGTGGCAACAGGAACAATCACCGAGTATTTCCGGGCAACCAGCACTTCTTCGAGTAGGATTTCGCTGGGGGTTTCCAATTTCTCAATGCGGGAGAATACCCCATAGTAGAGCAGCAGTCCGCCGATGATCCAGCCAATGGAAATCAGAAAGATCTCTGGTTCATAGGTATACAGGAAAACCAGCAACGCGACTTGAGTCAGGATTCCAATGATGGGAGTAACCGGGTAGCCCGGAATATGGAATCCACGTTCCAATTCTGGCATTTTAATCCGCAACACCATTGCAGAAATATTGACCTGGATAAACAAAAACAGGAACATGATGTCAGCCGCCGCTGCTACCCGTTCGATGGGTAACAGCCAGGCCATCGTAATGATCAATGCGCCGGAAATGACCACCGCCCAGACCGGGGTATGCCGCCGATGGTGAATCACACTGAACAACGAAGGCAGGTTATGGTCACGGCCCATCGCAAAACTGACCCGCGAACTTGAATAAGTGGTGGCGTTCAGGGCAGACATGGTACTCGCCAAACCGCTGATCAAGATCAACAGACCACCAACCCCCCAGGGGAAGATTTGTTCAGCTACACGAACAATGGCCGTTTCTTTTTCCAGGCCCAGGTATTCGTATACCGCGATGCCACCGGCGTCCGCCGGAACCTTAGTCGCACCGAGCGCCGCGAAGGCGACCAGCACATAGATCACTACCGAAATGGCAATCGAGGCAAAGATTGCACGCGGCACATTGCGATTGGGGTCGATCACCTCTTCACCGCTCTGAGCGATAATTTCGTACCCCTCAAAAGCGATAAAGGTCAACCCCATTGCCACAATTACTGCCGGTACGCCCTCTGGGAAGAAATCCGTCGTAAAGGCTAGTGACCAATCCGGTTTACCAAAGATCACCGCCGCGCCAAAAATAACAAAAAGGCCCAGAATGAACACCTTCGCTAAGGTGATAATGTTACCTACCGCGCCAGTTTCAGATGCACCCAGGAAGTTGATATAGGTAAAGAGGATGGCGATTCCAGTCATGAAAAGGAGCTTCATGAGGTCGTGACCGGCAAACCCCAGCACCGTCCCCTCAAGGACCGGCAGCCCGCCGATCTCCCATAATTCAAGGGCAAATGAGCCAAAGGCTAACGCATAAAGACTTCCGGCAACGGCATGGGCGAACCAACTCATCCAACCAGAGAGGAACCCCTGAGCTCCCCCCAGTGCTTCCTTAACCCAAAGATATCCCCCACCAGCTTCCGGAAAAGCAGAACCCAGCTCGGCATAGCTCATCGCCGTAAAGCT
>JBNKDD010000314.1:0-6537 GCA_050288085.1 Anaerolineae bacterium
GCGGGCATTGCAGGAATGCAAGCCTCACTTGACCTGGCCGAGCAAGGCTTCAAAGTCTATCTGGTCGAAGCCCAATCCGCGATTGGCGGCAAGATGGCCCAGCTTGATAAAACCTTCCCCACTAACGACTGTGCGATGTGCACTATCTCCCCCAAGCTGGTCGAAACAGGCCGCCATCCTAACATCGAGATATTAACCAACACCGAAGTACAGAGCATCGAAGGCGAGGTTGGAGCTTTCCGCGTGAAAGCTCTCAGCCAGCCGCGCTATATCGATACCGATAAATGTGTGGCCTGCGGCGACTGCACCGAAGTCTGCCCGGTCATCATCCCGGATCATTTCAATGAAGGCTTAATAGAACGCCGGGCTGCTTTTAAGCTCTACCCGCAGGCCGTACCAAATGCGTTTGCCATCGAAAAGCAGGGGATTGCCCCCTGCCGGGATGCCTGCCCTGCCGGACAGCGTGCCCAGGGTTACATCGCCCTGATCCGCGAAGGACGCTGGGACGACGCGCTGCGTGTCATCAAGATGGATAATCCTTTCCCCGGTATCTGTGGGCGGATTTGCAATCATCGCTGCGAGACGGCCTGCAATCGCGGGCTGGTTGACGAACCGATCAACATCCGCGCCCTGAAGCGTTTTGTGACCGACAAGGTCTACGCTAAACCGCGCCCGCCGGTCGAGCCGGTCGAGCGCTTATATGATGAGCAGGTGGCAATTATCGGGGCTGGCCCGTGTGGGTTGACCGCCGCCCAGGATCTCGCCAATGCCGGGTACGGTGTAACGATCTTCGAGGCTATGCCAGTCGCCGGGGGGATGCTCCGGCTGGGTGTGCCGGAGTACCGACTGCCCACCACGATCATCGAACGCGAGGTACAGGATATTATCGACCTCGGTATTGACCTCCGCCTGAACCACCAGATCAACAACCTGGATGACATCTTCGCAGAGGGCTTTGACGCCGTACTGATCGCGGTCGGGGCGCACGAAGGTGTCCGCCTGCCCATCCCCGGCGCGGATCGTCCGGGGGTGCTGATCAACACCCACTTCTTGCGGGATGTGCGTTTAGGCAAATACCAGAACGGCGATCAGGATGTGCCCTCACTCGGCGAACGGGTATTGGTACTCGGCGGTGGCAACGTCGCTATCGATGTGGCCCGCAGCGCGATCCGGTTGGGCCGGGAGGTGCATCTGGCCTGCCTGGAAAGCCGGGAAGAAATGCCCGCCCACGCCTGGGAAGTCGATGCTGCTGAGGAAGAGGGGGTGATTCTCCACCCGGCCCGCTCCTTCACGGATATTACAGGCGACCCGATCACCGGGCACGTGACCGGCATAGAATGCGAACGGGTGGCATCTTTTCAATTTGATGAAGCCGGACGACTCCAGGTCGAAAAAGTCCCCGACTCCGGCCACCTGATCCCGTGCGACACGGTGATCTTCTCGGTCGGGCAGCGGGCCGGTCTGGCGTTCATCCCGGATGATGCCGGTGTCGGCCTGACCGGGCAGGCGACCATCGCCGTCAATCCGAATACGCTGGCCGCCACCCGTGAAGGCGTTTTCGCTGCCGGTGACAGCGTCTCCGGCACGGCTTTTGTGATCGAGGCAGTTGCCAGCGGGCACACCGTCGCCCGTTCGATCATCCGTTATTTGCAGCGCGAACACCTGGAACCACCCCGCAAACCGGATTTACCGGTCGTCCACCTCAGCCGCGAGGAAATCGATGAGCGGATCATACGGGGCGAGATTATCCCCCGGCCCCGCGTGGCAATGCCCTGGCTGCCGGTCGATCAGCGCACCGATAATTTTGTCGAAGTTGAAGGCGGCTATGATGACATCGCCGCCCGGCTGGAGGCCGCCCGCTGCCTGGCTTGTGGTGTCTGCTCGGAATGCATGAGCTGCACCTTTGCCTGCGGTGCGGACGCCATCGACCATGATATGATAGCCCGCGCCCGAACACTCGATGTCGGCGCGGTGATCCTCGCGCCCGGCTACCAGGTCTATCACGCCGAATTGTCCGAAGAGTACGGTTTTGGCCGCTATCCCAACGTCATCACCGCCCTTCAATTCGAGCGGATGCTGTCCGCCTCCGGGCCGACGATGGGCCACGTCCAGCGCCCATCCGATAAGCGGGAACCAAAGCGGATCGCGTTCTTGCAGTGCATCGGCTCACGTGATCAGAGTCACGATTACTGCTCGGCGGTGTGCTGCATGTACGCCACCAAAGAGTCAATTATCGCCAAAGAGCATCAGCCCGACCTGGATATCCACGTCTTTATGATGGATATGCGGGCTTTCTCCAAAGGTTATTGGAGCTATTTCGAGCGGGCACGCGATCACTACGGCGTTCAGTACACCCGCTGCCGGATCAGCAATCTGCACGAAAACCCGGACACCGGCGACCTGAGCGTCCATTACCAGGATGAAGATGGTTCGTTCCATGATGAATGGTTTGATCTGGTGGTGCTGTCGGTCGGGATGGAGATCGCGGAGCCGGTGCGCCGCCTGGGGCAGCAAATCGGCGTTGAACTGGACGAGTACGGTTTTTGCCACACGGTGCAGTTTAACCCGCTGGAAACCAGCCGCCCTGGGATTTACGCCGTCGGGCCATTCCGTGAACCAAAGGACATCCCCGAATCGGTCGTCGAAGCGAGTGGAGCCGCTGCTGCCGCAGCCGTGCAGATCGGTGCAGCCCGCTTCTCGCTGACCGTCATGCCCGAATACCCGCCGGAGCGCGATGTGAGCAGCGAGGAACCGCGAGTCGGAGTCTTCATCTGCCACTGCGGTTCGAACATCGGCGGCTACCTTGACGTGCCGCTCGTGGCCGACTATGCCGCCACCCTGCCCCATGTCACCCACGCCGAATCGAACCTGTATACCTGCTCGCAGGACAGCATCCAGCACATCGCTGAGCAGATCGTCGAACATAACCTCAATCGGGTGGTGGTGGCGAGCTGCACGCCCCTGACTCACGAACCACTCTTCCGGGATTGTCTGCGTAATGCCGGGTTGAATCCGTACCTGTTTGAGATGGCGAATATCCGTAACCAATGCTCGTGGGTTCACTCCCATGAATGGGACGTCGCAACCAACAAAGCCAAAGACCTGGTTCGGATGGCCGTCGCAAAGGCGGCCCGATTAGAGCCGCAGCACACCTTTGAAGTCCCGGTTGAACAGTCCGCCCTGGTGATCGGGGGTGGCGCAGCGGGCATGACGGCGGCGATCTCATTGGCCGATCAGGGCTTCCCCGTTCACCTGGTCGAACAGGAGGATCAGCTTGGCGGCAACCTGCGCCACGTATTCACGCCCTCCAACGGCAAAGACCCGCAGCAAATATTAAGGGAACTGGTTGACAAAGTTGAGACCAGCCCGGCGATCACCGTTCACCTGAACAGCAGGGTAACCGGATCAAGCGGCTTTATGGGCAACTTCACCAGCACCCTCCAATCTGCTGACAAACAACGGATCGAGATCAAACACGGTGTGACGATCCTGTCCACCGGCGCACAGGAATATCGCGGGCCGGAGTACGGGTACGGTTCCGATCCCCGCATCCTGACCCAGCAGCAGTTTGAGGCTCGCCTTGCTTCGGATGACGACTTACCTGGCTCGGTCGTGATGATCCAGTGTATCGGCCCCGCCGAACAGTATTGCAGCCGGATTTGCTGCACGGTGGCGCTCAAGAATGCGCTGGCCCTGAGGAAAAAGAACCCGGATTCACAGGTGGTGATCCTGCACCGGGACATCCGCGCTTATGGATTTAAAGAGAGGCTGTACACCGAAGCCCGCGAGAAAGGCGTGCTCTTCGTCCGCTATGACGACGATCACCGCCCCACCATTGATCACAACGGGCAGATAACGATCACCGCCTGGGATTCGATGCTCAGGCAGCCGCTCACCATCGGGGCCGATCTGTTGGTGCTGAGTATGCCTGCCGTGCCCCGCCCTGATGCGTCAGAGCTGTCCACCCTGTTCAAAGCCAACATCGATGCGGATGGTTTCTTCCTTGAGGCACACGTCAAACTCCGCCCGGTTGACTTTGCCACCGATGGCGTATTCATGGCAGGGATGGCCCATTATCCCAAGCTGCTCGATGAGAGCATGATCCAGGCCCAGGCCGCGGCATCGCGGGCGGCCCGCGTGCTGAGCCGCGAAACGTTGATGGCGGGCGGACGGGTAGCCGTCGTAGACGAGGCGAAGTGCACTGGCTGCCTGACCTGTGTCCGCATTTGCCCCTTCAGCGTCCCCCAGATCAAACCTGATCTGGCCGGGATAGGGAACATTATGGGGGCAGCGTTCATTGAGGCTGCGATCTGCCAGGGCTGCGGATCATGTGTGGCAGAGTGCCCGGCGCAGGCCATCCAGTTGATGCATTACACCGATGCCCAGATGGATGCCAAAGTCGAGGCCCTGCTTGATCCGACCGTTGGTTTTGTTGCGCTCGACCAGATTATGTCTATGGAAGGAGCGAATTGATGGCCCAGTTGAACATCATCGCTTATTGCTGTGAGCACTGTGCCTACGCGGCAGCCGATCTTGCCGGAGGTCTGCGGATGCAGTATCCGCCCGAAATCAAGATTGTCCAACTGCCGTGTACGGGCAAGCTCGACGTGTTGATGACCCTCCACGCTTTCGAGAAGGGGGCTGACGGGGTCATGGTCGCCGGTTGACTGCCCGGAGACTGTCATTACCTGGAAGGTAATATCAACGCAAGGCGGCGGGTCGAACGGGTTCAGCATTTGCTGGATCAGATCGGCCTGGAGCCGGAACGAATCCAGATGTTCAATATGTCGGCAGCGATGGCTCCTGAGTTTGTTGCCACAACGCAAAAGATAACGGAGCAGATCTCGGCGCTTGGGCCAAGTCCGCTCCACGTGAGGGAAAAGGATTAACGTCAATTGTGACCCTCCTCCCTTTTTGCCCCCTCTCCCTAACCTGAGCGAGGCGGGAGAGGGGGCCAGGGTGAGTCGTTGAAGGAGATGGAGAATGATCATTGCAGAGCAAAAACCATTAGAGGAGATCAAATCCCTGCTCGGCAGTGCCGAAAAAGTGCTGGTCGTGGGATGCGGCACCTGTGTGACGGTATGTTTTGCCGGTGGCTCGCGCGAGGCAGCGATCACCGCGGCCTCCCTGCGGATGAGCAGTAAGCTCGATGGGGGAGGCAAGGCTGTCACCGACGTGACCGTGCAGCGCCAATGCGAGTGGGAATACCTGGACACGATCAGAGAGGAGATCAGCCAGGCGGACGTGATCCTGTCACTGGGATGCGGAATCGGCGTGCAGGCGATGGTCGAACACTTCCCCGAAAAGTGGATCGTACCCGGTCTAAACACCACCTTCCTGGGCATCCCCACCGAGCAGGGCGTATGGGATGAACGCTGTGCGGCCTGCGGCGATTGTATCCTCGGCCTGACAGGCGGAATCTGTCCGATTGCCCGTTGTTCAAAATCCCTGCTCAACGGGCCATGTGGCGGATCGGAGGCCGGACACTGTGAAATCGACCCGGATGTCCGGTGTGCCTGGCAGCTCATCTATGACCGGTTAAGCAGCATGGGCAAGCTCGATACCCTGCTCGAAATCCAACCGCCAAAAAACTGGAGCACATCACGGGATGGCGGCCCCCGCAAGATCGTGCGTGAAGACCTGCGTCTGCTGCCGGAGGAGGAATAAGCCATGACAGCCACAGCTAGCAGCAATGGATATCTGGTCGGATCAAACCTGGAACGCGTGCTCCGGGCCGGATATTTTGCCGTGACGGGGGAACTCGGCCCGCCGCAGAGCGCCGATGGCGAGGTCATCCGCGAGAAGGCCAAACTGCTCAAAGGTCACTGTGACGCGGTTAACATCACCGACAACCAGACGGCGGTGGTTCGGATGTCTTCCTGGGCCGCATCGTCCGTGGCGGTGCAGGAAGGCGTGGAGCCCAATTTTCAGATGGTCTGCCGCGACCGCAACCGGCTGGCGATTCAGAGTGACCTGTTAGGGGCTTATGCACTGGGAATGCGGAATCTATTGTGTCTGACCGGGGATCACCAGACGTTTGGCAACCACCCAACAGCCAAAAACGTGTTTGACCTGGACTCGCTGCAAATGGTACGCATGGTGGCCGAAATGCGCGATGACTGCATTTTCCAGTGTGGCGACACGTTCAAGGGAATAGAGCCGCGCTTCTTCGTTGGAGCCGCCGCTGCGCCCTTTGCCGACCCGATAGAATTCCGACCCTACCGTCTTGCTAAGAAAGTGGGTGCGGGCGCGAACTTTATCCAGACCCAGCTTGTCTATGATATAGACGCCTTCGCCGAATACATGGGAAAGGTGCGGGCAATGGATCTGCACCTGCGAACCTACATCCTGGCCGGGGTCGGCCCATTGAAGAGTCCGAGTATGGCCCGTTATATGAAGAACAGCGTTCCCGGCATCCTGGTACCCGACAAACTGATTGACCGGATGAACGATGCAGGCGCACCGTGGATCGGAAAGTCAAAAGACGAACTCACCAAAGAAGACAAAAAGGCGCGTTCAGATGCCTGGAAGCAGGAA
>JBNKDD010000315.1:0-6530 GCA_050288085.1 Anaerolineae bacterium
AAATATCCCCCCACTACACCCAGAACCAGCGCCACAAAGTGAATTGATACACGAGAGGCCCTGGACAAAATCGAGGGCGTTTCGATGTCTGATTCGTCAGCTTCCCCAAACACAATTCCAAACACCTCCGCCCTCATAATGAGAAACGGCACTATCCCCATCAACATGAGTATTATTCCAGGTATCAAATTTCCGATCACCACGCCTTCACCTTCAAAAGGATTAAAAGCAAATTCCACAAAATTCCAACCCAACGAAATAAATAAAATAGTCCAGAAAAGAAAGTCCCATTTGGGTCCTTTGCTAAACTGAGACGAAAGATATAACCCTCTTCCGGCAATCATGACAATGATCGATAAGGGGGTAAAAGTAGTCAGGCTTTTTGGGCAAGGAGTTGTTACCAGGTAGGGGCCTCCTTCAGCGCAAAAACCGCCGATTGACATCAAGACCCTCATCCCTAACCATAACTGCGTCAGTGCCGCAAAAAATAACAGCACACCTAAAAACACTTTAACGATTGAGGAAAAGTTAGCTTCAACTATTTCCTCGGATGCATCGCCCATGAGAATTCCTCCTCAGAAAAGCGTGGGTAAAATTGTCACATCCTGATAAAACTGCAACCGCCAACTCCGCGTTCCAGGTCACGAAATCTCGGACTGTGTGGTGCCAGATACAAAAAGCTTGTAGTCGCTCCCCCTTTAGACCATAATACAATAGGCAGCATGAGCGAGCAATGAATAGCAACTACTGCCGGATTGAGCAGATATCGCCTGCGGGCAATCTCGCCGCCGAGCCACAACCTCTAAATCTACTAAAAGTAGGACACCCTGTGATAGAATGAAAAAATATGGCGCTAGCTTTTAGGAGTGAGGGATAGTTAGCCATGCCAACCAATCTACCCGCCGATTACTATAAGGTTGAGGAACTTTATAAATCCGCCACCACGCCGGAGGAAAAGGCCCAGTATCTCGAAGAGCTGATCAGTACCATCCCCAAGCACAAGGGAACCGATCATCTCCGGGCCGATTTACGACGGAGACTCTCCAAGCTCAAAGAAGCAGCCGAGACGCACAAAGGCTCCGGCAGGCGCGACTCGCCGTTTCACATCCCGAAGGAGGGAGCCGGTCAGGTGGTGGTGGTTGGCCCGGCCAACGTGGGGAAATCGTCGTTAGTGACGGCGGTGACCAACGCCAATCCCGACATCGCCGACTATCCCTACACAACTCAGGTTCCGATCCCCGGCATGATGCCAATCGACAATATCAAAGTCCAGTTGATCGACACGCCGCCGCTGAGTGAGGAATACGCCGATCCGCAGTTACTCGGCCTGATCCGCCGGGCGGACATGGTGCTGTTGATGGTCGATTTACAAGCCTACCCCATCGAGCAGATCGAGCAAACCCTGGCCGTGTTGGATGAAAACCGGATCATCCCTGAATATCTGCGCGACCAAACCGACCCGGAGCGACGGGTGCGCTTTATCCCGCTGCAGGTGGTTGTCAACAAAGTGGACGATGAAGCGCTCGATGAGGATTTCGAGGTGCTGTGCGAGTTATACGGCGAGGACTGCCCTATGATTCCCCTGTCGGCGCAGCAGGAGCGCTACCTGGAAAAACTCAAGCAGATCATATTTGATCAGCTTGGCGTCATCCGGGTGTATTCCAAGCCGCCCGGTCAGGAACCAAATCGCAGCAAGCCCTTTGTCCTGAAGCAGGGCAGCACGGTTGAGGATTTCGCGGCGAAGGTGCATCAAGACTTTGTCAAGCAGATGAAGTCGGCACGGGTGTGGGGCAGCGCCCAGCACGATGGTCAGATGGCGGGACGGGACTACGTTCTCCATGACGAGGATGTGGTCGAATTGCGATTGTGATTAAGAATCGCAATTCGACCATAATCATCCGATCCATATTCACCAAACTGGAAACATCCCGGAATCTCGCGCTATCACAGCCCGGTGCTGGCTTGCCCTGATCACATCTCTATACTATTATGAGTTGGTCTACCTTGATCACTTATTATGATTATTCGATAGGTTCTGATGTCTACAATAGATGACCATGCACCAGGTTCTACCCCCTCAACACTTGATTCCACTCCCCTACTGCCATTGGTAGGGCGTGAAGAAGAGTTTGCCAACGTTGACAACCTGCTGAGGAGTCTGTCTGAGGGAAAAGGAAAGGGCCTGGCAATCCGGGCTGAAAGCGGGTTCGGAAAGTCACGGCTGGCACAGGAACTCGCCCGCCATGCACGCAACCTGGGGATCAGAGTGGCAGTCGCACCCTGCCGGGGGAGCATTTACCGCCCCTTCCAGCCGCTCGTCGAACTGGTGCGCGAGCTGTTCAAAATAGACGACGCCATCCCGGTGGCAGAGCAGCGCCTCCGGATCGCCAGAACCCTGAACGAACTCTCCTTAGACGACTTAAACAAGACCTTCCTGGAACTGCTGCGGATCGGCCCTGGCGATGAGATTGTAGGCACCGGCAGTTTGGGGCCTTCTACGCTGGACGACGAGATGCTAATCCAGACGGCTATCCGTCCGGCGGCCACGCCCGCCCGCCCACCTGAACAGGATGACCTGACCGGCGAACATACCCTGTTTGATCTATCTGAGGATATCCAGCTATCTACGGCATTAAACAGGGTACTGAAAGCCTTTGGACAGAAAGATCAGGCTGTCTTCCTGGTGTTCGATGACCTGGATCAGGCCAACGCCAGAGCGCGGTTGGTGGCCCAGCATTTGCTGGTCGAGGCCGGGGAAATGCCGGTATTGATCCTGGCGACTTACACCACCGGCAAATCCGAATTATTGGATACCGTGTTTGATGGGGCGATCCACGATCTCTCTCGCCTGAGTCACAAGGAGACCCTGGAATTTATCACATCAGCCTTCGAAAATCCCGCCGCCGATCTACCTGAGCGGGTGTGGGCTGCCACAGAAGGCCATCCCTTATACACATCCTTGATGGTTCAATACCTGCGCGAGAGCGGCTACGAAGGGCGGGAATTACCGTCCATGAACGGGGTGATAGTCAAGCGGGCCGGTATCCTGGTTGAGAAACAGCGCAAATACCTGGTGTCAGCGGCAATCCTCGGTGATGGTTTCCGGGCCGGGGCCCTGCGTGTTTTATCTGAACAAACCGGAACCGGGGCATTATTTGACACCCTGCAAAGCCTTGAACAGGCCGGTTGGCTGATTCGAACCGGCACAGGCCGCCGGGCGATCCACTTCTTCGCCAATCAACAGACCCGCGAGATTCTCTACGGGACAATCCCCGATAACCTGAAGATCAATATGCACGGATTGGCCGGGGATTATTACGCCACGCCAACAGCCGGTCGGCGGGTGCGGGTCGAGCAGGCGATCTACCATTATCTGCGAGCCGAGAAGATCGACCGGGCGCTGGCCGCTATCGACATGGCATTGTTACTGGCCCGCCGGGAATCCGACAACAAACAGATTGAAGCCTTATGCCGCCGCGCGATTGAACTGGCCGCCAAAGACCCCAGGTTGAATAACAAGCAGGCTGAATACGCCGAAATGCTGGGGGACTATTACGCCACCGACGCCGATTATGTGCGGGCGATGGAAGCTTACAGCGACCTCAGCCCGACGGTCAGCCCGATATCGCTGTTAGTGAAACTGGGCCTGGTTCTGCTGGCAGTTGAACCCAACCATGCGATCAACGTGCTGACTCAGGTTGTACCGGTCATCCCACAGGATTCGCCTAAGGATGCTCATTGGCGGGTACAGGCCGGGTTGGTCTGGGCATTGGCGCTGTCCGGGCGGACGTATGAAGCGATCCGCTACTGCCGGGATGCGTTGGGCCTGTTAAGCAGCACTGCCGGATTAGGTGCGCCGCGCACCCTGCTCCGGGCGGTGTTGGGGATGGTGCTGTTTTACCAGGGCGATCACACGGAAGCCTACCCGCATCTCGAATCGGCGCGGGCCGGATGGGGAGCCAGGGGCTATGAAGAAGGGATGCTGCTGGTCAACCAGGTATTGATCGACACACCCAAGTCTGACGTGACGCGGACGTGGCTCCGGATGCTTCTGCGCCCGCTGCTTGAACCGAAGCGGTAGACAAACTCATTTGACAGCTATTCATCCCCTCCTCTGTGGCGAGGTGGTAAGTGAATGTTGTCCCTCGGACACACTCAACGGTCGAGTGATGTGGGTCTAAAGCTCAAAACCTCCTCCTTGAAAATCCTATTCAATGCTCTAACTATACAACTGTGATTACCCTACGGCTGGTTCACCCATGCCGCAACATGGGTTACCATAGCTAAAATCCTGCGATGATTTTCAGATGGGGGCTTATGAAAAAAAATCAGTTACTCTATTTCCTGGCCGGTATAATCAGCTTCACAGCATGCACAACTCTCTCTGTTGACCAGCCATCTATTGAAGTGCTGTCTCCCGAAGCAGCAACCCCGACACCAGCAGCAAAACCAACGGCCACCACTACACCATCAACACCTGATGCAGATGATCAGGTATGGCTGAAAATGGACGAGCTGCTGGTCTACTCACATTCCAACAATCTGTGTATGAAAGACGGCGATACGGATCCGGTGTTCCTGATGGCTGCTGATGCCTGTGAATACGCTTACCAGTTATTCGATAATGCCGAGACGATAATACTGCTCGGTTGGGATGCCGATCCAACTTACGGGTGCAAATCGGCACTTTCCTACAGCACGCGAATCTGGCGCGTAGACCGCCAAACCGGGGAGACAACCTATCTCACCTCAACCTATGATGCAGCAGAAAAGCTGGGCGTAGAAAGCCTGCCGCCGCTCTGGTCATTCCAGCAAGTACCAGGATCGGATGCTTATGTGTTTGATACTGCCGAGGTTATTCATGGAGTTGAGCACAGCGAAGACCTGTACCTGGTCGATAAGAACGGGCAGTTAACGATCCTGTTTGAGCCGGGCAGCGGCGGTGTAAAATATGTGCTGTCGCCGGATGGACAGCATATAGCCTATGTTGCACGCGACGATAACGACATTGATCCTGATCGGCCATATTGGATCGGCCTGATCGACGCCAATGGAGCAAACCACCGAACAAAGCTTATCACCTACGATTGGATCGCAACCGGGTCCGAATGGACTGTGATCACACGCCCGGTCTGGCGTGAGGATTCGGATGGCTTCTGGATTGCCATCCCACCACCAATGCGGCCTGAAGAAGGGTTACCCAATATCATGACAACATGGTATGTCCCTGTAAATGGCGAACCGGTGCAGATCGGCTCATTTGAGCGTCCATTAGACCTCATTTCCGCTGCAACCTTTTCGCCGGATGGCAGCTCTGTAGCTTATGTTGCGAACTTCGAGGGTGCGCTCCACATTACGCAGCCTGACGGCTCAGGTGATCATGTGTACTTTGAGGGTGAAGTACACGAATTTGGCAGTTGGGTAGATAACACACATTTTATTTTTTGGACCAACAACCTTAAAAAGACATATATGGGCGGCATCGGAGAGGAGCCTATATTACTCGACAATCAGAATGAGGAGCCTGTCCCGGTACCGGAAGAGGGCTGCGCACCTTATGGGGAAACCAAATAGCCTATAATCTTAGCGCAACGATTTTGTTTACACTGAGGGAATGATGACCAACACCACACACTATCAGGAGCATGTCGGTTCCCGCGAGGGAAAACATTACAAAGGCACCCTGTTTCAGGGCGATCATATGATGGTGGGGATCAACTGCCTGGAGCCGGGGCAGACTCAGCCGGTGCACGATCATGCCGATGCGGATAAAGTCTACATCGTGATGGAAGGGCAGGGCCAGTTCACGGTCGGCGGGGAGAGTCAGGAGGCGGGTTCCGGTCAGGTGGTATGGGCCCCCGCCGGGGTTCCGCACGGAGTCGAAAACAAGAGCGATACGCGGCTGGTGATCCTGGTGTGCATCAGCCCGCCGCCGGGTGGTGGATAAAAATATCCCATTTCAGGGTTGTATTGTAGAGGCTGTTCCGATAGGATACAGCCTCATCTCATATTGGGGAGGAACGCAACATGATTATGACCGAGAGAGTGATCATCGTGCTGAGTGCGCCGCACCAGAACGTTGATGAGATTTTGCAGGCCATCCACGAGGCAGGCGGCGGACGAATGGGCGAATATTCGCACAGCGCCTATCTGATTCAGGGCGAAGGGCGTTTCAAAGCTTCTCAGAGTGCCCACCCGGGAATCGGATCAGCGGGACAGTTGAACAAAATCGGCGAGGTGCGGATCGAGACTTTTTGCGACCGGGATAACGCGAAGCAGGTATTGGAAGCGATCCGGGCGGTGCATCCCTACGAGGAACCGATCATCTACCTGATCCCGATGCTGGATGAGCATAATCTGTAGAGCAACAAGGCTTAAAAACCTTGTTTGACCTCACCCCTGCTCTCACCCGCACCAGCGCGCTCGATCTTTCCCCTCTCCAAAATGGAGAGGGGGAGGGAGAGCCGCCTATGGCGGCTCGGAAGGGGGTGAGGTCTATCATCGAATCTTTAACCGTCCCGGCCTTCGTT
>JBNKDD010000316.1:0-6484 GCA_050288085.1 Anaerolineae bacterium
GTTCTACTTCTTCGAGCAGCTTATAGATAATCTGGTAGGTACGAATTTCAACTGCTTCACTGTCTGCACGGCGGCGGGCTGCAGTGTCAACTTCAACGTTGAAACCGAGAATAACTGCATCCGAACTTGAAGCCAGCATTACATCTGATTCCGAGATATTACCGACATCGGCCATCAAGATGTTGATCTTAAGCTGTTTGCCATCTTCCTCAACGCTGATCTTCCCCAGCGAACTGGTGATTGGGTCAATCGAACCCTGGACGTCCGCCTTGATGATCAGGTTGAGAGCTTTGGCTTCTCCGGCCTGGAAGCGGGCATAGAGTTCTTCAAGGGTCAAACCGCCTGACTGCCCGCTTGTTAATGCTTCCGAAGCAGCCACTTCTTCTATCATGCTGCGGGCGACCTTCTCGTTCTTCACGATTTTGAACAGCGTCCCCGGAACCGGGACTTCGTTCAATCCCATGATACGTACCGGGGTAGAGGGGCCAGCAGAATCGATCGGACTTCCGAATTCATCGAACATGGCTTTGATGCGACCATAACTCGTTCCGGCCAACACCACGTCACCTCTATTCAAGGTGCCATTCTGGATCAGCAGGGTAGTCATCACGCCCCGGTTCTTTTCCAATTCGGCTTCCAGAACGGTTCCGGCTGCTGCGCCTAAGGGGTTAGCCTTGATCTCGGTTTCGTCAGCGATCAGCACAATTGCTTCGAGTAAGTCGTCCAATCCTTCACCGGTTACCGCCGACACCGGCACTACCATGGTGTCACCATCCCACTCGTCAGGCACCAGGCCGACTTCGGCTAACTGCTGCTTGACCAGTTCGGGATTGGCATTGGACCGGTCGATTTTGTTCAGGGCTACCAGTATCGGGACGCTGGCGGCTCGCGCGTGGGCGAGCGCTTCGCGGGTTTGTGGCATGACACCATCATCGGCAGCTACTACCAATACGGCGATGTCGGCACCCTGTGCGCCGCGTGCACGCATCTCGGTAAATGCCTCGTGACCTGGGGTATCAAGAAAAGTGATTCTGCGATCCCCATGCTGGACTTGATAAGCACCAATGTGTTGGGTGATACCACCGGCTTCACCTTGCTGAACATTGTCCTCACGGATGCGGTCGAGCAGGCTGGTCTTGCCGTGGTCTACGTGACCGAGGATGGTTACAACCGGTGGGCGATTCACCAGCTGTGAGGGATCTTCGCCTTTGTACAACTGCCGCCATGATGGTCTGCCGATTTCCTCTTGTTCGGCTTCGATTATGGCCGCCTCTTGTTCCGGCTCGAATCCCATTTCTGACGCAACGATGGCGGCAGTGTCAAAGTCGATTTGCTGGTTGATGCTTGCCATGATGCCGTTGCTCATCAACTCTTTGATGACATCAATCGGGCTGGCTTCCATCAACTCTGCCAGGTCACGTACAGTAATATAGTCAGGTATCGCTAAATGATCGCGTTCTGTCGTCTTTGCCATGAGCACCTCCACTCATCCCGGCTTCCACTCATTTATGAGGGAGTGTTCTCAAGGCAAGTTGTGCCTATACTCCCTGTAGGTTACTAAGCCGGTCACTCATGATTAGTATTAACGGTGGGAGACAATTGGCTCCCATGTTCGGCTATCCGCGACCGATCAATATCGGTCAGCCTGGTTCGTAAGGCTTTATTCAACACATCTTTCCGTGCCGCTTGTTCCCAACAATCGGGGTTGTCGCATAGATAGGCTCCTCGACCCGCGCGTTTTCCGGTTGGGTCGATCTGAACCCCCTCATCCGGTGTACGGACTAATCGGGTTAAATTTCTCTTAGTCTGCACCTGGTGACACACTACGCAGGTGCGCTGCGGAACGTGTTTCCGTCGGGTCAATTTATCCTGAGCACCCATCATTTATCCAGGTAAGTATCCCAATCATCCTCTTCACGACGGCGGCTGCCTTTACGCCGCCGCTTGGCTACGACCCGCCCCAGATTCTCATCGAAGACCAATTCCCGCCGCCGCTGCTTGGCGCGTCGATGTTCCTCTTTCTCTTTGTCGGTCATATCCGCGTAGAATTCATCGTCGAAATCTTCATCATCTTCGACAAACTCACCAGAAAGATCATCTGGTGATTCTTCGCCGGTCTTGTCTTGAGCTGCCGGTGATTCTCTGACTTCCTCAAGTTCGCCGGGCAGTTCTTCATAACCGGATTGCTCCTGTTCCGCTGCCAGAATCTGGGCAACCAATGCAGCACGCTTGGCACGGGCTTCGTCTTCAGCGGCATCAGCGGACAGTTCTTCCGCAGCGACTTCCTGATCCTCGATAAATTCTGCTTCTTCATCGATGAATTCGGCGACCGGTTCTTCTTCAAGCTCGGCAGCTTCTACCTCTTCAAGGCTTTCGGCTTCTTCCTCAACATCAGTGGGGATAGCTTCATTCTCAAGGCTTTCCTCAACAATAGGCTCTTCGAAGGTGAGGGTTCCCATCATTTCTTCAATGTTCTCAAGCATAGAGGGTTGGAAACCGCGCAGATTCAAAAACTGTTTCGGCTCCAGGTAATACTGCTCTATGACCATGCCGACATTCAGGTAACCACCATCCACCAGAATATCATAAACCCGGTGAGACAGGTCGGTTTCCTCAAGCGGATAGTCATAAGCCGCTGGCGGAACCTGGGCACGGGCGTTCTCACGCAGGACTCGGCGCTCGGCTCGTTCGCCCTCGCGCAGGTCGAGCAGATATGTTTCCACAGTCTTGATGAAATCAACCATCGATTGGTAATCTTCCGGCATGATGGGACGATTTTCATCGCGCTTCTTCATGATCAGCTCGATTTGTTGGACCTGTTCTTCGTGCTGTTCGAGCAGGGCGGCAGCTTCTGGTGTGCGGATGTGGCGTAAGGCTTCTTCAGCCGCTTCCATGATACTCTTGATATCGATCCGCCAGCCGGTCAATTTGGCAACCAGCCGAGCATTCTGACCCTCGCGTCCAATCGCCAGGGAGAGCTGATCGTCCGGTACAACAACGATAGCCGTTCGTCCCTCATCAGGATCATCGTCCAGGAAAACAGTTGATACCCGCGCCGGGCTGAGGGCTTTCGAGATAAACACTGCCTGATCGGCGTTCCACTCGATTACATCGATCTTTTCGTTGTTGAGTTCTTTGACAATACTCTGAATGCGTACACCGCGCATCCCCACACATGCACCGACCGGGTCAGCCCCTTCCTGACGGGCTGCCACTGCGACCTTTGAGCGTGCGCCGGGTTCGCGTGCGATACTTTTGATCTCGACAATGCCGTTGTATATCTCTGGCACTTCGTACTCGATCAGACGCCGCAGCATGTTGCGGTGAGTACGGCTGAGTACAATCTGAGGTCCGCGTGGTGCTTTCCGCACTTCCATAACGTAGGCGCGAACTTTGTCGTGAACCTTATAATGTTCACCGGGCATTTGCTGGCTGGAAGGCAGAATCGCCTCTGTCCGGCCTAGTCCAATGGTGACCATGCCACTCGATGCACTCTGCACTGTGCCGGTTACCAGATCGCCAACGCGCTCCATATATTCCTGGTATTGCGCTTCACGTTCAGCCTCGCGCATACGCTGCAAGATAACCTGCTTGGCGGTTTGCGCGGCGATACGTCCGAAGTCTCTAGGCGTCCGCTCAACCCGCATCAAAACCATATCACCGAGTTCGACATCCGGGTAGGTATCGCGGGCTTTGGTCAGAGTGACTTCAGTGTTCTCGCTGGTAATGTATTCGACGACTTCTTTTTCTACCCAGATGCTGGGCTCGCCGGTTTTTTCGTCAAGGCGTGCTTCAACATTTTGCCCCGAACTGGCTCCAGAGCTGCGGCGATAAGCCGAAACCAGGGCTGCTTTGAGGGCATCCATGATAATATCGCGGGGCAGTTTACGCATTTCCGCAATTTCATTAAACGCTAAGACGAATTCAGTTTTCATCGCGTTCGCGACTCCGTTATACGTACTCTAAAACTTACACTTCAAAAAGAAACGTGGGTTCTGCCCACGTTTCAAAGCCACCATATTTGTATCAAATGCATAAACAGTATATCACGGGAAGGGCGAGTTAGCAAGATACTTTAGCCTGACTATACTTGCATATGAGGCAAAAATTATCTGACAAAAAGTGAGGTGTTATGCAAGAGAAAACGAGCGATCCACGCCGCCCTGATCCGGGCAGTCTGGCAATCTCTGATAATATCCTGGGTGACGGGAAATCGTGGTTGGAACTTCAGGATATGATGCCCCATCCATCGACCGGTTTATCCCCCGATCTGGTGATTGTCAATGCGGCGCGGGTATCGTTTCTGGGTGAGAGCAAAGGGTCTGATCGTGATAAAAAGCTGCTGATGTATTTACTGCGCCATCGTCATACCTCGCCGTTCGAGCAGGTTGAATTCCGGTTCCGGGTGCGTGCGCCAGTTGTGATCTGGTGGCAGTGGGTCCGGCATCGCACCTGGCACGTCAATGCCCAGTCCGGGCGGTATACCCCTTTTCAGGAGGATGATTATTACATCCCACAGGTATGGCGGCTGCAAAGTGCGGATAACAAACAGGGCAGCGAGGGCGAACTATCGGCAGAAGACAGTACCCACCTGACCGATCAACTGACCGCCCTGGGCAAGCAGGCATTTGAACTCTACAGCCAGGCGCTTGAGATGGGGGTAGCTAAAGAGCAAGCCCGGCTGTTTTTGCCTGCCTGGACGAGTTATTATATCTGGGTGTTGAAGGTCGATGCCTGGAACTTGATGCATTTCCTGCGGCTGCGGATGGCCCCTGAAGCGCAATGGGAAATCCGACAGTATGCCCAGGCCATCTACGAGATATTCCGGGAGAAGATGCCCTGGACGGCTGAGGCATTCGACCAGTATTTGAACCCACTGACCACTTCCTCGCCAATGAGGTGAAATGAATAACCATATCCTCCAGCGACCGGATGCTCGCCTGTCTGTTGACCCGGACAGCGGGGCATTGACGATCCAGATCGGGTCAATTTCTCTGTACGGCCATTGCGCGGCCCAAACCGAATACCCGCCGGTCAAACTGATCGGGGAGCGGGTCGAGGAACTGACAGACGAACCTTGTTCTGACCGGCATGGCTCCGGCAGAATGCTGCGGGTCCGCTATCGCACACATCAATCGGGCCTGGCCTTGACCCTGGAAGTGGCCCAGTACGATGCCCATCCTTTCTTTGCGCTGCGGGTCGGGTTGACCAATCATGGTCAGCAGCCCATAACCCTTCGTACCTTAACCCCGCTGACGACCTCTGAGATGCATATGGGATCGGGATCACTTGATGGCTGGGTAAACGGCTTCCATTCCTGGGATTACACCGGTTTTGTATCGCATGATATGCGGCTGCCCCGGACCCCATTTGGAAAATTGACCTGGCCTCTGGCTCACAACTCGACCACAAACCGCCCCTTCCAGGAAGGGTTGTATGCATCCGAGCAGGTTGGCGCATTGATTGAACCTGACCGGCAGGCTTTGATCGCAGGCTTTATCGGCCTGGAGGATCAGTTTGGGCAGGTCTTTAGCAATGGGCGACCCGATAAGAGATCGTTAAGGCTGCGGACAACTACCGACGGTGTGCCGCTCAATCCCGGTGAAATGCTCTGGGGTGAGTGGGCGATCCTCTACCGGGTAGATCTGCCGCATCCCGACCCGATAGGCATCTATGCAGAGGCCGCTGCCCGGCTGACCCCGCCGCGTAATACGAAACAACCACCACAGCCCGGTTGGTCAAGCTGGTATCAGTTCTTCGACAAGGTGACAGCCGAAGACATGCAGCGCAACCAACAGACATTAGTTGATTACCGGGATCGACTCCCGCTTGGTTTGATCCAGCTTGACGATGGCTACCAGCCGATATGGGGTGATTGGCTCAAAACCAACGAGAAATTCCCCGATGGCATCGGAACCTGGGCGAATGGTGTGCGGGGTGATGGTTTTACGCCGGGATTGTGGCTGAGTCCTTTCACCGTCAATCTGAAATCCGACTTTGTTCAGCAGCACCCGGACGCTGTACTGCGCAATGATAAAGGGCGACCCACTCCTGGAGGCTTTCTCTTTGACCAGTTCATTTACGGGTTGGACCCCACTCATCCGGCGACTCAGGACTACGTCCGGCAGGTGTTCGAGACGATTGTTCATGACTGGGGGATACCCTATCTCAAACTGGATTTCCTGTATTGCGGTGCATTGCCGGGCCGCCGGTATGATCCCAGCCGGACTCGTGCTCAGGCTCTCCGCGACGGATTGAAACTAATCCGCGAGGTGGCTGGTGAGGAAGCTGTGATCCTCGGCTGTGGCTGTCCACTTGGTCCGGCGTTGGGGATTGCGGACATTTTCCGGGTGAGCATGGATGTCGCCCCGGATTGGACTCCCAGGTTATTCGGAATCAAGTTTCCTTTTAAGAAGATGCAAACCACGCTGCCCGCCACCCGTAATGCGCTCAGGGGAACGCTCAACCGGGTGTGGACACATAA
>JBNKDD010000317.1:0-6446 GCA_050288085.1 Anaerolineae bacterium
ACTGACCAAACGATTGCTAGCTGAGAAATGCGAATGTTGTGGGGCAACCCATGTACCACTTGAAGCCCATCATGTCAATAAACTCGCCAACCTTCAGCGGCAGTGGAAAGGCAAAAAGCAAAAACCAGAATGGGTGAAATGGATGTTAGCACGACAACGTAAGACCATCTTTTTTTGTCGTTCTTGTCATATGGATATCACCTTCGGGCGATACGATGGGGCCAAACTCACTTGACGACTACTGGAGAGCCGTGGTGCGGTGAAAGTCGCATGCCCGGTTCGGAGAGGGGCCGTTAGAGACACAGGTTATGCTGTGCGCTGGCGGCCTACTCTACTACCTTTGGGCCTATAATCCGGTTATCTGGCCCAGCAGTGAATCTGCGAAGCCCGTGTAACTGTCATCAAAAACCAGTTCCTCGACCTTCTCGAAATTCATATCATTTGTTGAGTTCACATGCTCCGGGTAGAAGGGGATGCGAGAGCCATCTTTTACATATACTGGAAATTTCTCTAAGGAAGATTGGACATTTTTTAGCCAGCACGGGCCTGAGACAATGTCCCCGGACCATAAGTCGCGCCAGGTTCCCGATGGCAGGTAGACATCTCTACAACCGCCCGCATTGATGACAGGTGCAACCAAAAAGACATCGCCATAATAAAACTCATCATCGATCATCCAGCATAACGGGTCATCCTGATGATGGAAGGGGAGCGCTCGTAAAACAGGGAATCCAGTTTGTGTTGCTTTTCGCCCCATATAAACTAGATAAGGTATTAAAGCATAACGCAGTCGCCACCATTTGCGAACAAGATCAGCGATAGCAGGATATTCATAAGGTTCGCGAGGCTGCGTACCGTGGTAACGCATATGAGAAGTAAACACACCAACCTGTGTCCAACGCATATATAGTTCATCTGAAGGCCAGTTGTTCATAAAATTGGGAACACCGTGAAATCCGGGGATGTCGTGTCCCCAGAAGGCATAACCAGAAAGGCCGAGGTGCAAGCCTCCACGCAAAGAACCGGCCAGCCCATCCCATGAGCAAGCCGCATCCCCGCCCCAATGCAAGGGGTAACGCTGGCTGCCTGTCCAGCCAGCCCTGGCCCAGATCAGGCCCTCGCCGTTGATTTCTTCGGTGATTTCAAAGGCCGCTTTTTGATACAACAGCGCGTATAGATTGTGCAGCAATGCTGCATCCATACCGGCGTAGTGAGCGTTTAAATCGATGGATTCGCCAAAATCGGTTTTGATGGCTGCTACGCCCATCTTCAGCAGGTTTGCTAACAGCCCTTGATACCATTCGACCGCAGCAGGATTGGTGAAGTCGATAGAGGCGGCATGACCGTCATCTCCAAAGTTTGAGATGTCGCTGACCCCCTGTCCATTCACAGCGATGTAGTTGTTTTCCAGGGCTGTCTCGTAGATATCCGTTTGCGAGTTCACTGCCGGATACTGCCAGAGCGTGACCCGAAAACCATTGGACTGCATTTTTTCTAAATAGGCTGCCGGTTCGGGGAAGGTGTTCGAGTTGAATTTCCAGTTACAAATCCAGTCTTTATCAAACCAGCCGGTATCGATGTGAATCACGTCACAGGGGAAATCCTCTTGCCGCAGACGGTCTGCAATCTGGCGGGTTTCCTCGGCTGAGAAATATGTCATCCGGCTCATCCAGATGCCATAAGACCACAGCGGAACATCACGCGGGAAACCGGTGAGGGATCGATAGTTATAAAGGATTCTTTCGACATCTCTACCGCCGATTACGAATAAATCCAGGAGGCCATCCTCAATCAATGCCTGACTGGCACGGGTAGAGATATCAGCTAAGGACAGCCGTGCATGGGCGGAAGTCAGGATCAATAAGCCGTAGGGGCGGCTGGAGAGGTAGAACGGCACATTCTTATAGCAGCGCCGGTTATTAACACCCAGCGCATCTGTGTTTTCTAAGATCAGTGTGCGTCCACTGAGGTTTAGCGGAGCGAATCGTTCACCGGTGCCTGCAAATCTCTCATTGCTATCAGCATGGAGTGCGAAGAGCATTCGATTGGGCTGGTTTTCATGTTCGACATAAGCCAGTGGGAACGCCTCTCGCTGGTTGGGCTTGAACATATCATATGATTCAAGGGGTACAGATGTCTGTCCATCAGGGTAGACATCTGCGGTAAAAGCTGCGGCTGGGCCTGGAATCAGCTCACTCCAATGCTGAATATCCGGTAGTTTGCAGGTAATGTCCAGTCGAGCCTGGCCGGTCTCATCCACAATTTGCCAGCCATTGTCACTTTGTTGAACCTTGAGGGCTGACGGGTTTAGCGACTCGGCCATTTCCAGCATGACGTTTGCGGCATCATCAGGCAGTTTGTCATCTTTGACATTTAAGGTCAGGCGGACGATATCTTCACCATAGGCCCTCATCCACAAGGTATGATTGACAGGGGATATACTCTCGTCAAGGACTAATCCCTCACCATCGAATTTATGGGCAAAGAATGGTAGTTCAATAGCGACCAGATCACTGCGCGACGTTATGGCAACAGGATTGCCCGCAGACCACACAATGTCGTGGGCGGCTTCAGGGAGATCGAAGTCAAGTAGATCAGCGAAAAAGGAGTTTTTCGGTTTCATATTAATTAAGCCCCAAGCGGGTGAAGAGACTTTCCTCCACTCGTCATTCCAGAAATGATGTAAAGTTGTCCCACTTATCAGAACTATCCAGGTCAAATTCTGCTATTTTGACTTTTCCAGGTAGATGACATTTCCTTCGAATTCCACGGCAGGTTGAATTCTTAGCTCATTACCAGCCACCTCTAAATCCATACGCATACCCGGCAGCACACCGGCAATCTGCCAACTTCCTTCAGGAAGGGGGACGATCATTTCGGCTGGCAGCGGCCTGCCAAATGTGTGTACCACTACTAAAGCCTGGCGATTGTCGAGGGAAGTCCGCAAAACCGCCTGGGCACCTTGCGGGTGCTGCCATGATAATCCAATGTGCTGGTAAAGCCTGCTCCTGCCATTTTTGATGATCGGCACAACCTGATTGTAGAAATGGATAACTTCCTGTACGAGCCTCCACTGCTTCTCATCAAGTTCATCTATGTCACCGGAGAGACACAATCTTCCGAGGAATCCAGCGGCTAAGGAATATGTCAAACGTTGAAGTGAGTCAGAGGCATGAAGAACTGCCCAGACCTGAGACTGTCTCGGTAGAATGAGCCTTTGCAGGTTTGCCGCAATAATCGGGATTTCTAGTGATTCGTGAGCGTCTGAAAAAGATGCCATACTGGAGAGAGCCAACATCGATGGCTCCAATCGATGTCCTCCTGAAGCACAGATTTCAATCACCAGGTCAGGGAGTTCTTTTCGCATCTCACGGAAAAAATCCAGCACACCCATGATATGCTGCCTCAGTCCTTCTCCCAGGGACTCGGCCCCATCGACCCCAATACCTATCGTTTCGTTGTAATCGACCTTGATATAATCAAATCCTGTTTCACGCAGAAGACAGATAACCTTTTCGTAGAGGTAATCGTGTACCCACGGGTCCCGAAAATCCCAAAATCGACGCTGCCCCGCTACGATAGGAATTCCATCCCGCTTGAGAAAATGATCGACCATCTGCTCGAACAATTTCGATTGGCTACCAACTACTTCGAGTTCAAACCACAGGCCGGGGATCAATCCCTGCTCGCGAATAAATTCCGCCGTAGCAGCCAGCCCATCGGGGAATAATTCCGTGCTCGGTGTCCATTCTCCCTGGTTCAGAATCCAATCGTCGTTCTCTCCGAGATACCACCCCGCATCTATGACTAAATATTTTGTGCCGGAATCTTTCAATCGTCTGGCTAAGGCACAAACGCGCTCATGCGTCGGATTTCCCCAGGTCGTACAGAATTCATTTGCCAGAACCGGCAAATCCTGTTCACTGTCTGGGGCCTGTTCAACCGCCTTCGACTGCATGGCCGTCAGGCGATGGCACAGATCATCAAAATCCCCTTTGACCGTAGTAACATAGGCGGGCGGGCTGGTGAAGGTCTCACCTGGGGCCAGATTTTTAAACCAATGACCAAGCTCACGGTCGGCTAACCCACCCGAAAGACTCAACTGGTCATCCCGGCGATATAGCTCCATTTGCCATGATCCTGACCAGGCTAAAGTGGCTCCCCAGAAAACGCCTGCGCCACGGTCTTCGACAGCCGCAAATGGATGGTAACCGTGTACGGGCATCGAACCGACTTGCCCAAACCGTTCAGCTCGAACACCATGCCCTGACCAGGACCGTTCCAGGTGAAGTTCCTCGATTGGCTGACTGACGTGGCGTCCCTCGGCGGACCAAAAACTGCGAAACCGGTGAAAGTGGAGGCGGTTTGGGGCATCATCCTCGGCAAATGGGGTGATCCCTCCTAACGAAAAACTCGCCAGCATTTCCAGGCTAAACTCGTCAGTTCCGTCATTTCGAATTGTCGTAAAGAAGGTAAGCGCCTCATCACCCTTGCAATAGTGTAGATGGTGCTCACAGGCATAACCACGGGGAGAATCCAGGTAGGTAATTACCTCTATTTCATCACCCCGCTCAATTTTCTCCTGCCGAGAATATCGCAGGCTGGATAAAGTATCACTGTTGTGCATTGTGATACCCTGTCCAAAACCATCCAATGAATCCCCAAGAAGCTTAAATTGAACGAGGGGCTCAAGTTTCTTTGCTTCCACATCGGGGAACTCAAGGGGTTTCCATGGAAGAAACTCACGGCGTGCCACCCGCTTGTCCGCCATGCTGTCGGGGTAAAGGGAGAGGCCAACGGTATGAAATCTCGACTCCGTTACATATTCAATCCACATATCACCCAGGTGATACCAGGATATAGGGACATAAAGATTCGTAGACAATTCCTTCTCTTTCTAACCGGGTAGTTGTCATGAAATGTGCATTATTGGGCGGCATCAGAGAATTTGGGAAGGAAATTGACCAGATAGCTGCGCCAGAGGACCCAGGTATGATCTTCTCTGGGCGTAAGGGTGAATTCGTGGTCGATATCCTGTTCTGTAAGAAACTTATCGATCGTAAAGCTGCAACCGATAAGTGAGTCCTGCTGGCCCACCCCCACATGAACATAAAGAAATGATTGCTTGAGATCATCCGGCGCATCAGCAAGACCTGCGAGGAGCATGGACGGATCACCGAAGAAGGCAGAACTCCACATGCCGACGGTCGAAAAGGTCTCAGGGTGATTCATGCCGATGATGGACGCCTGGTAGCCGCCCATCGATAGGCCAGCCATGGCCCTATGTTTGGCATCTGGCACCGCGCGGAATGTCTGTTCAACATCGGGAATGATCTCCGTGAGGAGCTGCTCTTCGTACTGTTGCTGGAAATCAACATCGAGAGCCTCGTCTATTATGACACGGCTGTTGAGTTGCCCGTATGGCATGACAATGAGCATAGGCTCGATTTTGCCATCAGCTAGCAGGTTATCGGCGATGAGATTAGCTTTCCCGACGGTAGTCCAGGCAGAATCGTCATCGGAATAACCATGCAGCAAATAAAGCACAGGCAGGTTATTGGTAGCTTCATTGTAGCCCGGAGGTGTATAGACAAAATAACGGCGCTGGGTGTTGAAAACTTCCGAGTAGTAGAGAACCTGAGTGACATGGCCGTGGGGTACATCTCGGAGTTCCCAGGGCATGGGTAGATCGCCTGGAACCGTGACGAGAGATTCGGAGATACCTTTGTTGTCCGGGTTGTTTGGATCGGCCATCTGCACGCCGTCCACATTATAGTGGTAGATGTAGATAGCAGGCTCCAGAGGCTCGGTGGTCGCGGACCAGATGTCTTGCACATCTTTCGTCAAGGTGATCAGATCGCCGAAGTCCCCTGAGGCGGTTACGCTGGTTGCATGGGGGGCATCCAGCCGGAAGGTAACCGTTCGATCCGCGTTGACCTCTGGAGATTGCAGATTGGTCGGGTTTTCCAAAGGAGGGATAGGTGTAGGCTGTGGTGGTGTAAAGATAGCCGTTGGATCAGGGCTGGCCTCCGGAGTGATCTGCACGGCGGAATTCGTCGAAGAGGCTGGTGTCGCAGAAACCGATACAGGGTTGGCCTGATCGCAAGCCGCCAGAAGTATTGTAAGGCACAACATAACCAGACCAGATAGAAGCTGTCTCGTGAAAGACCCTCTATGTTCAATGAAAGCAATATCGACCATCTCGGACGCAGAACTCACACCATGTCTCCTAAATCAAGCGTGCAGGCATGCACGAAAAGGCTCAGCCTTTAACCGAACCGGTGAACGCGCCCCCAATGACATAGCGTTGAGCGATCAGAAATACAATCGCCACAGGCACTACCATGATTAGCCCGAACAATGCGGCTTCGGCTTGTTGATAACCGACCATGACACCGGGGCTGGGGTTGAATCCGGGACGGAGGGCGGAGGTGGCCGCGACAAAT
>JBNKDD010000318.1:0-6434 GCA_050288085.1 Anaerolineae bacterium
ACGTATTATTTATAGCTGCGGAATTAATTCCGCAGCGGGCATATGAACAACAAACCGATGGAGAAGAACTATGAACACAACAGCACCTTATCATCCTTTTCGTTCGGCAGAAGCAAAAACAACCTATCTAGACTACTATGATCAAGCGGCGGCAGATTGGCCGGTACCGTCCGAAGACAGGCTGGTAGACACGTCATACGGGCAGACCTTTGTGCGGATTAGCGGGCCGGTCGATGCACCGCCGCTGGTATTGCTGCCGGGAGCCGGATGCTGCTCGCTGATGTGGGCGCACAACATCGAGGCGCTGTCGGAGGGTCATAGGACCTACGCGGTGGACAGCCTGATCAACACCGGCTGTGTGGGGAGAAGTATCTACACGCGGGCTATCACCGGCCCGGATGATGCTGTCGCGTGGCTCGACGAGTTATTCGATGCGCTTGACCTGGGCGACAAGATCAAGCTGCTGGGCGGGTCGTATGGCGGTTGGGTGGTGAGTCAATATGCGCTTCACCGATCAGACCGGCTGGACAGGCTTGCCCTGGTGGCTCCGGCGGGGACGATACTGCCCTTTCAGGAGGAGTATCTCCGGCAGTCGATGGCCCTCTACATAACACCGGGCCGTGATACCTATCGACGCTATTTCAGTTGGGCATTCAAAGACCTGGCGCGGGAAAATCTCCAGATGATCGAGGCCCTGGTTGATGATTTCATCCTGGTCGCAGAGTGCTTCACACCGCCCAACCCACAGGAGATGCCGGTCTTAACCGCCCTGAGCGATGAGGAATTGCAGCACATCGATCTGCCCACCCTCTGTTTGATCGGTGAGAACGAGGTGTTGTATGCCGCGCAGGAAGCGATGCAGCGACTCGGCGCAGTAGCACCGCAAATCCAGGCGGAGTTGATCCCCAACGCGGGTCACGATCTGCTGCTGGTGCAAACGGAGATGGTCAATCAGAAGGTGGTAGAATTCCTGGTACAATCGTGACGCCCAGGGCGAGATATATCTCGTCCCTACAGGAGAACAAATGGCAAAACGAATTACCGAAATTTATGCCGTCGGTGAAGCGGTTCAAATAACCTTTGATGGGGATTTATGGCTGCGGGGCGACATCGCGGCACACGATCCGCCGGGCGTCTGGGTAAAGATGCCCGGTGGTAATCTGCTGTTTGTGACCAACCTGCGGCGCATCCGCAAGGCGGACGAGGATCAAAATACCGATCTATTCGGTGGTAACAATCGGTAGTTCGTAAATTAAGACCTGCCCGAACCGTTCAGGATCAAAACCACCAATAACAAATAATTCACCAGTAAGGTCAATTTCCCAGGAAGAATAAACTGGAAGAAGGCTGTCAATCGTGAATTCGTACATCGGGTTCCACTGCCCATCTTCAAACATACTGAGATAGGCTACTCCGGGCTCGCGATCTGGTCTTGACTGACCGGCCCTACTCCCAATACCGGCAAAGGCAATCCGGTCGCCATCTATGACGGCTGTCGTCATGATCCTATCGATACTATCCATCTTAACCGGGTCATAAGGTCCATCAGTTGGCCTGGGAATGCCAGTCTGTTCTACCTGGCTCCAATCCCCAGCCGGGCTGATGTCTTCGTAAATGACAACCGGCGGCAGATCATCGCCAGGTCTGACCAGCAATCCGAAGACAATCCGATTCCCGCTGATATCCACCGACACACCATAATTTTCACGGGGCAAATCTCCGCCTTCAAGCGCAGTTCGATACTGCCAGATCCCCCCCGACCGCTGGAAGATATAAGCAACTGACGGAGTGCCAATATTATTTGTCGTGACTACCAGCGTGTCCTGATCGAGTGCTATCTTGTCACCAAAGCCCGGCCGTTTCGATCCCTCTTCGGGTGATTTAGCAGTGAATTGGTGTACCCAAACACCACTTTTACGGGCGAAGATATTCACCTCCGCACCCCCGCCAACGGCTGCCGTATCGCCGCTGATGGCAAGCCCCATACCGAAGCGCTCCGGCATGCTCTCTGCCGGAAGGGTCAGTTTGCCCTGTTCGACCCAGGATGATCCATCGCGGATATAGGCCTGGACATACTCGGTATTGCTATCGCTGATGATGACCGTATCACCATCAGCCGCCAAATACCCACCAAAATACCCGGCATTTTCCGGCCTGGGAGCTGCATACCACTCCCAATCCCGATCATCCAGGTCAAGGATGTAGGCTTCGCCGCCGCCGTCACCACCGTTTATGACCTGTCCAATGGCAACCGTCTGACCGGTCAACGCCAACGCTACCCCAAACCCATCCTCCGGGCTGGCATTCGGCGAGATGAACGCCCAGGATTCGGTGACCGGCATTAATGCCGGTGCGATCGGTGTGGGGGTAGCAGGCGGTTCGGTTGGCTCCGGTGTTTCGGTCGGCAGTTCGGTAGCGGTTGGCTCTTCGGTAGTAGTCGGCAGTTCAGTAGCAGTCGACTCCTCGGTTGCGGTGGGTTCTTCCGTCGCGGTCGGCTCCTCGGTGATCTCCGCCAGAGGCTCAGCGGCAGGCTGGCTCAGGAAAGGGATCATCTGCTGGAGTGAGGGAACCAGGAATACCGAAGCAAGCAGGACGATGATCACCAGCACCACGACCGCCACCAGTAGAATCAGGCAGCCGCGCCAGCGAGATTTCTTTTTCTTGACCATCATCGCCTGGGTTTGCATCGAATGGTCGGTGTCATCTTCCAGAAAGGCAATATCGAAAGCATGGGGAGATGGCACCGGATCGCCGGGGAATGGATCGACCGCCGGTTGGTCGAAGGACATAGTATCAGTCCGCCTGATTTCCCGGCGTATCCAGGCCAGTTCCAGGTCATCGGTTGCGAGTTCCGATGCCTGCTCCAGGGCCTCCAAGCGCTCAGCCTTACCGGGCGCTAATTGAGCACGGACCGCCCAGGCCAATCCATTAGCGGGGTGAAGTTTTAACTCTTTTTCAATGAGCCGGTATGCTTCGCCGTCTTTGCCTTCCCGTGCAAGCTCAATAGCCTGTTGAATGCTCTTGTTCATAGTGCTCTCTCTCGTCTGTGTGATCCCGCGCCAAGCCTACAGCACTATTTTAAACCAGATCGGCTCAGACAGGTATTGATTTTAAGTTTTAGTTGGCTGAGAGGCGTTTCCTGCCGATCAACCACCAACTGCCTACCGCCAACAAACCGATCAGACCGGCCACGATCCACAGGCCACGCTCCTTGACCGGTTGACCGCCGGTTGAGGGGAGAGTGTCGGGGAAGAGGGTCACACAGCCGATGCCGGTGGTGCTATTCACAAGGCCGGTCAGACAGTATTCCGTCCCTGCCGTTTGACCGGCAGATCCTGCTGGCAGGCTGAAACCGGCTCCACTGCCAATCAAGGTATCGATGGTGATCTTGATCACCTGCCCGATACCGATTGTACCAAGGTTGACCTCAAAGCGCGGATCATCACGGGTGACCGTACCATGCGAAGAGACTATATCCCGAATAATGAAGGCATCGGAAAATGTACCAAGAAGGAGCAACCCATGACAATCCACCGAGCCGGTATTTCGGATTTCAATCGCCCATTGCACCGGGTCGCCTATGCTGACCACTGGCCTGCCAGCTTTCACGACAACGCTCGCCTGGCAGGCCGGCGCAGTTGAAGCCGCCCCCGAACCTGATCCCCCGCCGCCGCCCGGCTGTGGGGGTGGTGCGTCGGTCACGGTGATGTTGATCAGGTCGGTATCGGTCAGGGCACCGGGTGCGCCCCAGTTGCCCAGGTCATCTGAGCGCACCTGGAGAGTCGCTGCACCAAGCGCCGCCCCGGTGAATTGAATCCCGGCCAATTCCGTGTTGACCTGGGTCAACGTCCCGGTGATGGTCACGTTGGCCGTGCCGTTATTGGTGACGGTTGCGCCGGATGTACCCGGTACGTTGGCCGTGCCGTTGGTGGCCGTCAGAGTGATCTGCATCTGGCCGCCGGGGTTCTCGTCTACGTCCGGGTCATCAACGCTTACTCCGCCGATGCCAGTTGGCACACTGACAGCGACGGTCGCGGTGGCTGGGACGGTATTGACCGGCGGGTCATTCAGGAGATTAACCGGGATCAGAACCAGTGAATAGGTCTCCCGGTAGCGGTTGATCGTCGGCGGGTCACTATCGTGATCGGATAGATAGATGAAGGCATCGTATCCGTTGAAGTCCGGCTGCGGCGTATAAGCAAAAGTCCCGTCGAGATTCAGGACAAATGCCTGGTCATTTACCGGGTTTAAGCTCGCCGGGCTGTAAATGCGCAGCGAATCGCCGTCCGGGTCGTTAAACGGCACCACACCGTTCAGGGTCGCATCTTCGACCACATTGGTATTGTAGTTGTAAAAATCGGGATACTCATTTGGCGCGCCGCCGACTTCATAGGCCCCGATGTCACAGGCTGTACCGGGCGATCCGGGATCATCGACCGGGCGGATCGCCCCCCGTTGATCCACACTGCCAACGGACACGATCAGCGAACAGGCCGCATCATCCCCCTGGTCAATCGCCGGACTACCCGCCTGGAGAGCCATCGTCCGAGTCGGGCCGCCATTATCCGCCAACGCTCCGAGCAAGGGATCGGTGCTCATTAGGTCGGTAGGCTGAGGAGTGACAAAGCAGCCTGCATCGCTGATGATGTTATGCCCATTGGAATTAACTAAGTTGGTACAATTCGCCATCCCATTATTGGCAATTATACTGTTGGTAACATTGATCGTGCCGGTTCCCCGCTCAATTCCGTGTCGGCCATTTGAGGCAATCGTACTGTTGATGATTTCCATCGGTCCTGCGAAGCCTTGTGGGGCAGCAATACCAGCCCATGAAAAGCCGGTGATCGTGCTGTTGAAGATTTGCACCGGCCCTTGGGAAGTAAAATACAGACCGTTGTTTTGTGCGCCGGTACCATCACTGATAGTGCTGTTGTCTATCGTAACGTTAGTGTTTCCCCACCGCACACCTATGGCTTGCATACCTGAGTTGTCCGCAATTGTGCTGTCCGCGACCAGCAGCATTGCCCCACCATTAACGAGGATTGCCGACTCCACCCACGACTGATTGCCGCCCATGGTAGTATTGACCACTTGCAACATCTGGCCGGGAGCATAATAAGCGATACCGCCGCCCCAACCTCCGATGTTATTGGCGATGGTTGAGTTGAAGATGCGCAGATCGCCAGAGGTGTAGATGCCGCCGCCGTATAGAGTGGTGAGGGCTAAACCATTATTACTGATGGTACTGTTGGCAACTATCATCCGTCCGGTGTTATAGACACCATGACCACGTGTCTGGGCCTGGTTGTTGCTGATGGTGACCGACAACAGATAGTTATCATAGCCCTGGTTGAACAGCCCACCGCCCTCCGCCGGACCGAGAGGCACAGCACACCCGGTACAGCCACCGTTCCGAATGGTCAACCGGCCCAACCGGACATTGTTGCTATTGAGAAACATAACCCGGTAGTTGACCGTATCGGGAGCCGCCGCCGCCTGGATGATCGTCCCGGCTTCGCTCTGTCCGATCAACCACAACTCAGAACTGATCATCAGCTCAGAGCCAGAGGTCAGGGTATACGTTCCATTCGGCACATAGACCACATCCGTACCGCTCCCGGCACGGCATTCACCGGCCAGCGTCCCGGAAGCCGTATCGGTGTTGGCGGCGATGATCGCCTCACGCAGGGTGCACTGACCGTCGTCGGCGATCACGTCCGCCGTGCTGTTGATTTCGATGGATTGAGCATAGGCCGCTTGAGGCGGCTGAAGCGTAAAAACAGTAACTATCAACAATGAGGCTGCTGTGAGGATTCGTAGGCTGCGGTCAATAGACATGCTGCCTTCCCCCATATGTTGTTAACCCAGGCCAAAAGTGGGGTGCTGCCCCCACCGCTATTTTACCCGGTCGGAGAATGGGAAGTCAATCCACTGCTGCTAGCATAATGCGCTGTGGCGTTTCCTGCCGATCAACCACCAGCCGCTCGCAGCCAACAAACCGATCAGACCGGCCACGATCCACAGTCCACGCTCCTTGACCGGTTGACCGCCGGTTGAGGGCAAGGTATCGGGAAAGAGGGTCACACAATCGGTGTCGTGAAGGGTGGTGTTCAGATAACCGGTCAGGCATAATTGTTCGCCCGCCTGTTGACCGGCGGCTCCTTCCGGCAGTTGCAATCCGGCCCCACTGACCAACAAGCTGTCGATGTCGATCTCGGCTGCCTGCTCGATGTTTAATGTGCCCAGGTTGACCTCGAAGCGCGGGTCATCGCGAGTGATGGTTCCCTGCGAGGTGGTGATGTCACGGGTGATGAACTCGGCGGGCATCGTGCCGGTGACGGTCAACCCATGACAATCGACCGGGCCGGTGTTCCGAACCTCAACCGCCCACCAGACCGGGTCACCCACACTGACCACCTCTTTGTCGGCTTCCA
>JBNKDD010000319.1:0-6406 GCA_050288085.1 Anaerolineae bacterium
GTTTACGCCGATGGTGAAACCTGGTGGCAGGTAGACGGTGCGACCGGATTAAGCTGTTTTAGCAATGTGGTGTCAGAAGAATTCTCCGGGTGGGTAGTGGAGCACCAGGGTTGGTACAGCCGCTCTAATTAAATTGCACCATTCATTCTCCCTGATTTTTCGTAGGGACACGGCATGCCGTGTCCCTACAATTTTATCTGGCTCATCCATTAGCCCCACCGGCAATATCATGAACATAGACCAACAGCCCCCAGCGCTCGACATTGACATGCTGTGCCGCCCATAAATACAACCGGGCAAAAATCCTGAAGAGACCGTACCCGATCCAGATGCCCAGGGCGTTCATCAGCACATCGTTGATATCGACCACCCGCCAGGGGAATCTCAGCAGCAGCGAGATGATAAGCTGGATCACCTCGATTCCAAGTCCCATCGCCGGGGCCAGCCAGAGGTATTGCTTCGCCCGGACTCGTGTCACAAAGTTCAGCCCAAAGCCAAAGGGGATCGTGAGGATAATGTTCTGAATCATGGTGGTAGAAGCACTTCTCAGACTACCATACGGGCCAAAATAAAACGGGATCAGGTTGACAAATGACAGCACCGGCAGTTTTCTCATTTCATCGGCAAATGCCCCGCTGACCTGGATCGGGAAGAACACCTTATCTAAAGCATACAGGAGGTAGATACCGAAAATGGCGCTAAAGAAAAGATGGGGTAGACTGCGTTGTTTACGCCAGGAAATGATCAGGGCGGCAAACAGGATCAAAACCCAGACAGGCCAGGTATCAATTCCCCAACTATCAAAATAAATTGGCAAGGATATTTTCTCTCCCGGTGAATGTGGGTCAAAACTAGGGCGAATAGCTTCCTTGACAAAGGCATGCTAAACTGCTCTTGTTGGAGGGCAAAGGATAACAGCTAATTGCCTTACCCTGCGGAAGTGCAGGTGAATCGCCGCTGTATAGTTTATTCGCAGTGGGTTTGAAGCAATTGCCCTTCTGGTAAATTGAAGGATACGATCTCTACTACGAAACTGTGGTATCATTATCACCGTATGACTCCAGAGAAACGAACTGCAATCACCCATTGGCTGTTGGGCCTGGGAATACTGGTAATAGCTGGCCTGTTCTGGTCTGGCCTGCGACCGTTCAACCTGTTCGATTGGATTCTGGTCGGAACGCTGATAGTCCTGGTTGCAATGGTCCAAAACCTGGGGGTCAAAACCGATTTCAGCCTGATCACCTTTTTACCGGTGATCGTCCTGACGGCCTACTTCTCGTTGGGACACGAACGGGGGCTGCTGGTCGTAGTGATCGGGTTGATGCTGGGCGGGATCGTGCGGCTGATCCAGGCCCTCCGGCCTAACAACATCTCCTGGTGGGCAGCAGTTGGGAACGAACTACTGTGGCCCATCGGCCAGAACGGATTAAGCCTGCTGGCCGCCGACTGGGCCTATCACACCCTGGGCGCTCCCCCGCCCCTGCTGACCATCAACAGCCTCGATGCGATGGCCCCGGTACTCGCCGCCCCAATGATTTTCCTGCTGGTTTATGACCTGCTGGTGGTGATCGATTGGTGGCTGAAGACGACCCCAATCCGGGAAGCGATCAGCGCCGACCTGCGTACCTGGCTCGGCATCCAACTCCTGCCGCTGGTCCTGGCTCCGTTCAGCGCCATTGCGATCCATAACATCGGCCTGGCCGCCGGTATTATCTTTGAGTTGATCCTGCTGACTATCGCCCTGGTGGTCAACCGGTTAGTTATCACCCAGGGGACGCTGCGTCATCAACTCAAGCAGATGCGTTCATTCTCCGGGGTTTCCCGTGCATTGCGCACCAGCCTCGAAGTTGACTCGCTGTTAGGCAATATCTACGTGCAGTATGTGGGCGTGTTCCACATCAAAAACATGCATGTCATGCTGGTCAATAAAGAGGAACCGCCCCAATCCCGGCTGGCCTTTGCGGTCGAAGGTGGGCGGCGGGTTCCCAAGGACACCCCCTTCCAACCCAGTGACCTGGCCGAATGGGTGCTCAGAGAACGCCTCCCCCTGCTGGCAAGTCCGGTCAAAGCGACCGGCGACCGGTTGGAGTTAACGAACCTGCCCGAAGCACGCGCCTGGATGGGCGTTCCCCTGCTGGCATCCAGCCGGGTGTTGGGCTGCATGTATACCTGGATCAAGCCGGATGAATTACCCGGTCGCGATCTTAACAATGCCGACCTGGAACTTTTCGCGACGATTGGCGTGAATGCTGCCGTCGCGCTGGAAAACGCGCTGCTCTACCAGGAAACCCAGCAGAACGCGGCGCAGTTGGCCCGGCTCAACGAGATCAGCACCCTGATGAACGCCTCGCTCAACCCGGAGCAGGTACTTGAGCTGGTCGCCACCTCGGTGATCGAAGTGGCCGGGTGCGATAAAGCCGGGATTTATTTATTAGACGATGAAGAAGAAGATCCACGCTTATTACTGGCCCATGCCCAGGGCTTTTCAAAAGAACACCTGAACCGGTCAAAAGACATCGCCGTTCCCCTGAGCGAAGCCGAACGCAGGCTTGTCATGAATGACGGCAAGACGGTGATCAACCACATCAAAGAGGAAGGCGCAGAAGTCGCCCCAGCCATGATGCTGCTGGCCGAGCGCGAGGATTTCGAGACTTACGCCTACCTGCCGCTCCGGGCGCAGAAACAGCCGATTGGCATCCTGGCCGTTTACTACGACTCGATGCACCAATTCTCCGATCACGAGGTCGAGGTGCTGGAGACTTTCGCCAATCAGGCCGCACTGGCCGTGATGAACGCCCGCATTTACCAGCGGGTAGATGTGGAACTCTCCCGGCGTGTCGGGCAGATCGTCAAGCTGTCGGATATTGGCCGCCGCCTCAGTTCGACCCTCGACCGGCGGGCGGTCTTTGAGATGATCGTCGAGTCGGCGATGGAGGGCTGCAGCGCCGAATCCGGGCTGTTAGTGCTATACGAAGAACCCGGAACCGGCGGCGGGGTCGCCGTTGGGAAGAGCGGCCTGAACCTGGTTGCCTGGCGAGGCTATGAAAAAGGAAAAGGACTCCGGTCGCCGCAAACGGTGGTCGAAGAATTATCCCAGACCGAAGTGCTGGCCTCCGGTGAAACGGTGCTGAAGTCCTCGCATGATCCGCACAGCCCGGCCCCACGCTCGCAGTTAAGCGTATCGATTATGCTGGAAGGGCGGGTGATCGGGGCGATTGCATTGGAAAGCGATCACCTGAACGCCTTCAGCGATGATGACATTGCCTTTGTGGGTCAGTTGGCGGCGCAGGCTTCGGTCGCAATCCGCAACGCCCAGTTATATGAACATACCCAGGTGGTGCGCGACCGCCTCCACGCGATCCTCGACTCCAGCGCCGACGGCCTGTTGATGATCGATGAGAAATCGCGGATCGTGATGACCAACACCCGGATGGAATCCTTCTGGGACTTTGCCCGGCAGGACTTTACCCCGCGCTCCCCGGATCAATTTCTGGCCGATCCGCTGACCGTGCTGGGTGAGGGCCTGGGTTATGGCAAGGGCGAACTACAAGCCCTGTTGCAGCGGGCGGTTGATAGCCCCGGCATGAAGTCCAAAGCCGATCTCTACGCAACGCGGTCATCCGGGCAAAAACGGCAGCGCTACGTCGAGCGGACGGTGTCGGCGGTGCGTGACGAGGGCGGCGAATTTGTCGGACTGCTGCTGCTGTTCCGCGATGTGACCCGTGAGAAAGAGCTCGAACAGGCGCGGCAAGACCTGACCGGGATGATCGTCCACGATCTGCGGTCGCCTTTGCAGGCCGTGATGGGCAGTATGCGCCTGATCGAAGAAATCACCCCCAGCAAAGATAATGTGCTTGACCAGGCCATGCAGGTCAGCCAGCGGGCAGTCAAGAAGCTGCTGAACCTGGTGAATAACCTGCTCGACCTATCCCGGATGGAGCGCGGCGAAATCGCGATTGATACCCAGTTTGAATTGGTGACAAATATCCTGCAAGAAGCCACCCAGGAATTGATGCCGCTGGCCCAGGAAATGAACGCCGTGATCCGGATCGAAGCCGACAAAAACCTGCCGGAAAGCCCGGTTGATCATGATATGCTTGGGCGGGTTGTGCTCAATCTCCTGGACAATGCATTGAAGTACACGCCGCCAGGATCGCTGGTCACGCTGCGGGCATCGACCTGCCAGCCGGACAAAGACCAGATGGTCTGCGTCGAGGTGATCGACAACGGGAGCGGCGTACCGGACGAATACAAGGAAATGATCTTCGACCGCTTTGCCCAGATACCCGGCAAAAGAGGCCGCCGCCGAAGTTCCGGCTTAGGGCTGGCCTTTTGCCAGATGGCAGTCGAAGCGCACGGCGGGAAAATCTGGGTGGAAGATAACGAGGAAGGCGGCAGTACCTTCAAGTTTACACTGCCGGTTGCACGGAAAGATACGCCATCCCCAGCCATGAAGGTCACCGGCAAAAAGGATGGCAAGCCGCAGTCCAGTTAGCAAAGCAGGTGAGCGATCATGAACGAGCAAAGCCCCCCACAAACGCCAGAACCTACCCCACGACGTCGCCCTACCGGGCCCAATTGGAGCCTGATTATGGTGTTGTTTGGGGTTGCGGCAGCCCTATTTGCCATTGGCATTCGCCAGAATACGGAACCGCTTTTTGGCGGGGCCAGGCTGCGCTGGAAAACCGCCGACGCCATAGCACGCATCAAAGAGTGGGATCGAATCCCCGGCACCCGGCTCTATGGCGAGCCGGAGCTCACCGAGCATGAGGACGGCTCACTTGAGATCGTAGCGACCTTCGGCGGCGAGGATCGGATCGAGGAGGAGGAACTGACCTTCACCTGCGGCAATCTGAAAATCCCCACCAACTGGACGATGGAGAGCTGCGCGATTGACCCGGATAACAACAGGGTGTATACGGTTGTCCTCAGGCGGAATTGATTCTTTCGAATTCGTGCTAAACGATCATTAGGAAGATGACGACGCATGAAAGATTATCACATTAATATATTTTACAGCGCAGAAGATGAAGCATATATCGCCGACATCCCTGATTTCGAGATGTGCTCGGCTTTTGGCGCAACCCCGGAAGAAGCCCTGACAGAAGTGTTAATAGCCAAAGCTGCTATGATCAAGGTCATGCAGGAAAAAGAGCTGCCTATTCCAGAACCAAAGTATCGACCGGTGATCTATCAGGTGCGGGCCTGACTTTGATCCATGTTCCTCACAGCCGCCCGATCTCGTCCGACGCGATTGACTATAAAATGACATAGCATAACAGTCATCTCCGCCATTAAATCGCCTTCTTATCTGGCCTACCTGAGCAGCCGCTCATCAAAGCTGTATGGCTCGACACGGGTCAATTCGACCGCTCCGAATAACCGGTGCTGCGGGTTGATCAGGACGTTCCATTCTCCCCGGACAACCGAGGATGGGACTTTCAACAACAGCGTTTCGCCTCGCATGATCCACGCTTCACCGATATCGGCGAGTGCCAGCGGCGCGGGATAGACTGCCCACTCTCGTGGCAGGTCACCGATTTCTACCCGTTCGTATACGATCTGGTCGGGGATGGTCAACTCGGCGATGTACGTATCGGCAGGGACCAGGGATATAGGTATGTGAACCAGGTATTCCACTGTTGCCAGCGAACGGTTTTCGGCAGTGTAAATAACGCTGGTTCCTTTTTTGTTCCACCGCCCACCATAACTGCGGGCTCCTTCACCGGATAAGTCCTTGATATATCGCTCCTTGGCAATGCGATATACCTTCATCAAGAGAAGACCCCGTGCTCAATCCGCCCTAACTGATCCAGGATCATCTGTGCACCATAACGGGAGGACAGCAGTTCCACGGGTCTTTTATTGCCAAGCGCCTTATTGGTCGTGTCGATCCATGTCTGGAAATCTTCAGCCGAATTGAAGACCTCATTCCCCCGCGAAAAGATCTGGGCAATCTGGATCACATGCTCAGATATGCTTTCATTCAGCAGGTCGGAATCCTTCTTCCGCTGAAGCGTGCGCTCCGAGATTTGTAGAATATGTGAAAGAGTCCTGAGAGACATGTTGGTCTGATCCGCCAGGCCCAGCAATGCCTTCTTCGGGATTCCGCCCTTGCCCAACTCGTACATATCCATTTCAGACCGAATGGTCTGCCCGATAACTTCTCTGCCACCCAACAGGGCTTCAATCGTAATAGAACCCATATCAATTACCTCCGACATTTGTCTTTTATTGTACAGACAAATGTCGTACAAATCAAGATAGAGTCGGGAAGGGGCACGCGAAAAAGTAGAGGAGAACTTAGCACATTTTACCCCCCGTGATGCTCCACCTTCGGTATTCGCATCATCCGCCCCCCTTGCAAGGGGGGCAAAATCCGAGCGACAGCGAGGATTGGGGGGTA
>JBNKDD010000320.1:0-6395 GCA_050288085.1 Anaerolineae bacterium
GGTCGGCGCACCGAACCGCGTTCTGTTCGATCACGTCCGGGTCGAAGGACATAATCGCATCCATCAGCGTTTCGAGATCGGTGGCTGGGCCGGTGAAGTACGTTTCGTAGTCCAGGTCTTCAGCCGCCCGCAGGAAACGAGTCGCTCCGGCTACATGTACACAGTCGCCCAATGCTGCTGCAAGGATTTTCATGGGCTGGGTTCCTTAATCTTAATCGCCCATGCCGTAAGCATAGTTGGCACTTGACCTCTGCTGGGCCTGATCTCCCAGATCATCTTCATACATGGGCCGGGAGGTGTGACCGTACATCACCAGGTTGGTGATCTCACCGACGCGCAGGCCGGTCAATCCCATCCGATCCAGGGTACGCCCACGGTGGCGGTAGTCGGTGCCATGTATCACGCAGGACAGTTGGATCATCGATTCGATTGCCCACACGTTCACTCCGAACTGCTTCCCTAACTCGGTGATCGGAACCAGGCTAAACGGTACATCCTCAAAGATGTAGCGGTGACGCAGTGACCGGGGGGCTGAGATACCCCGGTAGCCGGGATTGTCGTGCATGGCTTCATACAGATTGTTGCCTGTTGCCGAGTAGGCAGTTGCCAGCCATTCCTGGGCAGTCTGTGCCTGGATGCCCAAGGCGGCGGCAACCGTCACCCGCTCCCGGTCGATCACTTCCAGCACGTGTGCGGTGGATCGGGTTACCCCTTCGGTGTAAAACTGGAAATCACCCTGGGTGCGTTCGATCCAACCTGCGTTGAGCAGGGTCAACACCGGGTGAAAGACTGCACCCATGTTGTTCAAACTGGTGTACAGGACATTAGGGGCGGCTACAAACTGGGGGTAAATCTCTTGTATGATATCCAGGACTTCGCTGGTACGGGTCGCCGGTAGGGCAGCCAATGGTACGGTGTTCTTACGGCGAAATATCCGGGCCTCTGCCGGGCCGGTCGCACGGCTGGCAAATAATAGGGTTGCCGCTTCCGCGACGATCACATCCGTTGTGCAGCCGGACTCGGTCAGCACCTTGCGGAACTCTAATGCGCCGCCGGTTCGCCCAGGGTGGAGGACGATAATCTGGCCGTCCTCAAGATGAGGGGCACATTGACGGGCAATATCCGCATGGGCTGAGGCCGGTGTGACGACCATCAACAGTTTGCTGCCTTTGATGACATCCGTGATGTGACTGCTAACAGTTTTCAACTCACCGAAGACCAACTGCTCTTGCTCAAGTTGCAGTTCAATCCCGCCCCGTGCCTGGATGGCTTCGATATGTTGTTGTGTCCGGTTATATAGACTGACGTGGTAACCGCGTGCCGCCAGGTCAGCGGCCATGGCTCGCCCTCCGTGCCCTGCTCCCAGGATAGCAATGCGAAGTTCACCTAGATCATTATGCATTGATGATTTCTCCTTACAATATAAGCCAAATATGACTTGCAAGGTTCTACAGGCGTGCCGAAGCACATCACTGCTTGCGGACAATACAACGGAGGAGATGCCAGTCATCTCTGGAAAAATGAAAACAGATTAATGATTTACTCGGCCTGGGTAGCCACTACCGATAGCATAAATGACACCGGTCGGGTGACCGCTGCCACTTGATGAGGAGTTTATTCTCTCTCTTGGCTTGATAAAAGGATTGACCTTTACTCACCCGCCGTTATTATACCATCGAATAGAGCAGGTTCGTAGTGAAGGTTTTCAGATGGTGACCGTCCAGATGCCGGTGCATTCCGGCAGAATCGTCAACTGCTCCGAGACAACGCGATCACCCAGCTCATCGCCAAAAAAGAAGCGGGTTAGCTCTTCGGCTTCTGCCACCGACTCGAAACGGTAATCGGTACGAATCCAGGATGGCATGAAACCGCAGTCTTGCTCCCAGTAGGTATATAATCGGGCCAATCCCTCACTGGGGATATGGGGCGTTTCGTAGCCGGTTCCCAGCGTTTCGAGCAGGATGATCGTGCCGCCTGGGCGCAGTACCCGCCGCATCTCAGCCAGCGCCTGATCGATCTCCTGATGCCAGCTATCCGGCTTCCAGGACATCGTATGTCCAAAGCTCCAGCCTTCGACGGCAAGATCGGCAGAGGAATCTTCTGCGGGGATGGCAGTATTTATGGCGGTAGCTGTTTGCCAGTTCGTTACACCCATTGCCTGAAGACTGCTGCTGGCGACCTTCAACATATGTGCTGAGGCATCGAATGCCCGGATGCTGTTCACCAATGGAGCCATCAGTCGGGTTAACCGACCGGTTCCGGCCCCGCAGTCGATCACATCAAGCCCATCGAGCGGGCGGATCGCCTGTAATGCCGAGAGGATGTTGCCCTGATAATCTTCACGTTGAATCAGCCGGTCATATTGATCAGCCTGATTCTGGTAAATATGCTGAAAATGATCGTTTGTCATGAGGCTTCAATTCTGGGGGGTGACCACCACCACGTTGTTTGATCCAATCAGGGGGATGTTGAATCCCCACGCCGCCCGGAAATCTTCATCCGGCATCCAGTGTAAGTGCCCGTATCCCGGCACATCGGTGATATGCCCATCGATCCACCAGTTGAGCAAACCCCAGGGCGTCGGGAGTGAACCCTCCGGGGTGTCAATAGTCCGGGTTGGATCATAGGCTGCCAGCACCATCACCAGCGCCTCAAAGGGATGATCCATATTGCCGGAGAACGATCCAACCAGCGGAAATCCCATCAACGAGCCATCCGGGTGGACGATCTGCGGGCGGGTCGAATCCTTCCAGCCGACCGTCACCAATTGGAGCGTATCCGGTTGTTGGAGGTTGGCAAGCAGAATTTTGCCGGTTGCCTGCTTGATCGCCTTAGCTTTCACACGGAACCGGCGTGACTTGCCCAACCATTCGACCAGGCTGGCCTGCTGCTTGGGAGTCATCGGGCCACCGGGCCATAGACGGCGGCCTTTCCCAAAGAGCAGTCCCGGCAGCCCGATCAGAAAGCCGGTGTGCATGGCCGTCCATCGATTACTGGCGGCAGCAACCTGCGTATAATCGACCTTCCGCCCGTCGCGCAGAAGGCTGATCGCCGCGGCTGCTGCATAAGCACCGGAGTCGTTTTCAACGCCCTGGTGCTTTTGAAACGTGGATAGGTATTCTTCTGTATGCCCGCCCCAGTAGATCGGGGTTGAAGGGAGTTCTGTTTCCATCGGTATCTAGGGCTGGTCCTCCATCCGGTCAGTGCGTGTCCGGGCCTGTGATTCTGGAATTGGGTGCTTCGAGATAACGGCCATATTGCTGCCTACCAGTGGAATGTCATATAGCCAGGCATCCTGGAATTCTTTGTCCGTCATCCAGAAGATGTTGCCATACCCGTCGGTTGACTTGTCCCGCCCATCCACCAGCCAGTTGAGCAGTCCCCAGGGCGTATTCATGGTGAGATCGCCGTGTTTGTTGCGCCGTTCGGGATCGTGTGCGGCCAGCAGCATAACATGTGCCTCGAAAGGATTCTCGATTTTCCCCACGATTGATCCCACCGTCAGCCTGATCAGTTTCCCATTGGTATGGAACATTTTCGGCTCGTGATCTTGATCCCATCCGATGGTGACCAGCACGGCGGTATCAGGCTGTTTGAGGTAATTAAGCAGATCGCCGGTTGTGCCCAGCATGTGTTTGCCATGAAGTTTCAGGCCGTGCTTTTTGCCTGCCTCGATGGCTAATTCTACCTGCTGCTTGGGCGTGGTTGGGCCACCCGGCCATAACCGCCGACTTTTCCCCCCCAGTCCAAGAGTCGCTATTGTGTGCAGAAGGGTTTTCTTATTGGCAAGCGCAACAACTTCTTCATAATCAAGCTGTCTGTCCAATAATAAACTGATCGCTGCCCCTACCGAATATTCCCCGCAGTTATTGGTGTCTTCCTGGGGGCGTTGGAATCTGGATAGATGTTTTTCGTCATACCCGCCGGTGTATATTTTTTGTGACATGGTGATCTGCTCTCCTCCGAAGGATATACTTTCCGCTGCAATCAATCCTACAGCAAAAATGCTTACATGCATAATGATTTTGCCGGAGGGAATGTGGTATCATTATCCAGTTCGTACCGGATAGATAAGGAATTAAAATATGGTGCATGTAGTTTTTGTATGTTTAGGTAACATTTGCCGGTCGCCGATGGCCGAGGCGATCTTTCGGGATATGGTTAATCGCCAGGGATTGTCCGATAAAATCAGCGTCGATTCGACCGGGACGAGTTCATATCATGTCGGTGAACGTCCCCACCGTGGAACGCGCAAAGTGCTGAAAGAGCACGGGATCGAATATGATCACCGGGCGCGGCAGTTCACCCACCGTGACCTGGGCGATGCCGACTATGTGATTGCGATGGACAACTCCAACTTCAACGCCGTAAAGCGGATGGGACGGAGCAACGCGGAAGTCAAGCGTTTGCTCGATTTTGCTGAAGGGGTTAACTTCACCGATGTGCCCGATCCCTACTATGAGGGCGGCTTCGACCGGGTCTACAACCTGGTTGAGGCAGGGTGTAACGGCTTGCTTGCCCATATCCGGGAGAAAGAAGGAATTTAGATCATGCTGCCTGCCAACCTTTCGACGGCGCTGGAGTCCTGTCTACAGGAGGCAGGCGATCATCATCCTATCGACCGGGTACAACCTGTCGGTGGGGGGGATATCAATCAGGCGGCCAGCATTACTACTTCAAAGGGACGGTACTTTGTTAAGTGGCATCATTCGCCACCACCCCGTTTTTTCGAATGTGAAGCGCGGGGAGTGCAGTTATTAGGCCAACCGGGAGTGGTGCGTGTCCCGACCGTGATCGGTTATGGTGATGTGTCGGGAAGCCGCACCGCCTTCTTGATCCTCGATTGGATTGAGCGGGGAGGCAGCAAACACAGCGGAGCGGCGGAGCAGTTAGGCCGGGAACTGGCCGAATTACACCTGATTCGGCAGGAGCGCTACGGCCTGGATCATGATAATTACATCGGGCGGATGCCCCAACCGAACACCCCCTCCGATTCCTGGCTGGATTTTTACCGCGATCAACGGCTGGGGGCACAGCGCGAATTGGCCCGGAAGCATGGCCGCCTCCCGGCGCAGCGTGAGAAGCGCCTCAACCAATTGATGGACTCGCTGGATCAATGGATTGACGAATCGTTATGCCAGCCTTCGATCTTGCATGGTGACCTGTGGGGCGGTAACTGGATGGTCGATTCAGCGGGGCAGCCCTACCTGATCGACCCGGCGGTTTACATCGGAGATCGGGAAGCAGACCTGGCGATGACGGCCTTGTTTGGCGGCTTCCCCCAGAGCTTTTATGATGCTTATCACGAGGTCTTTCCTCTTGCGCCCGGTTATGCCGAGCGCCAACCTCTGTATAAACTCTATCACCTGCTCAACCACCTGAACCTGTTTGGGGAAGGGTATGGTGGGTCGGTGGATGGAATCCTCAAACAATATACCCGCTGAAAATATGATTTAACATTCTCTGTAATCGTTACCCTCCCCGACCACTCGATGCCGGGGTTTTGTGATTCCGGGGCAGATTTTACACTTTATTTACAAATTGCTGCTTCTTTTATCACAACTTCGGATTATGCTTTCTGAAACGATGAAATAAGGAGTTTTGGAGAATGACGGTTAAACCTCGTACTAATTTAGCAATTGACACGGTGATATTCGTGTTGTTCGTTGTGGTGATGGTATCTGGATTGGTGATGTGGTTGGTACTTAGCGGTGGCTATCAGGGGGGCCGCAACCCCGCTGCAGCGGCTACCTTCTTGATGTTGGCGCGGGACACCTGGAAAGATTTGCATATCTGGGCCGGGTTGGCGATGGGTGGCATGGTAACCTTGCACCTGGTTTTACATCTCAAGTGGATCACATGCTCCATTGAGCGGCTGTTCAAACCGTCGCGTAAACCCTCAGCAAGCTGCCCGCCGGTCGTTCAAGAAGCGGGTAAGTAAGGGCAGGAGCAATAAACATGATGTGGAAACAAATTGGACTCACGGCTGTAGTTGTAGCAATCCTGGCCGGAAGCGCCGCCGCCGTTATCGTGGATAACAACAATCAGGGCGGTGATCATCCCCAGCATCTTAACCAGGGTGATGGCTCTGATAACCCGGCTGGCGGTGGTGGAAATGGTAATCGCGCCGGGCAGAATGAACCCGGCCCCGCCAGCGGCGGCGAGGATGACCACGGTGATCGTGACCCGCGGCGGGGATATAGAGATGCCGCAGAACCGGTTGCCGAGGCTGACTGGATTTCGCTTGAAGGCGTTGTGACGGCTGTCAGCGGATCTTCAGTCGCTATCGAGACAGAAGCCGGTGAGTCGATTGAGATTATGCTGGGGCCATCCCGTTTCCTCGAATCGCTTGGTGCGACGTTTGAAGTCGATGACGATCTGGAAGTCTCAGGTTT
>JBNKDD010000321.1:0-6341 GCA_050288085.1 Anaerolineae bacterium
GGGGCGACTGGCCAGTCTCCCCTACGATTTCTTTCGGGTGTAATACAATTCTAACGCCTCGATCAATCCATCGAGCGTGTAATCCTCCGCCACCACATCGACCGTTAATTCTACTTCGCGGGCGGTTTTAGCCGTGATCGGGCCGATGCAGGCCACGCATACCCCCTGTAAGCTGGATAAATGGCCGCCATCTTGCACGAGCCGCACGACGAAATTGCGGGCGGTTGACGAACTGGTCAACGTCACCGCATCGACTGCACGATCCTTTAGCAGGGCAGGCAGATCGACGCCCCCCTGACCGATCACCGTCTGGTAGGCAGTGACGACCGTTACCTTTGCCCCGGCTGCACTCAGCCGTTTGATCAGGTCGGGCCGGGCGACTTCGGCACGCGGCAGCAAAATCCGCACACCTGCTTTGGGCTGGATCGCTTCTGCCAGCGCCTCAGCGACGTATTCTTCCGGCAGTACGTCTACACTCAGACCGAGCTGCTGCTGTGCGTCCTCAGCCGTCGCCGGGCCGATAGCCGCCACCCGCAGATTCGCGACCTTCAACGTGATTCCCAGTTCGCCGAGCCGCTCGGCCAGCACCATCACCGTGTTGGCGCTGGTCAGTACCAGCCAATCAAATTGGCCTGCTGCTGCTTCCCGGAGTACCTGGTCAAGCGGCTGGATATCCTCCGGTGGCTCTATCGCAATGCACGGATAGAACAATGGCTCCGCGCCCCGCGCTTGTAGGTGATCGCAAAAAGCCTGTGCTTGATGTGTCGCCCGCGTTACAACGATCCGTTTGCCGGTCAAAACGCCCATAAGATCCCCCCATCTCTACAACACCGCTTCTAATATCCGGCCTGCGCCCCGTTCAAGCGCACGTTCGGCCAGTTCAAGCCCAATTTCCCAGGCCCGTGTGGGGTTAGATGCCAGCTCACTCGCGCTGACTTCGACCATGTCCGATCCGTCCAGCGCGATCACCCGCCCGCGTAAGTGAATCTGCCGGTCTTCAATATCGGCATAAGCCGCGACCGGAACCGAACACCCGCCGCCCAATCCGCTTAAAAAACCGCGCTCGGCACTGACCACAAGCTGGGTATTGAAGTGGTTGATCGCGACCAGCCGTTCCAGTGATTCGGCATCGCTGCGGCCTTGAACGCCGAGGGCTCCCTGTCCTGGCGCGGGGAGCATTTCGTCCAGCGTGAATTCCTCGCTGATTACATCCAGCCGCCTCAACCGTTCCAATCCGGCGAGGGCCATGACCACCGCATCGTACTCGCCATCCGGGTCGAGCGCCTTGCCGATCCGGGTATCGATGTTGCCCCGAATCCCGATAATGTGCAGATCGGGGCGCAGGCGTAAAAGCTGCGCGGACCGCCGTCGGCTGCCCGTCCCGACGGCTGCCCCGTCCGGCAGGGTCTTTAGCGTATAACCTTCCCGGCTGATCAGCACATCGAGCGGGTTGGCCCGCTCCGGGATCGCGCCGATAGCCAGGTCGCCGGGATCGTCGGTCGGTAAATCTTTGAGGCTGTGCACGGCATAATCGATATCCCCATTCCTCAGTGCCGCTTCGAGTTCTGCTGTGAACAGCCCTTTACCGCCGATCAGGGGGAGGGGCGTCTCTAATTCCCGGTCACCCCTGGTTGAGAATACGACCATTTCGGTTCGCAGGCCGGGGTATGCTTCCCGGAGCAGCCCGGCAATATGATCGGTTTGCCAGCGTGCCAGCGCCGATCCGCGTGTACCCATCCGGATCACATCAGCCATCTCTTGACTCCTCATCCAATCCGAACAAATCGCGCACCGTGTGACTGTATACCAGCCGGTTGCCGTTGGCAGCCTGAGCCTTGAGACGGGTGGTTGGTTCGTGCAGCAGCTTGTTGACGATCCGGCTGGCAAGCTGGTTGATTGCCGCCTGTTCGTCATCGGATAGGCCGTCTAACCGGCGGAGGATTCGCTTGACTTCAACCTGGGCGATGTCCTCCGCTTTCTGCCGCAGATCGACGATGGTCGGAACCACCTCCCGGCTGTGCAGCCAATCCTCAAAAGCGATGACTTCTTCCTGTATGATCGCTTCCACCTGTGGGATGGCGGCCTGGCGTTGGGCCAGGTTATCATCCACTACTGCTTGCAGGTCGTCGATGTCGTGCAGTTCGACGCCGGGCAGTTCCCCAACTTCTTCGTCCACGTCACGGGGCACGGCAATGTCGATCAGCAGCAGTGGGCGGCCTGCCCGCTCCGGCAGGACGTGCACCACGTTTGAAACATGAATCACACTGTGGGGTGCACCCGTCGCGCTGATCACCACATCGGCTTCAGTCAGCCCTTCCGGTAAGTGTACCCAATTGAAGGCCCTTCCGCCGACTTGTCCGGCCAGCGCTTCGGCGTGGCTGTAAGTGCGGCTAATACAGGTGATCGACTCGGTGCCGCGGGCGTGCAATGCCTGGGCAGCTTGCTCTGCGATCTCCCCCGCGCCGATGATCAAGACCTTTGCCCCGGCCAGATCGCCGAGCTTATCCTGAGCCAGCAGCGCGGCGGCATGGCTCACCGAGGTGGTGTAGCGGCTGATGTCGGTTTCGGTGTGAGCGCGTTTGCCCGCGTGGACGGCCTGCGTAAACAGCCGCGACAGGATCGGCCCCGCTGCGCCGGTCGAACGTGCTTTGCTGTGAGCCTCCGTGACCTGCCCCAGAATTTGCGGCTCACCCAGGATCATCGACTCTAATCCTGCCGTCACCCGCATCAGGTGGTTGATTGCCTCCTGATCGAATTTCGTGTAGAGGTGAGGGCGCAGATCAGCCGGATCGATGCCGTACATCCGGGTTAAGAAGTCATCGATGATCGGTTGACCATCCTCGTCACTCAGGGTGTAGATTTCCAGCCGGTTGCAGGTCGATAGGATCACACCCTCGGCAGGGGGATGATCGCCGACCTGGAGTTCTTTCAATGCCAGGCGCAGACCGTCACCGGTCAGCGTGACCTGTTCTCTAACTTCGACGGGGGCAGTATGGTGGTTCAGGCCGATCAGGGAAATTGTCATATCACAAAATAAATCCGGTGTTTTTTGTGCAACCCCCCTGCGCTCCTTCGGAGCTTTCGTCCCCCCTTCGCAAAGGGGGGACAAATCTGAGCGACGCTCAGAGAGCGCGCGAAGATTAGGGGGGTGCAGTCGCTTTCCAATGTTACTTCACCCACTCCTGGCAAGCCCTGACAAAATTGGTCGCCAGGTCGGGATTAGCGCCGAAATGCAGATGGACGTAGGAGGCCAGGACGTTGTTTTTTGCATAACCCTCCATCTGGATCGCTTCCGCTGCACGCGGCGAGATGGCGTAAGCCGATGGGAGATCGTCCGGGCGATCTACCCAATCCGAATAATGGAACTCGTGACCGCGTGTTTGTTCTCCTTCCGGCAGCAGAATAGTGTCACGGGCGGTGGTCACCTGACGGTAGCCCATTGTCAAGCGGCCATGCATCTGTGCGCGACCGGGCACCACGCCGATCATCGGGTGGATCTGCCCATCCAGGTCAGTGATGCTGTCCGTCAGGAACATCAACCCGCCGCACTCGGCGAAGGTTGGCATCCCTGATTCGACGGCGGCTCGAATCGAATTCTGCATGGCGGCGTTTTCTGCTAACTGTGCCGCATAAAGCTCCGGGTAACCTCCTCCCAGATACAACCCATTGATTCCTTCCGGCAGCGTCGAGTCGTGCAGTGGGCTGAAAAAGATAACCTCTGCTCCTGCTGCTCGCAGCCAATCGAAGTTATCCTCGTAGTAAAAGCAAAAAGCTTCATCATGTGCGATGGCGATTCGCGGGCTATTGAACTCAACCTCACCCCCTTCCGAACTGCCTGAAGGCAGTTCTCCCTCCCCCTCTCCATTTTGGAGAGGGGAAAGATCGAACGCGCTGGAGCGCGTGAGAGCAGGGGTGAGGTCTGGATAGGGCGGTGTGTTGGCGGCCAACTCCCAGACTCTAACCAGGTCGATATGCTCGACTACCAGACTGGCGGCATGATCCATAAACGCCTGGAGTTCCGCTGTCCGTTCGATGGCCGTCTGCAAACCGAGATGCCGCTCCGGGATTCGCAAAGCCTCTGATCGCGGGATACAGCCCAGCACCGGCAGCCCGATCGACTCGATGGCCTCGGTCACCCACATGGCGTGTTTCTCGCTGCCGACGTTGTTACAGATCACCCCGGCGACTTTCAGATCAGGGTCGAAGTCCCGGTAACCGAGCGCGATTGCCCCGGCGCTGCGGGCCATCTTCCCCACATTGATTACCAGGATCACCGGTGCGTCGATCAGCTTGGCGACCTGGGCGGTGCTGCCGCTTTCGGTTTTGGCTTCGTAACCGTCAAATAAGCCCATCACCCCCTCGACAATCGCGATCTCGGCGGGCGGGTCGGCGGTCACGGCGCGGGCGAAGGTTGCCTTGACCTCGTCGATGGGAACCATCCAGGTATCGAGGTTGCGTGATACCCGCCCGGCTGCGGCGGTGTGATAGCCCGGATCGATGTAGTCCGGCCCGACTTTGAATCCCTGCACGATATGGTCGCGTGATAGGGCTGCCATCAAGCCGGTGGCGATGGTGCTTTTCCCGCTTCCACTCGATGGAGCTGCGATTACAAATCGGGGAATGTTGATGGTCAAAATGGCTGCCTCTCCGTTTACCTCACCCCCTTCCGAGCCGCCGTCGGCGGTTCTCCCTCCCCCTCTCCAATTTGGAGAGGGGGGAGTCGAGATGCGACAAGCATCAAGACGGGGGTGAGGTTTATTTTGTATGCACAATCATCAACGACATGTAATGAACGTCATCGTCCTGCACCGACTGCACATCCTTGATCACCCGGCCTTCTGCGTGTGATGCCCGCTCGACGATCACCGCCTGATCGATCAGGCCCAGTTCGTCCAGCAGATCGAGCACCCGATCCAGCACCCGGTAAACCTTCATCAACACGACCGTATCGAATTCAGCAAAGATGTGATGCAACTCGTCGACGTTCTCGAAAACTGCCGGGATAACGGCCAACCGCTGCCCGGCGTTCACCAGCGGCGTTTTGATGTCCGCTGCCGCCGCCATGATCGAACTCACGCCGGGGATTACCTCGACCGATAACCCCTCCGGCAGAAGATTCAGCACATAACCAAAGGTGCTGTGAAACATCGGATCGCCCTCGGTCAGGAAGGCTACATCCCGTCCGACTTGCAGCTCCTCGACGATGGTTTGGGTGGCCGCCTGTCGTTTGGCTTCTCGTTCGGCTATATCCCTGACCATCGGGAAGTGCAGTTTGAGCACCCGCTGATCGGGTTTCAGCATGCTCTCTACTACATTTAGCGCGTGGCTTTCTCCGTCTTCCTGTGCGACCGGTACGGTGATCACCGGGGTGGCCTCGATGATCCGGGCTGCCTTGAGTGTCAATAGTTCCGGGTCGCCGGGGCCAACCCCGATCCCGTATAAGGTTCCGATTTGTGTCATGCCCACTGCTCCGCGAGATGAAATGCTCCGATGATTAACAAGAATGGTCCCGTCGATAGCATTGCCGCTAACCAATACCGTTCCATTGACGACAGCCACCAGATACCAGCACTCAAGAGTGCCATCACCGACAGGGTAAGTCCGGTGGAAATCGAAATAGCCTGCACAAATTCCTCATATTTCAGCCTGGCTGTGATTCCTACTAATATGCCCACCATCGCCATTCCCACTGCATTGATCGTGGTCAGGATAGCAATCGGGAGCATGAAGAGATCGATGATCTTGTAGAATATGGAATATAAAGCCACCATCGTATTGACCGGCAGAACGATAATTGCTAGCCTTACAAAGGCTCGCACATGATGCAATGATGCGAAAAACAGACCCCAGGCTCGTTCAACCGGGCTAAGCAGTGACAGCCTGACCAGTTGATAATCACCCGATGAAATCATGTAGCCGGTCAGATTGGTTGCATAGATAGCGAACATCACCGGTATTGTGGTCAATATCAGGCTGGCAATCGGAGCCAGACAAAACCCGGTAAATCCACACGCAAATGAACATGCACTGACCCAAATTGACAACTCCAAACTATTGACTAAGACATCCTGTACTTTTTCTGCAACATCACGATTAAAACGCGGGTCTTCCCGGCGGCTTAGTGCCAGCACTATCGGGTTCTGATAGGGATCACCTGATTGGGCGATGATGCGGATCGGCTCGAACAGCTTCACCTTCAGCCCTCCAACACCGCGCTTACAATAAACACCGGGTTGAGCGGATCGAGCCGCGTTTGCTTGGCAATGGCTTTCCCCTGCGCAATATTTACCTGAGTGACCTGCGTCACCCACCCCAACGATTTTGTGATCCGCAAAGCGTTG
>JBNKDD010000322.1:0-6318 GCA_050288085.1 Anaerolineae bacterium
GCATGGTCACCTACCTGAGCAAGGCGGAGGTAGACACCATCGAAGGCTTAATGCCCTCCATCAGCGTTGACCAGCATCCCACCAATCGCAGCCCACGCTCAACGGTCGGCACGGCCACCGAAATCTATACTTATCTGCGCGTCCTGTTCGCTCGGATCGGGCATCGGCCCTGTCCGGCCTGCGGCCAGGATATCCCCCCCTCATTCGACACCACCCAACAGATTGGGCCAGATGAACCGGACGACCTCGAACAGACCTTTGATGAGACGACTTTTTATCCCTGCCCGCATTGTGGCGAGCCCGTCCCAGAATTGGGCATGGCTCATTTCTCATTCAACAAACCGGCGGGAGCCTGCCCGACTTGTTCGGGCCTCGGCGAGATTCTTGAAGCTAATCTGGATTTACTGGTTGATCCGTCCCTCAGCATTGCAGACGGCGGAATCTTTGGCTGGGACCGCCACTACATCGCCCATTATGGCAAAGTCCTCCGCGCTGCTGCCGCGCATTACGGCCTTGAAATTGACCTATCCACCCCCATCGGCGACTTCGATCAAGTCCAGCGTGACCTGTTATTTCATGGCGTACACAGCCCGCACTTCGCCCGCCACTTTCCTGATATTGACCCTCCGGTCAACGCTTCAGGCGGGCGCTTTGAGGGAATTGGCACCAACCTTGTCCGCCGTTATACCGAGCGCGCCCAGGATATCGACTACCGTGAAAAGCTGGAGAAGAAGCTCATCAAGCGCACCTGCCCCGATTGCGAGGGAACCCGCCTTCGCCTTGAGAGCCGCCAGGTGATCGTCAACAGCCACACCATCGTCGCTCTGGCCCAACTCCCCCTGACCGATTTAGCCGGTTGGTTGGCCGGGCTGCCTGCCATCCTGTCCGCCGAAGCCCAACTAGTGCTTGGGGCGGTCATCGCCGACCTGAACGAACGCATCAGCCGTCTGGTTGATATCGGTGTTGGCTACCTGACCCTCGACCGTGCCACCCCCAGTCTGGCCGGAGGCGAAGCCCAGCGGCTCCGATTAGCCGCTCTCCTCGGATCGGGTTTGACTGGAGTCTTATATGTGCTGGACGAGCCGACCATCGGTCTCCACCCCCGCGATACCCAACGCCTGATCGATGCTTTGCGCCGTCTCGTTGACCTCGGTAACACCGTTCTGGTGATCGAGCACGACCTCGACATGATCCGCACCGCCGACCACCTGATCGATTTTGGCCCCGGAGCCGGAAGCCACGGCGGGCAGGTCATGGCCGCCGGAACCCCCGCCGAAGTTGCCGACACCCCCGAATCCGTCACCGGCCAATATCTCGCTGGACATCGAACTATGCCCACCAACACCGCCCCCCGACCGGGCACCGGCCAGCACTTGATCATCCAGGGCGCATCCGCTCATAACCTCCGGGATATTGACGTATCCCTTCCTCTCGGCACCCTGACCGCCGTAACCGGCGTATCCGGGTCGGGCAAGTCTTCTCTTATTCTTGATATCCTTGACCGCGCCGCTCGTCAGCGTTTTTATAATGCAGGCGACCCACCCGGTGACCATCATGCTATCACCGGCTGGGAGCACATCGATAAGATCGTCACCATCGACCAGATGATCATGGGCCGCACCACCCGCTCCAACGCTGCGACCTATACCGATGCTTTCACTCCGATCCGCAAGGTATTTGCGCGTACCCCCCACGCCCAGGAAACCGGCTTATCCGCCCGCCATTTCTCTTTCAATGCTCCTGCCGGGCGCTGCGGACGCTGCCAGGGAGCAGGAACCCTGACCGTCAATATGCATTTTCTCCCCGATGTTGAAGTTCGTTGTCCGGCCTGTCGTGGGCGTCGATTCAAGCCCGAAGTCCTGGAAGCAAAGTATTGCGAACACAGCATCGCCGACATCCTCGACCTGACCGTCGAAGAAGCCCTCGACATCTTCCACGACCAGCCGCCTGTTGCAACCCGCCTCCAATTGTTATCCGATGTTGGATTGGGCTACCTGAAGCTGGGCCAACCGGCCACCACCTTTTCCGGTGGTGAGGCCCAACGAATCAAGCTGGCAAAGGAACTGAGCCGCAAAGCGAAGGGGCACACTCTTTACCTGCTCGACGAGCCAACCACCGGACTCCACCCCGCCGACGTTGAGCACCTGTTGTTTGTCTTTCAACGGCTGGTTGACGCTGGTAACACCGTCATCGTGATCGAGCACAACCTGGACGTGATCGCCGCCGCTGATTGGATCATCGACCTCGGCCCGGAGGGCGGTACGCAGGGCGGCCAACTGATCGCCGAAGGTCCCCCTGCCCAGATCGCCCACTGCGCCGATTCATACACCGGCCAATTCCTCGCCCGCCAAATCACTGTTCCGGGCTAGCGCCGCGCAAAGCTCACCTCAAAGAACATAAAACCACCCGTAGGGGCGCAACATGCTGCGCCCCATAGCTGTCAACTTAAGAAGATTTTTTTGACCGCAAGAGAACAGTCTACATCTCAACTTTGAACTTGACTCCCCTCGCCCTTGAATCTGCGAAGCAGATCGGAGAGGGCCCAGGGGGTGAGGGCTAGAAATCGGCTGGTTCTAGTTTTTTCTGTGGTTGGTGCACAACCCAGCACAAGAAGTAGAAATCAGCAAATTATGAAGCCAGTTATCATGATAAAACGAATGGTTCAATCGATGAACAGGAGAGATGAAAGAATCACGAATTTTGGCTCTGGGACAAAACGGCATAAAGTTGTGAAAAAGAACCCAGGCACGGATTTGAAATTCGGCAGAAACCCAATGACCATGGAAAGAACGAGCGGCAAACAGCCACCGGTCAAGGGGGATCAGATGGCGGTCTAGGGCAAACGCATTAGAGAGTAAGGAGTTTGAGAAGGTAGGAATGATCCCAACCGGCTTTGAGACGTTTAGCATGAGTGCCGCAACGGGCGGAGGTTTCTTGCTTAAGTAAGCTCAGCGCAATCTGGCGAAGCAACGAAAAATTCTGGTCGGCAAAACCTTTACGGACACGGGATTCATCCTCACGAAAAGCGATGTCAAGCACCCAATGAAGCCCATTTTCAATCTTCCAATGGTCACGAACCGCTTCTAGAATAGGGGAAGCGAAGGGCGGGAGGCTAGAAATGTAGTAAACCTCGTCGACCTCCCGTTGGTCGCCAAGTCGACGTTCACGGCGGAGCATGACCGCTGTTCGTAAGCCCGGCCAGGCTTCGAGATGGCGAATGTAAGCAAAGGAATCAAGCTGAGACAGGGTCCAGCATTCGCGGATTTCAATGCGACCATGACTTTTGTTGACCGTGCGACAATAATCCGACGACAGCCCCTCAAAATGCCTTTCCTGGGCATAGCTGAAGATTTCGACCAGGTCTTCATGCAAATGGCCTTGATTGCCTTTGAGGGACAGCAGGTAATCCGCCCCTTGCTCAATGATTTGCCCGGCAATCGCCCGCTGTGTCCCCATCGCATCAATGGTGACGATACAGCCCGTGATGTTCAGGAGGTCAAGCAGCTTGGGGATGGCCGTAATCTCGTTTGACTTGCTATCAACTTTTTCTTGCCCTAAGACCAGTTGCTGGTCGGTTGCCCAGGCACTCACCATCGTAATCGCCGCTTTTCCGATGCCCTGATCATGCGACCGTCTCAGCGTTTTGCCATCTATCGCAATCACTTCCCCCTCGGTCTTTTTCATCACCTCGCCTATCCAACTTCGAAACCCGGCTTGAAATTGCTCCGGGTCCAGTAAGCTGAACACGCGCCCAAACGTATCATGGGAGGGGATGCCATTGGGCAGTTCCAGAAAACTTTCCAGCCATTCCTGTTTTGCTTTCCCAAATTCTTCGATCTCTACCCAGGTGTCTGCTCCGCAGATCACCGCCATGATGGCTATGACGATAATATCTATCAGGAGATGTTCTTTGGCATTTCCGGTTCGTGGGTCTTCCACCCCTTCAAAATGTCTTTTGATCCCACCGCTTCCCATTGGCCCTCCGCTTTTTTCTTTGTTTTTACCTCCTTGACCTTTTATTTCCTAATGCAATTGCCCTAGATGGCGGTCAATCATATTGCTGGTTCGATAAGCCTGTGGGAAGTCAAAAGCAAGAGCGAAGGCATGTGAATTAGCAGCAAGTTTCTCAACGGCGTCTAGAGCCGGGCCGGACAAGTGAGCGTGTGCCCACCGTTGAAAATCGGCAATTTGAGCCAGAAAATCGTGGCGATTGTCAGCATGGTAGATATCCCAAACCAATTGTTGGATGTCGGCAAAAATGGATTTGAAACGCTTCTTGGTGCGGTCTCTGATCTTGAGGAAAGCATGGAGGAAACACTGGATCACCGTAATGGTACTGAAAAGCGCTTGCCAGGCTTTCTGAGTAGGGAGCCAGCCATCCGTATTGACCGTCTGAGGTGAATAGTTGGGGTCAAGCAATTGGGCTTCTGCCTTGAAGTACCCATAGGCATCCTTCAACGCCGCTTCATCAGCCGCTAAGGCCAGGGAGGCTCCTAGCACACAATCGCCGCCTACGGTCGCCGCAATGTAGCCCTTCTCTCCATTGAAGTGGACATGTTTTTTATCGGCCAGCAAGTCTACCGGCAACCTGGAAGCATCCTTCACCACCGTCCCGACAATCTCATAGCGCCCAAAATGGGCCGTCAGGTGATACCAATACGCATCATTCTTCCCAAACACATAGCTCAGTCCCCAGTAGGGCACCCCAAAACGACGGAGAAACAGGGCTTTTTCCACCTCATCGGTGTAGCCCACCATATAGGGCATCACATCACTCGTACCGATCGTCAACACTTGCTGTTGTCCATTCTCATTGGCTCTCTTGAGCTTTATCCGCCGGAAACGCACCCCGGTTAGCTTGGCCGATTCAGGCAGCTTATCATGCAGAACATAGCCTCCTTCTATCTCTTGAGGGAACAATTCCGGGTATCTTTCTATCATTTCATCCACCCACTGCCGAAATTCCTCGCCATTTTCTGATTTTTGTGCATACTCCTCATAGCTCATGGGCAGAATCACTCGCGGATTGACTTTCGTTACTTTTCTCTGTTCTTTGCTATACTTTCGTTGAGGCATTTTGACTGGGGTTTGGTCACCTTTTTAGTCAATTTTGCCTCTTTTTCTCGCTATCCACAGATTTTCTTAGAACCAGGAAATCGGATTTACAAGAGCTTAACTTGACAGGAATGCTGCGCCCTCTTTCCCCGACTCAAAAACTGCTTCCGCAGCTTTGATGCGCTTTTTTGTTGGTAGGCAGGCTAATGATCGGGTATCCTTGTGCCGTCGAGAGCAAAACTACTTATCTTTACCCAGCCCTTATCAAATCGTCCATTACATTCATGGGCCATGCTAATCTTTTTTGCAGCCTGAAGCCTGATCTCAGTTCGCTCTCGCATTGGAGTAGTTATGCTCTATCGAACCTGCCGAACTCTGCTGATCGCCTTGCTGATAACCGGAGTTGTCCTGACCTTGCAGCCGCTTCAACCGGCATTGGCGGCCCTGACCGTTCTCACCGTCGATACCACCGCCCAACGGGGCAGCGCAGGTGACCTGCCCACTAACTGCACACTGGGTGATGCCATCGTCGCCGCCAACAACGATGCCCCGGAGGACGGCTGCACCCACCCCAACATCGGCTCCGGCGGTCCCTTCGAGATCGTCCTGGCCGCTTCTACCACCTATGCGCTGAATGCTGTGGATAACGTCACCGACGGAGAGAATGGCCTACCCTCGATCACCAGTGATATCACCATTATGGGCTATAGAGCATCGATCGTCAGAGCGGCGGGTTCTGCAACATTTCGAATCTTTCATGTCGCAGCGTCAGGCAGCTTGGACTTTGACACGCTGACCATTAGTAATGGCGTGGCTGATGATGGTGGTGATGGTGATAATGGTGGCGGTATTTACATCAACGGTGGCAGATTGTACATCGCAAATTGGACAGAGGTCACCAATAACACTGCTACCCGCATGGGGGGTGGTATTTACAACAATGGGGGATTACTGGACGTTCTGAATGGTGGTGTAATTTCGAATAATTATGCAGCAGCCCAAGGTGGTGGTATCTACAACACAGGCAGTATCTATATTACTACCGGCAGTTCAGTTGTAGATAATGAAGCCGGAGGAAGCGGTGGTGGAATTTTCGCCGATGGGGGTTCAGTTTCCATCCGTTTTAGTGAAGTTAGCCGCAACAGGGCAAATGCAGGTGGCGGTGTATATACACAAGGTGTCGGAGTTTTAGTCTACTACAGCACTTTTGATGCAAATGTAGCAGCCAATTCAGCTGGCGGTCTCTATAACGACAGTGCCACA
>JBNKDD010000323.1:0-6242 GCA_050288085.1 Anaerolineae bacterium
GAGACCGACCATGCTCGCCGCGCCGAGATAGGGTTATTGCTAAACGAAGCAGGCGATACACGCCCCGGAGTGGGATTAGGGCCGGATGGTCTACCTGATATTGTGTGGCTGCCGGTACAAGGCGGGATAGAAACTATCAATGGGCAGAACTTCCAGTTCGACGCGTTTTATATCGCCAAATATCCAATCACGTACCAACAATTCAACGCATTCGTTGACGATCCGAGCGGATACACCCATTCGGATTGGTGGGTTGAATTAGCCCTTCAGCATGATCAGCCAGGAACTCAGAATCACCCGTATGATAATCACCCGCGTGATAACGTGTCGTGGTTCGACGGCGTGGCCTTCTGCCGCTGGTTGACGGCCCGGCTGGCAACAACATCATCAGAGATAGGGCGGCTTATTCGAGAGCAGGATTGGCAGGTGCGTCTACCCTTAGAATGGGAATGGCAGCATGCAGCGACCGGCGGTGATCCGGCTTATTGCTACCCGTGGGGGGCGGTGTGGGAAGAGAGCTTTACTCAACCGATCACGGACGGGTTAGGGCTTACCACCGCAGTTGGATTATACCCGCAAGGGCGATCACCGGTCGGGGCGCTCGACATGTGCAGCAACGTCTGGGAGTGGTGTCTCAATCATTACGAAGACCCGGAGGACACCGGCTACAGCGGCCCTAAGCGACGGGCCTTGCGCGGCGGGATGTGGGAATTAGGCGAGGACGAGGGCACCACAATCCTTGAGCGAGAATTCGAGTTGGGGCCTTATGCACGTACCAACCATAAGGGGTTTCGGATTAGCTGCTGTCCCCCACGTTAATCCATATAACCCTTTTGAGTACGGGAAAATTTGCGCTCATATTGGTATCCTATAGTGGACATAAGTCTGAATCCATTGTATCGTTTACTTCAATAGCGTCCGTGGAGAAACTCAAGTTGAAGCTCTTCATTCTCTTTCGATAGTAGTTGAAGGGTGATTCCCCATTATTTGCCATACAAGGAGGCCAGAAGGATGAAAAACAACAAACACCTAATCGCTATTGCTATATTGTTGACTCTGATGCTGGTTGTCGGCTGCGGTCAGACCGCCGATGCGCCAGCAGAAGAACCAGCCGAAGCGGACAGCGCAGCAGCAGAAGAAGCCGCCGCCGCAGAAGAGGCTGAACCCGCCGCCGGTGAAGAAGAAAGCGCCGAACCGATGGACGAGGGCGCACCGGGCGGTTCGCTGGTGATCGGCCTGGCGGTCGAACCGGTTTCGCTGGACCCGGCAGCAGGGCTGTATCTGCATGAGCATATCGTGTTGATGAATATCTACGATACGCTGCTCAGTGCGGACTCAGAGGGTGGGATTCACCCTGGGCTGGCAACAGAGTGGTCAGCCAGCGACGACGGGATGGAATTTACCTTCACGCTGCGTGATGACGTTACCTTCCATGATGGCACACCGTTCAACGCCGAAGCGGTAAAAGCCTTCTTTGATCGGGTATCAACCGGTGACTTCGGTTATGCAACTGCACCAACCGTCCTGACCGGTTATGTCGAGACGGTAGTTGAAGATGACTACACCGCCAAGGTGGTATTCGAAATGCCGAAACCAACCTTTGAGCAAGACCTGGCCCGGTACTGGATGGGTATCCCCTCGCCGACCGCCGTCAGTGAACAGGGTGATGCCTACGGACAGAATCCGGTCGGCACCGGCCCATTTGTTTTCCAGGAATGGGCGGCACAGGATCACATCACACTGGTTCGGAACGAAGATTACAATTGGGCACCCGAAACTCTGGGACACAGCGGCCCGGCTTATCTGGATGATATAACGTTCCGGTTCCTGCCGGAAGCCGCTACACGGTTGATCGCGCTGGAAACCGGCGAGATTCAAATCGCTGAGGAACCGCCGGGGTTGGAAGTCCAGGCACTGCTGGATACCGGCGAGTACCAGTTGGAAACATTCGCTTCACCCGGTATGCCCTCGCACATGATGATCAATGTCGAGAAGCCGCCGACGGATGATATCCGGGTGCGTGAGGCGATGATCTACGCCATTAACCAGGAACAACTGAACGATATCGCCTTCAGCGGGTTGATGTCACCGGCTTACAGTGTGCTATCACCGACGACCTGGGGCTACGATGAAGCATCGGCTAACCTTTACCGGTACGATCCTGAAAAAGCCGCTGAACTGCTGGACGATGCCGGTTGGATCGATGAGAACGGCGACGGCATTCGGGAGAAAGACGGCGAGAATCTGAAGGTCGTCTACCCGGCGATTCCGGCCTATGAAGAAGCCTATATGGAACTGGTCGCAGGTTACCTGGGAGAAGTGGGCTTTGAAGTTGAACTGCTCACGATGGATGATGCTGGCGTGTTCGAGTTCGGGAATGCTGGCAATCACAACTTCCTCAACATGGGCTGGATCAGCAGCGATCCCGCCGTGCTGGACTTTGTCTACAATTCGGCCAATATCGAAGCCGGTTCATCGTTCACACGGTACGTTGACGAGGAATTAGATCAGGCATTGATTGATGCTCAGAGCGAACTTGACCCCGATGCCCGCCGGGCGTTGTACGTCAGGATTCAGGAGATCATCATGGAGAATGCTTTGGTGATGCCGCTCCACACTTACAATCAGGTGATGCTGTTATCCTCCAGCGTACAGGGCTGGCAGTTCAATAATGAGGGCTACCCGCTGCTGTACGATGTTACGCTGGCGGAATAACTCCGGTGATGCGTTAACAATTTAAAACCTATCATAAAACACCGTAGGGGGGAGTGGCCAGTCGCCCCTACAAGCGCGGATAGACAATAATCGTAGTAGGGTTCGAACAAACCGAAAATCCCTACCCAACCCGATTATTTACTACCCCCGCATTGAGAGGGTACACGATGAGCAGCTATCTACTACGTCGCCTATTCATGTCTTTACTGGTACTGCTAGGTGTCTCTATCTTCACATTTTTGATGATCCATCTTGTGCCGGGTGATCCGGTGGTCGCGATGGCCGGACGGCAGGCAGCCTCGGCGGAGACAATAGAAGCGCTCCGGGAAGAACTGGGGCTAAACGATCCGCTGCCGGTTCAATATTGGAACTACATCAGCAAAGTTGCACAGGGCGATCTAGGGCAATCGATCCGAACGAAACGCCCGGTCGCCGAAGCGATAGCCGAACAATTGCCCAGCACGCTCCAATTGACACTGGCAGCAATTACGATTGCCTCGATATTGGGGGTCAGCATGGGGATCCTGGCGGCGATCAACCGGAATAACTGGTTCGATACGCTGACGATGGCGGTATCGATCAGTGGGGTGTCGATCCCGCACTTCTGGTTGGGGCTGCTGCTGATCCTGCTGTTCTCGGTGCAACTGGGTTGGCTGCCAGCCGTCGCCCCCAGTGATGATCCGAAAGGGCTGATCCTGCCAGCCGTCACGCTGGCCGTTGGTGAAGCTGCCGTGATTACGCGGTTGGTGCGGGTCAGTATGCTTGATGTGATGGAGAAAAGATATCTGCTGGCCGCCCGCGCCAAAGGCGTCAGGGAACGGCGGATTATCTGGCATCACGCCCTACGCAATGCCCTGATCCCGGTCGTGACGATTATCGGCCTGCAAATCGGGTTTCTGCTGGCGGGGTCGATTGTGGTTGAGACAATCTTTGCCCGTCAAGGATTGGGGCGGCTGGCGATTACGGCCATCAACAATCGTGACTTGCCCCTGATACAAGGCACTGTCCTCGTTACGGCATCGATATATGTGCTGGTTAATACTCTAACGGATGTCGTCTATGTTTTGCTTGATCCGCGTATCCGCCTCTAATCAAAGGTTAAAGCTGTGACCAACGTTTCACTATCCCCTGGGCAGCTATTTATACGGCGACTGCTTCGTAACCGAGGCGCAATTATCGGGAGCGTCTTATTAGTATTGCTGATCGCAAGCGTCGTGGCTGCACCGATTATTACTTCCCAAGACCCGCTCGATCAAAGCCCAACCAATGCCTTTCAGCCGCCCGGTGCGGAACACCTGATGGGAACCGATAACTTTGGGCGGGATGTGTTTACCCGCTTTTTATACGGTGGCCGGATTTCGTTACAGGTCGGGATTGTGGCAACAACAATTGGGGCCACGGTCGGGACCTTGCTGGGCCTGATCGCGGGCTATTATGGCGGGGTCTTCGATGCGGTGATCTCGTGGATGATCGATGTGCTGCTGGCCTTCCCCGGCATTTTGCTGGCCTTAGTCGTGATCGCGATTCTGGGGACCGGGCTGTTCAACCTGATGATCGCGGTTGGGATCGCCTTTATCCCATCGTTTACCCGGCTGGCACGGGCCGAAGTTCTACAGGTCAAAGAGCAGGGATTCGTTGAGGCATCGCGGGCGCTGGGCAGTTCCGATGCGCGGATCATCTGGCGGCACGTGCTTCACAATATCATGCGCCCGCTGTTGGTGCTGGCAACACTCGGATTGGGTAATGCGATCCTTGAGGGCGCAGCCCTGAGCTTTATCGGGTTAGGCACGCAGCCCCCTCACCCGGAGTGGGGCGCGATGCTCAGTGCCGGTCGGAAGTTTATGCGGCAGGCGTGGTGGATTACGATCTTCCCCGGTATGGGTATCTTCCTGACGATTCTATCCGTCAACCTGTTGGGGGATGCGTTGGGCGACGTGATCGGGTTGGATCAGCAGACACGCGCGAAAGCCGGAGAGTAAGGGATTTGGCCCTCACCCCTAAATCCCCACTCCGATCAGCTTCGCTGATTCTGGAGAGGGGACTTCAAAGCCGTTTTGAGTAAATTCACGACAATTAAATAATAACGGAGAATAACTATGGGTTCTCTGATCATTCATAACGCACGGATTCATACGTTGAATCCCGATCAGCCGGAAGCGAGTGCATTAGCGGCCATCGGGGGGCGGATTGTCAGTATCGGTGACGAGTCGGCGGTTGCATCTTACAAGCAGCAAGCAGATCGGATCGTTGATGCAAAAGGGGCGGTGATTGTCCCCGGCTTTATTGATACGCATGTGCACTTTACGATCACGGGGTTGGGACTGCTAGCTATCGATCTAGCGGGGATCGGGTCGCTGGATGAGGTGTTCGCGAAAATCAAAGAATACGCATCACAACAACCACCGGATTGGCTGGTGGTGGCGTCGGGGTTTCAATCGGAGCTTAACGCTGAGAAACGATTCCCGACGATTGACGAGCTTAATGAAGCGGGCGGTGGCCGTCCGGTCTATGTGATGGATCGGGGCGGGCACTGGTCGGTGGTCAATCCGCAAGCGTTGGCCCTGCTCGATCTGACGGATGATACCGAAGGGCTGGGTAAAAATGAGGATGGGCAGTTCAATGGGATGTTGACCGGGGAAGCGAATCACGCCGCGTTTACGATTCTGTGGCAGTCCTTCGCGGAACAATTAGGCGTCGAGAAAGCGTTTGATCGAGCGGCAGAAGAAGCGGTCAAAGGTGGGGTAACGACGCTGCACGCCCTGGATGATCTGGAGAATGTCCGAGTGTTGGTGGCCCATCAGGAAGAGCTGCCAGTGCGAGTGGTCCCCTATACGCAAACACGGGATGTCCAGGCGGTGAAAGCGCTGGGGTTGAATCAGATCGGGGGGTGTGGGGCGGTCGCGGTGGATGGTGACTTTGGGCCGCATACCGCCGCCTTGATCGAGCCATACACGGATCAGCCAGAAACAAAGGGCAAACTCTACTTCACCGACGAAGAACTACAAGATTATGTTATGGCCGCCCATCGAGAAGGGATGCAAGTGGGGCTGCACTGTGTGGGCAGTGGGGCGATAGAACAGCTTATCAACGCTTATGAAAAAGCCTTATCCGAACAGCCGCGTGAGGATCACCGACACCGGATTGAGCACTTTGAACTGCCGTCTCCGGGGCAAGATCAACGAGCCAAAGAACTCGGTTTGGCGTTGGCGATGCAGCCCGCGTTCAATCACTTCTGGCCGCATGATGACGAGTACCCGGAAGTGGTGGGCGAAGAGCGATCAAAACGGGTCGATCAGGTACGGAGTGTATTGGATGCCGGGTTACAGATTGCGCATGGGTCAGACAGCCCGGTCACGCCGATGCGACCGCTGCTCTGGATGCACAGTGCGGTCAATCACTCGAACCCGGCAGAGCGGATTCCGGTGGAAGAGGCTTTACGGCTGGTCACGCAAAATGGGGCCTGGATTGCCTTTGAGGAAAACGACAAAGGGAGTCTTGAGGTCGGCAAGCTGGCCGATCTTGTGATG
>JBNKDD010000324.1:0-6231 GCA_050288085.1 Anaerolineae bacterium
AGGTTGCACGGGGGGTCAGGGACTTCCCTACCCCCCACCCCGGTAGCGCTTACGAGCCACTTCGGACACCCGATCCAGGGAACCCGCGGCCTCAATTTTTTTCATCGAGTCCAGGTCAACCTGATCCTTAAACTGCCTGATGTAGGGGTCAAAGTCAAACAATTCATTTCTAACATAGGGTTGGTAATCAAAATCCTGCTGTGACCAGGTGCGGATGTCGGCAATATTGTGCTGGATGATCGCCTCAACCTTATCGATAGCGACGGCGACTCTGGCCTCCGGCGTGGAGCACACTTCGAACTCTTCCCACAGATCGATGATCTCCCGTCGCATTTCCTCCGGGAGCCCCTGTGTCAGTTTAACGAGTGCATCATGTTCTTTCTGATAAACCTCTTCTTCGGCCATCTCCAATTTGTCAAAGGCCGGGATATCACCCGCGATCACCTCAACCAGATCGTGGACGATCAGCATCTTGAGCACCCGGAGTTGATCCACCTCGATCTCTATCTCGTGGAACAACAAAGTCGCCAGGAGACACAACATCCAGGTGTGCTCCGCGACACTTTCCTGCCGCTCCGCGCTGCTGGTATAGGAATGTCGTCCTAATGTTTTCAGCTTTTCCGCATAGGCCACAAAGTTCAAAATGATGCTTGGATGTGTCATAATGTGTTATTCTCACCCCGCTAAATTGATCCAAAAATTGTTTTCGTCTGTAAGGTCAATATCCAAACCTTTGGATTGCCTCGCCCTCCCCCATAGTCAGACATTATATCCCGTTCATTAAAGCACCTTACGCCGACGCCCAAAAGCGATCCCCAACAGCCCCAGGATAAACACAAACGGCGAACCGATCATACACGCAATCCCGCCGATAAAGGCCGCCCTCGCCCCTGTCCGGATATGCTCGACAAGCTGCACCTTATCACCGGCAAATAAGCGATCAGGCGTAACATCACCGGTTGAAGCTTTCTGCCCGACAACCGTTACCAAGTCGCCATCTTTGAAGCCCTGCCATTGCAGCGCCCCCTCAGCTAAATACTGCCCACTGCTGCTGTCTGTCGCTTTTTCTACACCTGTACCATCCTGGTAGCTCTCATGTAAATTAATGCCATCCAGACGAGCGCTGTTATTAGAGAGAGTGTGAATCTGCTCCCCTGCCACATTAAGGATCAGAGCAGGTACTACTCGCTCAACGAGTCCCCACGAACCCTCATAATCGTCATCCTGATCCGAGGGCGGATCGACCTTCCACTCTTTCAGCGTATAGGCAACAAAGCCGTCATCGGTCAGCGCGTCATTCCCGGCCAGAATCCCCGTCACAACGATCTCTTCACCAACAGCAGCGTTAGCAACACCGTTTGCACTAAGCACCGGCAGTTTTTCAATCCGACGCCACTCAAGTGCCTGCTGCGGCGCGATCACGAAGGCCAGCACGCCCCCGCATACAAACATCAGGACAGTGCCAATCGCCAACCCGATCACCGCCTGGATTCGTTCTCTTATGGCTCCGAAGAAAATATTCATTGATCCATTCTCATGTAAATCCCTAAGTGCGTGAATATCATTATCATAGTCAAAAAAGAAAAAGCCACCAGAGTCATTCTGGTGGCCGTAGAGCACAATCTTCTGTGCAGGGTTTAGATGTGCGGCTCCAGCTTTTCAAGCAGGCGCTCTTTGGGCATAAAGCCCGTGATCCGCTCGACGATCTCGCCGCCCTTGAACAGGATCAGCGTGGGAATACCCATCACGCCGTAAGCCATCATCGTATTAGGATTCTCATCAGCATCAAGCTTGGCAACCTTTAAGCTGCCTTCATACTCTTCAGCCAGTTCGTGGACAATCGGGGCGATCATCTTACACGGAGCACACCACTCTGCCCAAAAGTCTACCAATACGGCTTCGTCGGAATCGAGCACATCGCTCTCAAAACTTGCGTCTGTTACCTCAAATGGTTCTGACATCTCTGGATCTCCGTCCGTCTAATAATTTATTTCAAAGCACAATCTGTGCAGCCTATTGACGCGCTAGATCTCACCATCCTTACCGGACAGACAGATACTACCATGCCGAACATCTTCAAAGCAAGACTTCTTATGGCGATCTTATGCAAAGATGATTAGCTGTCCTCCGACAAGAGCATGGTAAAATCAGGTTAACTCTGTAGCAATAAGGCAGTGATACCATGATTTTCGACTCAAAAGCCATGCCAAAGGTGCTCCAGCTTTACCTGGAGATCAGCCAATACCCCATCCTGGCGAAGCGAATCCGCCAGCGCATGCGGGAAGAAATCTTTGCGCGGGGGGTCGTCAGCCCGCAGGTTTTCGAGGATGAAGTCCGCAAGCTGGCGACACACTCGCAGCGCCACGAGGGCCTGATCGATCCCCTGGTTCAGGAGCCGGAAGATATCTGGCAAGAACGCATGGATCGTATCCGCGATTCTCACACCGACTTCTATTTCGCCTACAACCTACCGCACGACCTGTTCCGGCAAATTGTCCAGGAGCTTGTCCAACAGCGCAGCCCCGATCACCAGGTGATCCTGTCGTTTAACCCCGAAATGGCCCCCTGGGATTTGCTGATGGCCCAGGGTGTAGCCTACGAAAATTATCCCCCCGAACGGCGCGGCGAGGTCGAACATCACCTGCGGGAGATTCGGGTGGTGCTGATCAAGGCCATGATGTCCGATCAACTATCGTTGGTTCGGGTCGCCCGGAAATATTTCACCATCAGTGACCTGCAAACCATCCGCTCCCGGCGCATCGGGCGAGGCAAGATCGGGGGTAAAGCAGCGGGCATGCTGCTGGCCTATAAGATATTGCAGCATGAAGGCAGAGCCTGCGGCCTGGACGTGGAACGCTGCCTGACCATCCCCGAATCGTGGTATCTGGCTTCGGATGTCTACTACGATTTCCACACCAGCAACGACTTATTCCGGTTCATGAACCAGAAGTACAAGCAAACCAGCCAGATGTTTGCCGACTACCCCAAAGCCTACAAAGCTTATCTAGACAGCCATCTCCCGGAATATGTCCAGCACCAGCTCGCCGAACTGCTGGAGGAGATCGGCAAATCGCCGCTGATCGTGCGGTCGTCGAGCCTGCTGGAAGACAACTTCGATACCTCATTTGCCGGGAAGTATGACAGCTTCTTCCTGCCCAACCAGGGCACACCGGAAGAAAATCTAAACGACCTGTTGAACGCAATCGTCCGGGTGTACGCCAGCGTGATCCGGCCCGAAGCTCTGATCTACCGCGAACAGATGGGCCTGACCGACTACGACGAGCGGATGGCCGTCCTGATTCAGAAGGTAGAAGGCCAGCAGCACGGGCGCTACTTCTTCCCGGATTTTGCCGGGGTGGGCTTCAGTTACAACCCCTACCGCTGGAATGAACGCATCCGCCCTGAAGACGGCCTGCTGCGGATGGTGGCCGGACTGGGAACCCGCGCCGTTGACCGGGTCGGGCGGGACTACCCGCGCATGGTCGCCCTGAGCCACCCTACCCTCCGACCGGAGCGCGGCCCGCACATGCTGCGCCAATATTCACAGCACCGGCTCGATGTAATCGACCTGGATGAGAACGTAGTCAAGACACTGCCCGCCACCGAGATTCTGAATATCAGCTACCCGGCGCTGGGATCAGTCGCCTCGCTCGACCGGGGCGACTTCATCCAGCCCATGAACAGCCGTCCGCTCTCCCTCGATTCGGAGGAATTGATCATCACCTTTGACCGGCTGCTGGCCGACAAGCAGTTTATCCAACTGGTTACCGATGTACTCGGCATCCTGCAAGAAGCTTATGGCCGACCGGTAGACATTGAATTTGCCGGTCAGGTGATAACCGCCTACCCCAAACAGGATGTCCATTTCTCATTGGTGCAGTGCCGTCCATTGAGCCAGCGCCAGGACAGCCGGGTGATAGACCTGCCCAAGAACATCCCCACCGAGGATAAGCTGTTTACTGCTAACCGGCAGATTCCTCACGGGGCCGTTGAGGGGATTCAATACGTGGTGTATGTCGATCCGCACGCTTACGACCGCATCCCCGACCCGGAACTGCGGATCGAACTTGGCCAGGTAGTCAGCCGTATCAACCAGGCTTTTGAGAAAAAATCCTACATCCTGATGGGGCCGGGCCGCTGGGGGACATCCAATATTCAACTGGGCGTCAAAGTGACCTACGCCGATATCTATAACACCGCCATGCTGGTCGAGGTCGCCTACTTTGGCGAAGGGGGAACCAGGCCCGAAATTTCCTACGGCACGCACTTTTTCCAGGATCTGGTCGAAGCCAATATCTATCCGCTGCCCCTCTACCCCGACGACCCAACTATTATCTATAATGAAGACTTCTTCGCTGAGGCAGCCAACCAGCTTTCGACACTGCTCCCGGAAGACGCCCGCTTTGAGCCATACATCAAAGTGATCGACATCCCGGCAGCCACCGGTGGCCGGACCTTAACTATCATCATGAACAGTGAGGAAGAAAGGGCTATTGCCTATTTCACCGATCAGAAGCTATAGTGGTTCTTATGTATCATGATCATGTCTCAAGCCTGGCCGATTTATATCACAAATTGAGGTGCTTCGTTGAAAGATTTACGTGAACGTTTTGTCCGGATAAAATTATCCACCGCCGTCCGGGTGGTATTGCTGATCATCGCCCTGATCATAACCGTAATAGGCTGGTCTAAAGCCAACGATTTCGGCGTCCCTCCCATTATGGTGGCCGTCTACTCGGCTGTCGCAGCGACAATCTTCATTGTCATCGGGGTGATGTCCTTGCGCCACAAGGAACGTCTCCAACGTATTCTTGGCGTGGCAGCATTTGTCGCCGCCGGATACCTGATTTTTATGGCATATATTTTCTACAACATTCTGCGGAGCACACCAACCCTCGAACCCTGAGCGGTCAACCACGTTTCAGGTATCGTTCTAATTCATCAACCGCCCTGGCAACACCATCCTCTAACCGGATGCATTCACCGAGGGCGGTTGCACGTTCCCGCATAGCCGGAGTATTAACCGCCTGCCTGATCGCCGTTGACAGCCCCTCAACGCTCAACCGGTTATAGGGAATCGGCTGCGGCCCCACACCCAGATCGGCCACCCGCTGCCCCCAGAAAGGCTGATCCATAAACGACGGCACAACCACCGTCGGGACGCCCGCCCGCAGCCCTAACGCGGTCGTGCCTGCACCCCCATGATGTACCACCGCCGCCATCCGGGGAAACAACCATTCAAAAGGTGTTGGCTCAATCATAAACAGGTCGTCCGGCAGATCATCCGGGTAATGTTCACTCGACAGCAGCACACCGCGCTGGCCGGATTGTTTCAACGCGGCCAGCACCAACTCGCCCATCCTGGCTAAATCCTGGTCATTGGTGCTCCCAAACCCGACAAACACCGGCGGCGGCCCGGCCTCCAGAAAATCAAGCAGCGCGGGCGATGGTTCAAAGCTCCCGCTTGATGGCATGAACCACGTCCCCGTAATCACACACTGATCGCCCCAGTCCGGCGGTTTAGGCACGATGCTGGGACTGAAGCCATATAGCATCAGATCGCCATGTTCCCGGTAATGGCGCGGGAAGTTCCATTGCCTGACCGGTGGCAAACCGAGCTGCTCATCGCGCCACCGGTTGACCAGCTTACGGAGGGGCAGCCACGACATGACATCGTTCATCTCATGGCTGAAACGATTCAACCCCCTACCCATGCTGCGCTGTGACGGCGAAAAAATAGTCGGAAAGCTGCCGGTCGGTGTACCGATCGGATACGGGTAAGTGCCAATGCAGGGTATACCGAGTTTTTCGGCGATATGCGGTGCAAAGAAAGACCCGCCAATGGTGTACATCACCACGTCTGTACCCGGCCCCTGTTGGCAGGCCGCCCAGCAATCATCCCCGATCTGCCTCATCATGGTGCGCATGACACCAATGGCCATAGTGACCGCCCGCACCGGGTTGCGGCGGCTCTCCTCAACAATGGCCCGGAAGCTCTCGCTGGCAAGCCACCCTTCCAGGTCAATATCGATCAGTGCAAAATTAAGACCGGCCTTGCGAACAAAGGGTTCAAAGTCAGGATGTGTGACGACCTGAACCGTATGCCCGGCAGCTTGAAGCCCTACTCCCAACGCCACACAGGGTTCGACCTCCCCCCGCGTCCCGACCGTTAACATGCTAAAACGCATAACTCCCCCTATCAATTACCGTTATTAAATTCCGGCACACTGC
>JBNKDD010000325.1:0-6224 GCA_050288085.1 Anaerolineae bacterium
CCCGCGCCGCTCTCGTCCCAACACTTATCAATTGCTATTGAAATTTGGTGAGTTGGGCTTAACTTAATGCCTATGGGGCGACTAGCCAGTCGCCCCTACAACAATTCTCCTAACGCTGACGTGTGATCCAGGATCAGGTGTGCCCCGACCCGCTCCAACTCCGGGCGCTCCCCAAATCCACACAGCACGGCAATTGTCCACGAACCCGCCCGCAGTCCGGCCCGCACATCGACGGTCGTATCACCAACCATCAGGCAGCGGCTCGGATCGACTCCCAGCAGATGCGCCGCATATTGAATCGGTTGCGGGCGCGGCTTGATGTGCCAGGTCGAATCGCGCCCGGCGATCACATCAAAGTGCTGACGGACACCCATCTTTTGCAAATGGGCATCGGACTCTGATACCAGCCGGGTACTGACCACCCCCAATTTGTAACGCTCCGCAAGCTGTTCGATTAACTCCGGGACGCCATCGACCGGTGGAATTTCCTCCTCACCGTGATGATCACGCCTGGGCCCACTCATCAGGTTATAAGCCAACCGATCCAACCCGAACAGGTCCAGCACGGTGAACACGGCATTGGCGGGTGTTTCCAGCCCCATCACGATCCGGCGGGCGTCTTGCGCGGCCTTATCTGATTGGCGGTACAACCGGCTGATCCGCGCCTCCCACTTGAGCACTTCCTGATCGTCCGTTTCGATCAGCGTGCCGTCCATGTCAAACAGGATCGCGTCGATGGCCTGGGGGTCAAAGGGTAGGGTCATGCTGGGCCTTTCTTGTTTATTATGCATTTACCCCCCATCGCGCGACCTTCGGTCGTCGCTCACACGCAAGCGTGTTCGCCGCGATTCGCCCCCCTTGCAAGGGGGGCAGACACCGCTTCTGCGGTGGCGGGGGGTGGGATTAGCGATAATTATCCAATATGAGATCAACCGTATCCCGGTCCGGGGCGATGATCGTCAGCGTTTCGTCAGATGCCAGCGTGGTCACACAGGTGAGATTCTGATCCTCGTGACAGACAACATCCGACCCAGACTGCCACCATGCATCGAGCAGATCGACATATTCTTGCGCCTCGCCGGAGTCGTCCCAGACGGTCAGCATCACGATCACGGTATCGCCGGAGTCGTCGTTATGGTAGGCGGCGTACAGATCGCCGTCCCAACCCTCGGCGGCCTGACCGGCGTCGGTACCGTCCATATGCTGTTGCAAGAACAAGAACAGGTTAAATTCCCCAAAGGTTCCAGCGGGCCACACCTGCCGGTAATCATCTCCCAATATAACCAGGTCATCCTCAAGCTCGACGCTCTGTGGTTCGTCACCATCGAAATAGCGCTCCGGATGGAGGATTTGTTCGGTGCTGAGGGGCGGATCGTCGTAGGCCGCATCGACCATTTCCCAGCCGCCCTCATCGTATAAAGCCTGAACGAAGATCACCCCACCTTCATAGGGGAACATCAGACTCTGCTGGATATACTCTGGCGCAGCGTTGAGGATTGGCGTCTCCAGGTCGGCCAGGGCCGTCATCATTTCTGTTAGCTGTTCCGATGACATTTCCCCTATATAGAATAACTGGAGCAGGGTGGCATCCCCTTCGATCAGCGCCAGTCGGGCTGTCCCCGCGTCGCCGTTAATTTCCCACCAGGCATCGTCGTCGTAATACATGAAGCCGTCAAGATCAAAGTTCTGATCCTGCAAGGCATGGGTGTATTCGTGGGCATAAGTAAGTGCATCATAGCTGTTGAACACGTCGGTATCGGAACTGATCACGTAGAAGGCTTCTTCTTCTGTGTCATAATATCCGGCGACCTGCTCACTGTACAGATCGATATAAAGCGTGTACAGGTCAAAATCGGGAGGCAGGAAGCCAAATGCCGATAGGACAATTGCCTCGTCTTTGGCATCTTCCTCCGTATAATCCGCGAAGAACTCATCGATCACCTGTTGGCGCAGTTCTTCCGGCGTGATCAACGAGCGGGGTACATCCTCTTGGGCTGCCAGCCCCCGCATGTCGGCCACCGTCTCCTCGACTTCTTCCATCTCAGAATCAAATAGATCATCCACTGGATCGTCTTGCGGCTCATCTGTGGGGCTTTCTTGAGTTTCGGTCGGTTCTGCTTCCGTCGTAGGGGTGGGGAATGTAACGGTCGGGGCAGCAATCACCGTCGCGTCAACCCTCACCGGTGGGGAGGATAAAGGGTAAACGGCCCTGGTTGATACCCCAAAGAACATAACTGCAATAAAAAGAGCAGCGGCGCAAATCACCATCATAACTATCATAATGCCGCCGACAACCAACCCAATTATCCACCAATCCTTACGATCCATGCTCTGCCAGCTCCTTATTGATTTCACTACAGACAACTCGCCGGATTGTAGCCAGGGGGGGAGGGGCTGTCAAAGGACAATGCGCCTACGGTTAGCCTATTGTCATTGCTCGGTCAGTGAAACGCGAGATAAGCGCGGAGTGCAGGGGCGGGGTTTACAGCCTGCCTTTTTACCCCACCCCTCAGAACGCTCAGTAAAGCAAAATCTTTAACCGAGCATGATCAAAGTCAATCCGAAAGCTAAATCCCGCTATTGACGGTCAAACCACTTTTGTTCGATATCGTCGGGCTGGTAGCTTTCGAGATAGGCCAGTGCCTCATCAACGTCAGCGGCGACGTGATACAACCGCCGGGTGGAGTTCTTAGCGAACTGTTCCCGGTACAGTCGTTCGAACATCGCCAGCAGATCGTCAAAAAATCCGTTCACGTTGACGAAGACCACCGGCTTGGTGTGATAACCTAACTGCTTGAGGGTGAGTATTTCGAGCACCTCTTCCAGTGTCCCGAAACCGCCCGGCAGCGTCACGAAACCATCGGCGCGCATTTCCATCGTGGCCTTACGGTCGCGCATAGTCTGCGTGACGATCAGTTCGTCTGCATCCCGATTGGCTAGTTTGAAACCATGCAGCTTTTCGGGGATGACACCGATCACCCGGCCCTTGTGATTCTGTACGGCGCGGGCCACCGTCCACATCGTGCCGACGTTGCCGCCGCCGTAAATTAAAGTCCACCCACGTTGGGCCAGTTGTGTGCCTAATGCTTCTGCCGCCTGGACGTACACCGGGTCAATGGCATCGCTCGAGGAGCAGTAAACACAAATAACCTTGTTATCCATCATAAACCTCTCATATTTGTGTTACTGATATGTTGTTTGGCAGGCCGGGGAATAATACCCTGAAGTGGGGATTTTGTCCAAAAGGTTAAAGAACATATCAAATAGAATCCGCACCATAGGTATTAAGTTAAGATGCAGGGAATGGGAAAACCCAGCCACCTGATGATAAATCATCAGGCTCAAGCTGATATGTCTGTTGAAACAGACCCGAAATCACCAATTGGTTTCCAGGTTTTCTGGTCGAATTTATTCGACGTATCATTTGTAGCCTGAGAATCAATTCTCAGGCGGTACTATCCCTGCTGCCGATACTCCCCCGGCGTCAAACCCGTCCAGCGTTTGAAGGCATGATTAAAGGCGCTTTGCTCGGAGAACCCCAGCAGGAAAGCGATCTCGCAAATGGAAACTTCCGGCTGTTGGAGATAGGTCTGGGCGATATCCAGTTGAACCTGGTTGAACACCTCGCGATAAGCCGTGCCTTCCTCGCTGAGTTTTCTTTGCAGGTGGCGTGGGCTGATGGCAAGCTGATCGGCGATACTCACCAGGTCCGGTCTTTCACCCCGATGCAGTGCTGTGTTGATCGCTTCAGCCACCGCCCAACTGAACGTATCTACCTGGCCCATTTGCTCCAGTTGCCGTTGGGCGAACGCTTCAAGTTGATGCAGTAGATCGGGGTTGGCTAGCAGCACCGGCCTGGACAGAATCTCCCTTTTTAGGCAGATTTGATTATGCGGCTGCCCAAACAATGGCGTGATCCCTAACACGCGCCGGTACTCGGTGACATCTTGCGGCGTATCATGCATGAGCTGGATAGCCGTGATCTGATCAGCCGCCCCGACCAGCCGTGAAAAGCCTGCCACAAACATACTGCATATCGAATCGGCCTGATGGTGTTGGCGGTCGGTGCTCATTTGCCCGGCAAAAACCGTCCTGATCAACGCCTCCTCGTCCTGTTCCAACAACTTGATCCCGGCCATGTCGGTCATCAGGCCGTGATAGCGGATCAGTTTTCGCAGCGCCTCGCCGATGTTGGGGGCATTCATCATGATCGTAAACAGGAAATGGCCGCCCGATAATTGATACATGGCCTGCCCGTAATGCAGCCCAAAATAATCGTCCTGCGTCCGCCGGATCATTTCTTCCCAGAGTTTTTCATACTGGTATGGGGGCACGGCTTCATAAACCGCCGGGTCAAAATCGACCGCCCGGCAAATCTCCTCTGCATCTAACCCGATGTTTGACGCATAGTGAAGCAGGACCTTGACCAGATCAATTGATACATATCCTCGCTTCTCTGGCAGAGATGGCATCGTTCGAATCCTTGAGTAAATTTGGCGTAAGCAGTCAACAGGATGTCACTTTGACACAAGACGCTCTATTCCACAACCAGTAGAGTAAAGAAGCTGAAAGTGTTTTGCAAACTGATGATAATAAAGGAGGCACAAAATATCGCCTATGCGCAGCTCTCTGAGCAGAATGTTAGCCCTGCTGTCTGTTCGTATTGTTCTTGTTGTCTTATTTCAACTGCTTTTGACGCTTTTTATGCCCTGGGATGAAGCCATACCCTGGTGGCCTTTCTCGATCATCGCTGCTAATGCAGTGTGTTTGATGATTTTGGTAGCTTTATTGAAGAAAGAAGGGAAGCCTTTTTCGTCAATACAACTGACACCATTTGAAACCTATCTCCCGCTTGGATGGGTATCAGATTTTTTGAATAGCAGATCTGCTGAGCACCGGGTAAGAAACCTTCTGGTGGATATTTTGATCTTTGTTGGTCTGCTGCTGTTTCTGGGTATCCCGGCAATAAGTCTGAATGGGTATATCAGTGACACCATACCTATCTTGAGAGACACTCCTACAACAGGGGTTTTGCCAACCTGGGCGCTTTACTTGATGGCAGTCTTGCTGCCCCTTCCTCAGGCACTTATTGAGTTCCCATGGTTCTTTGGCTACATCTATCCAAGATTGGAAACCTGTTTCGAGGTGGGTAGAGGAAACCTACGAATAACAGCCAGTATAAAAGCCTTATCCATTGTTCTCGTTTTCTTTGTGTTGCAAGCAGCCCTGGTCCCTATGATATTGAGTCCCGGCTATATGCTATGGCGAGCGATTGCATTTGTGCCACTGTTTATGATTATCGGGATTATCATACGTCTGGTTCCCCGGTTTATGCCCTGGATAAACGTTGTGCACATGTTCATGGCAACCAGTGTCGTGTTGGAATACTGGCGAATTAGTATCTAACCGTAAGCAAAACGGATAGATAATTGTGTAAGGCAAGCACTTACGAAAGGAATTTTTGATGCGTGAATATGTACTGTTTGGATTGGGGCGGTTTACGTTCCCGGTTCCCTTTGGTCTGTTTAAGGCGCTGTTAGGAAAAGAGGTAGATCAGACCCGGCAGCGAGTCAACCTATCGGATGACGAACACCGGGTGCGTGATTTTGCCGTGCGGGAAATCCCGAACATAGGGAAGCCGATCAGCCCGGAGCTTATTGGAAAATCCCTGGATTTACCACCGGACAAAACGGTGTCTATCCTCGATGCGTTGGAAAAAGGGATGACCTATCTGTGGCGCGGCGATGGGGAAAACGTGACCTGGGCCTACCCGGTGACGGTCGATCAGACGCCCTATCGCTACACCTTCAGCACCGGTGAAACCGGCAACGCCGCTTGAGGGGTTGATTCAGTTGCTACACCCTTCGTGCAAGGGTTCTACAGGGATGATCTGGAAACCGTTGTTATTGACGGTGAATGTGCGCAATCTGGCAAACCTTTCACCATCACCTTTGACCAGGATATGAACTTCCGGGTCGAACCGGCAGAGGCCGATCTACAGGTATTTGTCCCCCTGATCGATGCTCAAAAGCTGGAAGCGCCCAACATCATTGATGATTTTTGACGGAAGAGTGATTTCTTCTGGTCAGAAGAACAGGCAAAAAAGTACCGCCGTCAGCATGGCGGGGGTAGGGGAGTCTATGTGACGGTCGAGCAGTGCGTTTATTTGAACCAACAAATGCAGACTGCACTCTTCTCCTTTGATATTCGCTGCCCGGCAAAAT
>JBNKDD010000326.1:0-6138 GCA_050288085.1 Anaerolineae bacterium
GTTCATCCTGAGCCAGGATCAAACTCTTCGTCTGATTTCTGTCTCTTAACAGTCTATCTATGATAGACCGCTTAGGTCTTACTCAATTTGACAGAGGTCTTAGCCTCCATCTTTTGGCTTCGCACGTCTTTAGGTTGTGCTGTCTCTTCTGTGATTGTTAAGGTGCTTTTGGAACTATCGGTTTGACAGCCCCTCAAACAAATCGCCGACCTCTCTCGGTCGGCGGCAAACGGTCGCTTGATAACACATCCCTGGTGGTTTGCGTTTCTCCTTCGCTCTTCCCGTCTGCCTCCTTTGTTTGTTATGGTACCCTGACGTTCCTCTGTCAGCGTGAAAAGCAGTGTAACACATACCAAACTCAAATGCAAGCTTTTTCTAAGAATTCGTTGATTTTTCCTGAAACTTCTTGTATCTTCGGCAGGTTCATGCTGACTGAGGCATGAAATATGAGCGTCAGGAGATTGAATGCACCCAAAACGAAGGCTGCAAAGACCGTTGCAACCATCAACAAAAACCAACCTGGCCTTTCTGTTGGTAGCCGTGCTGATCTTGCTGATCGCCGCCTTCATGCAGATTACCCGGATCGATGGTGTTCCACCAGGACCATTTTGTGATGATGCTGCCAATGGGATCATTGCACAAAGCATCGCTTATGGAAACTCACATCCGGCGTTTACCCTGGCCTTTACCGGTCGAGAACCACTTTATCACTACATCACCGCCATTTTGATGCAGCTGATCGGCAATGATCTATGGGCCTTACGGCTGGCCTCATTCTATCTGGGGGTGATTATCATCGCCGGAATCATTGTCATCGCGAAGGAGTTTTTTACCATCAGCCCCGCCGTTTATAGCTGTCATTGTTAGCTGGTACATTGGCCGCAACAATTTTCTGGCTCGTGTCTCACGCCCGATCTGGGATGCGGGCCGTCAGTTTTACCTTCACCATCACCTTGCTGCTCTGAAGTCTGCACAGGCAGGTCCGGCGAATGGAACTCTGGGCGACAATCCTGGTCGGCATCTAGACAAGAGTAGCCGCAAGGGCAGGCAGATCGATCAAAAAATGCTGCGGGGACGAGCCTGACGGCCCTTATGATATTCCTGATCAAGCACCCGGAAATCATCACCCACAGAGCAATCCAGGTTGCCACTATCGGCGCAGGCATGACAATCCAACAATCAATCTGGACGATCCTGAATGGTATTATTTGCAGAGCTGGGAGCATTTAGATTTAAGGGTGACAAAGCGATGCCTGCCCCAATGGGCCTATGGCGGCAGGCCGCTAGATGTGTTGTTTTTTTACCACGGTGATTTCATCTGGCTCGATACGTCCGCAGCGGTCGAATAAGAATCATGCCGGTTGAACGGCAGCTTGCACCGCCTGACCGTAGAGATGAGCGGCAAAAATCCGCACCATATAGTGCACGCTGAATCCCAGAAAGAAAGCGATCACCTTGCCAATGATGGGAATCAACCCGATCAGTAACACCACGCTCATCACCAACAGCCAGTACACCAACTGGCTGAACCAGGCTGCAAATATCTTTCGGAAGTGCTGCCGCAGGAATCGGAAATTCTCCCCGAACTGGAAGAGTATACGCAGCTTTTGCTCACCGATGGCATGCCGAAGGGTGGCCGCCAGCAGCACAAAGTTGATCAGGATGGCCGGGATCAACATAATCAGCGTGGTGCAGATGAAGCCCAAAATAATCGGTAGCAGTTCCCAAAAGGTCTCATCGCCATCGACCATCTGGCGGATGACGGTCCAGCGCAGCAAAAAGACGGCCACAAAAGGAATGCCAAGATAGAACAGCCGCGCCAACCAGACCGACAACCCTTCAAGCATGTACTCGCCAAAACTACCTTTCCATTCCGGCAGCGGGTTCGATTCGCCGAAAGCCGCATCGCGGGTTACCGGTGTATGGTAACCCGCCAGCGTGAAATTCAGTACAGGCACAAGCGAGATCAGGATACCGGTCGCCGTTTTACGGAACCACCCCTCACCCTGAAAAGCATGGCGTATAGCAGCGAAATAATCCATAAATTAATCCCCTGATGTCAGCCAATCGCCGCATCGATAGCCGGTTTGAGACGGGCGATGATCTCGTCAAGCTGCTCCTCGGTGACGACAAAAGGCGGCGAGAGCGTGACGTGATCGCCGGAAACGCCATCGGCAGTTCCACTCATCGGGTAGACAATCAGACCAGCGGCGAAGGCATGCTCATGCAGCCGCGATGAGAGATGCATCTCAGCCGGGAAAGGCTGCTTAGTCTCGTGGTCGGCGACCAATTCAAGCGTCCACATCAGTCCCTTGCCCCGGATATCACCAACATGGAGATGGTTATCAAAAGCAGTATGGAGCTTTTCACCCAGCAATTTCCCCATTGACGCGGCTCGTGCGATCAGGTCGTGTTTTTCGAGGTAATGCAAAGCGGCCAATCCTGCCGCCGCCGCCACCACATGATGCGAAAAAGTCCCGCCATGATTGAAGTCCCCGCTGCGCTCCCACAGCAGTTCGACCCACTCGCCACGAGCCGCCGCCGCGCTAAGAGGTAAATAGCCGCCGGTCAATCCTTTGCCCAGGCAAATGATATCCGGGGTAATACCCCAATGCTCGATCCCAAACCAGCGCCCGGTGCGGCCCATGCCGGTCATTACCTCGTCATCGATCAGCAGCACGCTATAGCGATCACAAATCTCGCGGATGCGCGGCCAATACTCATCCGGCGGCACAACCGATCCGAGCGTGGCCCCGGCAACCGGCTCCCCGATAAACGCTGCAACTGTTCCCGGCCCCTCGCGTTTGATGGCGGCTTCCAGGTCATCGGCACAGCGCAGACCGCAGTCCGGGTAATTCAGTTTGAACGGGCAGCGATAACAAAACACCGGCTCGACATGCGGCATATCCCGGATCATTGGTGCATAGAGATTGCGCATTGAGGGTTTACCCATCACCGCCAATGCGCCTAGTGTTGCCCCATGATAGCTCCCCCAGCGCCCGATCACCTTCCAACGTGAAGGCTCGCCACGAGCGACCTGAATCTGCCGGGCGAGTTTGATGGCCGTCTCGACAGCTTCGGAGCCGGACGAGAGATAAAAGAATCGCGGATCGGGCATGGGAAGATGGGCGGCAAGACTCTTAGAAAGTTCCTCGACTGCCCGCGCGGTAAACATCCCAGCGTGAGCATAAGCAACTTGTTCGGCCTGTGCCCGAATTGCCTCAACGATTTCGCTAACCCCATGCCCTACATTTACAACCACCGGCCCGCCGGAAGCGTCGATATACTGGATACTGTCTGTGTCCCACAGATAAACGCCCTCACCACGTGCGATCAGCGGCTTGGGGCTCTTGTGTTTGCGATAAAAAACATTGCTGTGTTTGTTAGCCATAAAATGCCCTACTTATGAATTAATCTATAGAAATTCACAATAGGGCATGGCAATGCCATGCCCTAGGCGCAGCATGCTGCACCCCTACCCAAAGCTCGGCAATTTTATCTACAATAGTTCAATAATTGTCGCCTCACCCTGACCGACACCTACACACAGGGTAGCAAGGCCATACTGCATCGGCTCCCCGGCAGCCTTACGGCGGCGCATCTCATAGAGCAATGTGGTGAAGATTCGCGTCCCTGAGCAGCCAAGCGGATGCCCCAGCGCTACCGCCCCACCATTGACATTGGTGATCTCGTGGCGGAAACCGGCCAGTTCCATGACGGCCAGGGATTGGACGGCGAAGGCTTCATTCAGTTCGATCAGGTCGATCCGATCGACGGTCAGGTTTGCACGGCGGAGGGCTTTTTCGGTGGCCGGAACCGGGCCGAGTCCCATTGTGCGTGGGTCAACTCCGGCGGCGGCACTGGCGATCCAACGGGCGACCGGCTGGAGGCCAAGTTCGGCGGCCTTCTCTTCGCTCATCATCAGCACAGCAGCCGATCCATCGTTCAGACCGCTGGAGTTCCCCGCCGTGACCGTCCCACCCTGCCGGAAATATGGCTTCAGCTTGGCGAGCTTTTCGATGCTGGTATCAAGCACATACTCACCATCAACAATCTTGTAACGTGGATGTTCGTCCGTATCAAAGATGATCGGGTCGGCCTTGCGCTGCGGGATTTCAACCGGGATGATCTCGTCCTTGAAACGCCCAACGTTAATCGCCTCAACCGCACGGCGGTGACTCTCAACTGCATATTCATCCTGCTTCTCGCGAGTAAGATGGGGGTACTTCTCGTAGATATTTTCGGCGGTTTCACCCATCGCCTCGAGCGGGAACAGGGCCTCCATACGTGGATTGGGATAACGCCAGCCAAGCGTTGTATCGTAGGCAGTGACATTACCCGGTTGGAAAGCGCGTTCCTGTTTGGGCATTGACCAGGGTGAGCGCGTCATATTTTCGACACCCCCGGCAATGAAGACATCCCCCTCGCCCGCCTTGATCGCCCGCGCCGCCTGGTTGATCGAGTTCAAGCCGGATGCACATAACCGGTTGAAAGTCACCGCTGCGACGCTCTCCGGGAATCCAGCCAGCAAAGTCGCCATTCGGGCCACGTTGCGATTGTCTTCCCCCGCCTGGTTGGCACAACCTAGGTACACCTCCTCGACCAGCGCAGGATCAAGGTCATTACGCTCGACGATGGCCTTTAACGGGATCGCCGCCAGGTCATCGGCACGAATTGATGAAAGAGTCCCGCCATGCCGCCCCACAGCCGTCCGGACAGCATCCACAATAACGACTTCAGGCATATGAACCCTCACTTTTGAGCTGCGAAAGAATCAAATATGTCTATTCCATCTTAACGGTGATTATTCTGCACCCTGGCGATCAGATCTTCCAGCGGGTTCGCGGCCAGCGAATCGATCATCAGATCGGCGTGCGAGAGGTCAAGGGTACGGCTAACCGCATTCGGCACAGCAACGGCAAAGACCCCTGCCCGACGAGCTGCTGTAATTCCATTGGGCGAATCTTCTAATGCGATAGCTTCATCTGCCCCTACGCCCAACGCTTCCAGCGCTGCAAGATACAGATCGGGGGCAGGCTTGACATTTTCGACCCAGTCGGCACAGCGGATTGCTTCGAAATGGTGGATCAGGCCGAGGCGTGATAAGTGACCCTCTACCCAATCACAGGGGGAGGTCGAAGCCAGGCCGATTTTCAAGCCAAGTTTCTTAGCCGATGCCAGATAATCCACCACACCGGGGAGGATTTCTTCCTGGTGAATAAACTCTAAACGCCGCCTATTGCGTTTAACCCGGAGGGCGTCACGGTCAACCGGGCAACCAAGTTTCTTTTCCAGATCGTCAAAAGGACCAAACGCCTCCTCTAAGGTACCGAGGCAAACCACCCATTCTTCAACAGTCAGGCCAGCGCCGTGTTCCTCAAATATTTCCTTCCATGCTCTGAAATCCGGCATTTCCGTATCCAGGATCAGACCATCAAAGTCAAAGATTATTGCGCGTATCATAACACTCTCATTCCGGTAATTTGATGTAGTAGATTGTAGAAGGCAGACTATATCACGGCCTGGTGTAGAAATAAAAAAGAGGCAGCTAAGATGCTGCCTCATGAATCCTGTATTGACATTCCTATTGAGTGCCCAGACGGAGCATTTGCAAGTTCCGCAAGTAACCGAGAATGTCCTCCCGACGCAGCAGACCCATTACCTGCCCGCCAAAGGTGACCGGCAGCGGGTTGATCCCTTCCGTTTCCATGCGGCGCAGGGCCGTCCACAGACCGGTATCCGGCGTGACTTGATGCAAGTCTTTCAGGGGTGACATCACCTCCGCGACAGTAGTAACTGCCCAGCGAGAACGCGGAATATCTTGTAGATTGGCGGCGGTCAACAGCCCGACGCTGCGTTCATCTTCCTCAATGACAAAGGTGTGATATCCTACCCGGTGAATGAAATAGGGCACGAGTTGATCCAGAGTCGTATTAGCGGGGATAACCATATATTGGCGGCGCATCACCTGCTCAACGGTGTAATCTGAGAGCAGTTTCCGCCAGTACGAGGATTGCAGCTCAGCCTGAGCCGCCCTTAGCAAGAAGAAACCGATAAAGCCCATCCACAGGCCGCCGCTAAAATCACCCGTCACAAGCAGAAAGAAGCCCAATCCCATAAATCCATAGGACACCAGAC
>JBNKDD010000327.1:0-6137 GCA_050288085.1 Anaerolineae bacterium
AATTAAATGATAAACCATATGAGCACCCATTTTATTGGGCAAGCTTAACTTATACAGGCTATCCACAGTGATGGATCAAACAAGTGAAACTATTGGGGATGAGTAAATCTGGAATATAGCCCAAAAGTAGGGAAGCTGTCGTGAATGATAACTTGATTTGCATTATGGCTTAAGGGTAACAATCGACGGAAGAGCGCCCAAACTGTTAAGAAAATGACCCTAAAAAGTTCTCTTTGTTGATTTGGAAATGGTAATCGTGTTGTATTGATGGACAGTTTTTCCATTCTCTTCCCGGTGGTGGTGACTCATTGACTGATGCAGGACTCCTCCTGCCCTAGTGTATAGGCAGTTCTTGTGCCAATCAGGTTCAAGCTCTACCTGGTTTTGAGCCATTCGCTCAAGCTTTTAGATTAGAGGGCCATCAGTCAAAATGTCACCACTACCGGCTCTCGTAAGGCCTGGTGAGATGGTAGCAGCTTCGCCAACAGTGAACATAGAGGAAGAGCGCTTCCTGTGATTTCGCCAACGATCAGGTTCTGCGACTTAAGGCGGTGATACCCTGCCGTATCGTCAGGTTCAGGCGCTCGATGAAAGAGGTCCCATTTACGCCCGAGAAACCGAACTCAATGAGGGTCGAGTACAACTGCCACCACTTAGTAGATTATCCCTGCCGCTCAGCCAGATAGTCTGCCCAGCGGCTACCCGCATTGAAAACAAGTCGGGTAAGAGGTGCGCCGTTACCGACGCACTCTCCCCTAAGAACCGTGCGTGAGACTTTCACCTCACACGGCTCAAGCCTTCGCTAACGCCCCCTTGCAGGAACGCGGCTTCGTTACGGTCAATCCTTGGCTGTGGACTTTGTTGTGGCACGTTGGATGAAGCAATACGCGGTTTTCTGCTCCGTCATGGCCGCCCATTACCCGATGAACGATGTGGTGATTGTGCCATCCCGTTATCTTGGTAATTTTCTGGTTACAAACTGGACAGATACCATTTTGCTCCATCCACAGATAGCGCAGTTTCCGTCGCCCCTGCAGGTCGTTTGCCATTTTCATTCCCAGGCGCACTTCAAAGTAGATTTCCCAATCGGGGTCGTAGGGATTGGCTTCTGATTTGATACGCGTATGCCTGGTGATGGGTATTTTCGAAGCGCGTTTTAGCCATACGATTTGCTTCTTACCATTATCGTTTAGCTTTTCCCCAAAGAACGCCCATTTATAGTTATAGTGGGTTCCGAAATATTTGTCCATCACCCACTGACGTGTTTTCTTTGGATGTCTTCGTTTGGCCCATCGCCACAATGCTTTCCAGATGGCATGGTCTACATAGGTGAAAACTCGTTTGCTTACCACATGTCGATGACTGTTGGCCCATCCGATGATTTTTGGGTTGAGTATCCCAATCAATGCCGCAGCACTGGTTCCCTGATTCTGGCGGATAACTTCTCGAATACCCGCCAGGAACCTTTTCACATTTTTCTTGGATGGTTTGATGAGTAGCTGTTTACGATAGCCGTATTTGCGTATCGTTTTTCCCAAGAAATCGAAACCAGCTTCTATATGGGTGATGATGGTTTTCTCTGGTGAAAGTTCCAACCCGCGTTCTCCTAGAAACTGTTCTACCAGGGGTTTGACTTCACATTCCAGTAGTTCTTGGGTTTCCCCGGTAATGATGAAGTCGTCCGCGTACCTCACCAGATAAACCTTTCCTTTACTTGATTTGTTGGGTCGTTGTGGAAATGCTTCCCGCAAGACTTGTTCCAGCCCATCAAGTGCTAGATTAGCCAGGGTGGGGGAGATTATCCCGCCCTGGGGCGTTCCATCTACCGTTTCATAGAAGGCGTGTTTTTCCATGTAGCCCGCTTTCAACCACTTCCGCAAGATGGATTTATCCATTGGGATATGCTCCAGCAACCAATCGTGGCTGATATTGTCAAAACAGGCGCGGATGTCGCCTTCCAGTATCCATTGGGCAGAGCCAGATTGATGAAGGATGGTGAAGCACTTTCCTATGGCATCTGCCGTTGATCGCTCTTTCCGAAACCCATAAGAGTTCGGATCAGCGAGTGTTTCGGCGACCGGATCGAGTGCGAGCAAATATAACGCCTGCATCGCTCTGTCCTTCATCGTCGGAATACCTAAAGGGCGCATTTTACCGTTTGTTTTCGGGATGTATATACGCCGCAGCGGAAGGGGGTGATAACCTCGTTGTTTCAGGTCGTGTATTGCCATCCACTTCTTCTCCGGGGTATCCCATACTACTTTGTCTACTCCCGGAGTTTTCTTGCCTTGATTTTCCGTCACTCGTCTGACAGCAAGAGCCTTGCCGCTAAATGAGTGGGTTAGCAGGTGTTGCAACGCTTTCACCTTGCCCCATCTGCCTTCCTTCGTTGCCTTCACGATACGGGCTTGGAGCCGACGCACACTCTCCTGGACTGCACGCCAGTCAATGTCGTGCCAGCCTTCGGGTTTGTGGGAAACTGCACCAGCAGGTTCTAGCTCTGCCATCATTTGCTTTGCTTCCTTTATCGGTTCGCCAAACTTTCTCGTGATGAAGACCAGTCGGAAGTCTGCTCGCTTTCGCGCCGGATGATGTTGTCTGGTTCGACGCAATCCGTATCCCGGCCATTACAGCCTGGCATTCGCTTTTTCCGACCTCCTTTACTCGCACGCCATCGGTCGGTCTTGCGACTTCCCTACCCTTTCGGGAGCAGTACGAGCTTACCGTGTTCCGTTTGAGTGACCGGATGGTTTAGGTGTCCCTCTTTCCGCCGAGAGTGTTGTTTGCCCATGACGGTGGAGCGAAAAGCCCCCGTACCCACTCTGTGCCTTTTTGGCCCAAGCCTATCAGCGTTCATTTGGCTTGTTTGTGATCACGACGTTTATCGAGGGTTCGCATGCGCTACCCATGCCATCCACCCTAGCCCCTAACCGCCCGAACACTGGCAGTAAAAGCCGCCCCTCACGGTTTGACTTCCAGCCTTTCGGCTGCGGGATACATTAGTCGAAGGATTGCTCATTATCATCCCAGGAGAATTTGGGATGTCCTTCCAGGGTACTGCTGATGGGACAGCAGGTTTAGTCAGAAAAATCAGCCAAACAATCACTCAAACGACTTTCACGTCGCACCCTCGCAATCACAATAGCCGCCACATGCCTCAAGTGCAGCAATATTGGCTTCAACTGGTAAGTTGTGCTGTTTCAGCCACTGGCGGGTCAGCTTGAGTGTGCCATCGCAATCCCAGTCAATGCCCTCAGGAGAATCTGGGGCATCAACAAAATTACAGCCATCTGGCCCCTTGAGATAATCATGGAGCTGCCGGAACTGCTGTTGTGTCATCAACTGAGCCTTCATCTCATCCCTTCCTACACCATTTAATCCTGCTCGATCTCACCAATTGAAGGAAGTTCTGCTTTCCAATTCACTTTTTCAAGTTGCTCAGGGTCATACTGAAATGCAATCCATCTCCTATTCAGAAGGTTGGAAGTCGCCAAGGGCTTTGATCGCTACACCAGCCTCGAGAGCAATGCGGGATTGCTTCTGATCAGCAGTGATCAGAGGAAGATTCAGATGCCGGGCAGTGACAATATACAGTGCATCATAAACAGCCAGGTCATGCGCTACACTGAGATCAAAGGCTCCGTCGAGATATCTCTTTATGGGGTGAATGATTAAGGGTAAAGCCTGCAAATCAGCTACCGCCTGCTTTGCTGCCTGGTGGGCGATATTCTTCCATTTGACATGCTTCCATAAGACATTGATCGATTCAGCTAATCCTATCTCAAGGTAGTGGAGGTCAAATTCATCCTCTTGAACCAACCGGGCAATTAAAGCATGGGCATTCTGCGTGTAGCTGTCCTGTACATAGATTTGCATCAGGGCACTGGTATCAATCACATACCCCTCGCTCATTGATCGCGATCCTCTCGAATCATGTTAGCCAGGGATGGAGTACCCGGTTTGGGGATAATTAGATTCTGCTTAATGGATTCAATAACCGCCGATAGTGGGCGGTCGCTTTTTTGCTTATAGGGCTTGGGTTCATCGGCGTGAAGGCGTTGATCAACGGCAGCATTAATCAACTGAGTTAACTCTTGCATAGACATATCACCGACACGTTCGTGGGTCATACTGATCACTCCTAACAACCGGCTTTTCTCTATCGTAGCTGAAATGGGGCCTTTTTGCATTATGAACGCTTCCCCAGATTGCCCAGCATCCTATCCAGTTTGTCACCATACTTTGCTTCGGCATCATTATCTGAAGCGTTTGTACTGGCCGGAGCCAGTGACTGCACACGCAGGCCACTCAAAGCCTTGTCTAGTTCATCGGCAATGACGTAGCGGAAATCCTCTGGATCGATAACGGATGCCTCCGGCTGCATGGCCTTCCGCAAAGCCGCCCGGACGATCTCGCTGCGCTGTCCCTTGGGTTGGGCTTCGATCCATGCGATGATATCGGCATCCCATTCCCCGTCCAGTTTGACCGTCAGATGATACTTCGAACGTTTATTCATAGTCTCCCCTCCGCGATGGGATAAGAACGGATATTCCTCACATTTGGTGGTTCTTACCCGTTCTTACCCAATTCAGGTACGGTAAGAGCGGTTCTTACCACTTTATGAACCCGGTAAGAACCGCTCTTACCCCATATCAGGCCAATTCCCGCCACTGGCGCAGTCCGTAAAGCAGGAAACCTGTGGCATTGGCCATGGCGGCATCGGGCGCATAGACCGCCTGTTGGAAGAGCGGCTGGAGCCAGGGCTTGAGGGCCAGCGCCCCACCCCCGGCCAGGATCAGGCCGGTCAGGGTGCTCAAGTTCCACAGGGTACGAGCCTGGGCTTCAATCGAGCGGGCGATCGGATCAAGGTGCCCACTGACCAGGCCATTGAGCGGCTCCTTCTTGCCATCGATCACCAGCCAGCCGCGTCGCAGGGCGATCTCAATCTCATGGGGGGCATAGGTGACCCGGTAGTCGTCGAGCAAGGTCTTGTGAATCATATCGATGGCCGTGTGGACCCCGACCTCGATCGAGCCGGAGCGGGCTTCGATGTACTCCAATCCTTCGACTAAAATCAGGTCCGAGGTGAACTGGCCGATGTCGAGCACACCCACCCGACCTTCGACCAGGTCAAGAGCGGCAGTCTTCATCTGACCGCGCTCGTCGAGGATCAGGGAGAGCAGCGCCCCGAAGGGTTGCGGGACGACCAGCACATCTTCAACTTCCACCGTCAGGCTCCGCCCGTCGAGCAGGATGTGATGCTCGCCAAGCAGATGCTCGACCAGCTGGTGCGCATCGCGGTAGTAAGATACGGGTAAACCGGTCACCACCCGCACCCTGGCTTGTTCCAATCCAGGCAGCAGCATCGCGAAGGCGGCATCGGCCAGGTGGGTGGTGATCGGGTCATTGACCCGGTTGCGGTCGCGTGGGTTGCGGATCGCTCCCGGGCGTCCCTGCTTCGTCGCTAACTCGCCGACAAACAGGCTGCCCTCGGCGGTGTCATGCAGGGTCAGGCCGTTGGTGGCGACCGGTGCGCCGATATCCGCCTGGAAGCGGATGAACTCCGCCGGGGCGACCTTCGATTCAAAACAAGCTCGTTTTCCATTGCTGGCTACTGCTTTGCACAAGCCATAGCCAACGTCCAATCCAATTGTGGTCACTGAATTCATTTTTATCCTCCAGATTATCTTTTAGGTGTGACAGTGCGACACTCGACACTTTTTTCAAAAATCTTCGTTTCCAGGTTCAAATTCTGGAAAAACAAGCTAAAAAAGTGTCACAAAAGTGTCGCAGAGTGTCACCAGGTTCATGCTGTTTTTCCTGCCAGAGCATAGGCTTCGGCGGCCCCGATGCGGGTCTCGACCAGGATGCCGGCCCGGACCAGTTCCAGGGCAGTCTGGCGGGCGGTGGCCGCATCCAGGCGCATGTCACGCAGTTTGATGCCTTCCGCTCCCGCCCCTCGGAGCAAGCCCAGCAGCCGGCTTTCCAACACGTGACCCTGGCGGGCCAGCGGGCTGACGGTCAGGTCTTCGACCAGGCGGTGGGCACTCAGCCGCCAGTGCTCGGCGACCGCCTGCCCCATCTGCCAGTGCCGCTCCGTGAGCCGCAGTGGCTGGGAGGTATCCTCAGCCCAATCG
>JBNKDD010000328.1:0-6110 GCA_050288085.1 Anaerolineae bacterium
GTTGTTTTGCAGCCGGTGCGGTACGAAATTGGCCTGAATGAGTATCAAGATTTTGGCTAATTTGGTAACCCCCCTGCGCTCCTCTGGAGCGTCCGTCCCCCCTTTGCGAAGGGGGGACAAATCCAAAGCTCGTAACCGCAGGTGTGTTGGTGGATGATAATAGGGCCGCGATAGACTACAGAAGTCTCAGCCGCTCACTGACAGACACCAGCGCATTGGTGGCCATCCCCTGCACAGCCCCGACCGTTCGCCGGGCCAGGTGTTTGGCCCGCGCAAGAATGAATAACTCATCCGCCAATGAGACGGATACCTCAGAGTCCGGCCCTCCAATATGGACTACAGCCGATGCCCAGGTCAGCCCTGCGCCAAAGCCAACAAAGGCCAGTGTATCGCCTGGCTTAGCCCGACCTTCTTCCATTGCTTCGGCGAGTGCAATCGGGATCGATGCGGCTGAGGTGTTCCCGTAGCGGTGGATGTTCATATAGAAGCGATCCTCCGGGACGTGCATCAGGCGGGCGGCGGCTTCAACAATCCGGTGATTGGCCTGATGGGGGATGAACAGGTCGATTTCGTCGGCGGACATCCCCGCTTCAGCCAAAGTACGCCGCAGTGATCGCCCCAATACCCGCGCTGCGAACTTGAATATTTCACGGCCATTCATGCGGATGTATTGCCATTTATTGTCGATCACTTCCTGACTCATGGGGTGAATCACCCCGCCGCCGGGGACTATCAGGTGTTCTTCGCCGGAGCCATCCGAACCTAACTCGAAAGCCAGGATGCCGGTTGGGGTATCGGATGCCTGCATGACGACGGCTCCAGCCCCATCCCCGAATAACACGCAGGTGGTGCGGTCTGTCCAGTCGATTGATTGGCTGATCTCTTCTGCGCCGATGACGATGATCGTTTTGTATGTGCCGGTCTGGATAAACTGTTGGGCGACGGTCAAGGCATAGACCCACCCTGTGCATCCGGCTACTAGGGTGAATGTCCCACATTTTGCGCCAAGTATATCCTGAATTTTGCTGGAGACCGGTGGGAGTAAATAATCCGGTGACGAGGTCGCGACGATGATCAGGTCTACGTCCTGAGCGGTGATGCCTGCTACTTCCATCGCGGCTTCGGCTGCTTTGGCCGAGATAAACGAGGTTGGCTCATCCGGCCCGGCAATCCGCCGCTCGTGGATTCCGGTGCGGGTTCGAATCCATTCGTCGCTGGTGTCCACCATCTGTTCGAGATCAAGATTAGTCATCACCCGCTGCGGGACATATTTGCCCCAGCCGGTAATTCGCCCATATCGCTGTGTCATTCTCCCCTCCCAGAATAAAGCCAGCAGACAGCAGTGTGTCTTGCTGGCCTAGCTTGACGTGCAGCAGTGTGAGCTTGTATGTTTCACGTAGATGTGTCAGGTTGCGGCAGCCCTCCGACGTCGCCCAATGCCGACGATGAAGGCGATAATGATCAGAACTGAGCCAACTAACCGCAGCACCAGTGCGGTGACGGCCAGTACGGAGATAACCTTACTCAACAGGCTTGACTTCTGCCGGGCTTCCAGGCTGCGCTGAGACCAGGCACGTTTTGAGGCGTTCTGGGCTTCTTGAAGTTCGTGTAGTTTTCCCTTCAGATCAGACAGGAATTCCGGTGCTGGTTCAACCGGGGTCATCTTTTCGTAGACCCGGTCGGCCAGACTGAAGAATTTCTCCAGCCGCGGGGCATCAGTCTGATGATCCTCCAGCAGTACATCATCGGCGGTGTCTCCGGTGAGCAGAGTCTCCGCGTGTTTGTCCAGAATATCACCCATCTTTTTTCTTTTGCCGAGCATTGCATCTCCTGTATGTGTCCGTACCAATACGGGTTTCTTCGCTGATTCAAACACTGTGTTGGTAGGGAAGTTACTCAGGAATCTTTCCGACCCCGCCGCGATTTTCGGCGTGTGGGTGAGGTTGCAGATCGCTCCATCCGTTCGATCTCTTTGCGGAGGGCGATCAGGGTGCGGTGATAGAGGGATTTAACTGCACCCTCGCTGCGGCCCATAATCTCGCCGATGTCGGCGTTGGGGAGCCGTTCGACAAATTTGAGGATCAATAACTGCTGCCGGTCGTTAGGGAGATGGCGGATCGCTTCCAGCAGGAGGTCGGTTTCCTCGCGGCGTTCGGCGACATACTCTGGGGCTTCGCGTCCCAGTGAGCTGATGATCAACTCATCGAGCGGGACGATCTTGCGGCGGCTGCGGTCGCGGTGCCAGTTGACGACCAGGTTATGGGCGATCCGGTACAACCAGGCGGAGAAAGGTACGCCACGGTCTTCGTATTTGTGAATGTGCTGTAAAGCACGGTGGAAGACGCGTGCAGTCAGGTCTTCGGCTTCATGGTGATTGCCCGTGCGGTAGAAGACGTAGTTATAGATACGCTTAACATACCGCTCGTATATTTCACCAAAGGCGTCGGGATCAATTTTGGCGAGTTGGATAAGTTCGTTTTCTTCCAACTCGGCTAGCGGGTTAATTTCTTCTTCTGTCACGGATGTATACTGCCCTGTCGGCTATGTGGGAAATTTAAAGAACCGTGTCTTTTCCCTATGCAGTTGGGCCATTTGATTTGAAATCTGTCGTCTGGCCTCACTTAATGTGTCCGGTGGAGTATACCCATCAGGGCAAGGCAAGGGCAACCACCTAGAGCCAATTCCACAGGATAATACTGCCATCGGCGGAGCGTGATAGGAGCTTAGTGCCGTCCGGTGACCAGGCAAAATCCTGAATGCGACCGGTGTGTCCGTAGAGCTTTTTGATCAGGATTCCATACTCAATATCGTAAATGCCGATATAGTTCTCTTCCACGTTCCAGACCTCGAAGCTTGAGGACCCCATATCGATATGTCCATATCCAACTGCTAGTTTGCTGCCGTCTGGCGAGAACGAAAAACTGTCCGCCTGCACACCTGCCTGAGTAAGTTCCCAGAGAATCCGACGGGATTGTTGATCCCGGATTTGGATGGTAGACAGGTGTATTTCGAAATGCACCGGGTGGTCGTAAGTCTCTTCTTTCAGACTTACGCAAAATCGGCCTGCTCGATCTGGGTAGCAGTTTTTATCCTTATTGGGTTCATAGTCGTATCCAAGATAATAGGTGGTCGATGGGGCAAACCACTCTTCTACCTCCGAGTTATCCGTAATCAGGCCCAGGAATCTACCGGAAACGCCATCCCATAATGTGCCGGTATCTGGATGGTCTGTTACGGCGAATCGCAAACCGTCCTGTGTCCAGAGAATGGTATTACCCTCTGGTCGGGTTTGGAGAATGTGCAGCGGTTTATCGCTTTCAATGCCGTAGTGAACCAGTGCATGGTTGGCCGCTACCAGGAATGTCTGATCGGGCAGCCAGACCGGATCAAAGGTCGGGTTGTCCCAATCCTCATTTACTCCCAGGTATTCGATCTCAAGCTGCCCGGTTTCGGTATTCCAGAGCGAAAGCGATCCGTATTCATACCCGGCAATGATAAGGTGTTGGTTATCGGGAGATAATGCAGTATCATGGACATGATCCTCACTGAGCGCGTGAACAGGTTCACCAGTGGCAATGTCCCAGATGATTGCGCAGGCTTCATTCGTGTCAGTACATGGATTACATGGACTGGTTGCCCAAGATGCACTGACCAGGCGAGTGCTGTCGCCAGACCAGGTCACATCTATGATTACGCCTACTTCATGGGTCAGCGTGTGTAATAGTTCTCCTGTCTGGATGTTCCAAACAAAGACAGACTGCTCTCCTCCTAGCTCGGTGATACCGGTATAGGCCGCTAACATTTGCCCATCTGGACTGAATAACAGATAGGAGAGCCTGCTATGCTCATCGTGTTCGAGAACGTGTTGGGTAGCCCCAGTTTGTGCATCAATTAGATAGACTGTTGACAAATGATCTATGTATCCAATGATTGAGCCGTCAGGAGAGAAAGTGACATGACTGGCATATTCACCATCTACTTCAAGGAATCTTTGACCGACCAGGTTGGGAGTTTCTGTATTATAGAAAGCCAACTCATTGATTTTGCTGGAGGAGCCAAAAGCGCCGGTCGTAGTTGAAGGGCCTACTGCAATAACGTTAGCCTCTGGCGACCAATCAAGACTGGATACCGAATCCAAGAAGTCAAATTGTCGGAATTTCTTTTCACCTGTATTTACATCTAATAAAAAGAAGTCAGATGGTGGTGGAGATGAATACTTTATACCCCTGCCCGTTTGAACGGCGATATAAGAACCATCTGATGACCATTTGATCTGGCGAACTGGTTGGTCGGTATTGACTGCCTGAATCTCTTCGAAATTTTCAGTGTCATACAGGTAAACACCAACCGTTGTTCCCACTGCGATGGTTTTTGCATCCGGTGAGAGGGCAATGTCCTGAATAATCCCGGTGCCGATTCGAGGTTCTCCCTGTTTGGTCTTCGCACCTGCCGGGTAAATGGTTGGCACATCAGGATAAGTAAAAGGTGTGGCCTGGGGTGTCTCGACCGGTGTATGCTCGAGGGGCGGAGTGTTGGATGGTTCCGGTGTAGCTGATGGGGTGGGTGATTGTGCAGGCTGTGGTGATGGCTGTACTGTTGCCGTTGATGTTGGGATCGGTGTGGATGTGGCACAAGCGGTCAGGAAAATTGCCAGGGTAAAGGCTTTTACATGGTTATGCATGTTCTCTGCTCCCACGAGATGCTGGCTCGTGGGAGCGAGTATACCCCGGTGGGGTAGGGCGACAAAAAGCTAATTAAGGCGGATAATGGAAGCCTTGCGAATCTTCCTGGCTTTGTCGAGCGGCAGGGCAACGATCCGTGATTCGTCGCGGTGGTCGAGGGCCAGGGTCGTAAAGGGACTGGTGAATCCCCAGCCCTCGATCAGGCGCATGCGTTTAGAAGTGACCAGGTGCAGGATCAGCGCTTCGACAAACTGCCAGTCATCAACATGGCGATAGGGGTGGGCCAGGACAATCTGCTTGCCGGATCGGAGCAGCGCCCGGTCAACGATCCGCCGCCAGACACATCGGTTCAGACTGCGCTCGGCGGCGTCCTGCACCGATTTCGGGTAATGCTTCAGCTTGGTCTGGAGATAGCTCAGATAGGCTGAGTGGTTCATCACGGTGATTTCTGCCCGCCGGATGCCGCGCCGCCCCTGTTCGTCAATTTGATCGGTAACCAGCACCTCAGAGACGGCCATCCGGCTGCGATCAACCGGGAAAGTCTTGATCGACCAGGAACCAAGAAAGCCGTCGGTTCCCCAACCCTGCCCACGCGGCATGGCCGTGCGCCAGATGGCCTTCAAGGTTGCGTCATCGAAGCCGTCTGTCGGCGGTTTGAAGTTATAACCTGGGCGTTTGCCGTCCAGGATATATTCGATCACCAATCTATGCATCGATTAATCTTCGTCGACCGGGCGCGACTTGGGCCGGATGGAGTTGAAGAATTCTTCCATCGCTTCCTGGATGCCCTCACCGAGCAATAAGCTGCTGCTGGCAATGATATAGCGGTAGCCGACCCGTTCCGATTGAGATTTGATGCGGCGGACTTCGTTCCGGTAGTCGTCCAGCACTTCGGACAGGGTGGTGTCGCCTGACCACAGGTCGGATTTGTTAACCAGCAGCATGATGGTTTTTAGTTTCCGGGCAGCCTGTGGTTCCTCATCGATCATCTGCATGACGAAGTTCAGCGCGTCCTTGTGCTGGTAGACGTTGGTGTGGTCGATCATGAAGATGATACCGCGTGGCCTGGACTCGACGAACAGTTCGAGCCAGTCGGTTTCCCACATGGCATACTCGCCGCCGACATCACGCCGGGGTTTAAGTTTCATCCGATCTGCGCCGACCTGGGTGGCAAAAGCCGGGACGGCGTCACCACCGGCAGCAGTCGGGTCGGGGTCAAAGTCCAGGATAAAGGAGGTGTCTCGCTTCAGCCATTCGATCAGGGTGGTCTTACCGGTTTGCCGGTAGCCTAATACGATAAAGGGTAATCCCAGAATGCGGATAAAGGTGAAATCAACCGCATTCTCGACCGTGTCAGTAAGTCCCCGCGGGATAATGCTTGAGATGCCCTTTAAGATGGATTGCCAGACATTGTTGACAGTTGTCATA
>JBNKDD010000329.1:0-6066 GCA_050288085.1 Anaerolineae bacterium
TTTGACAGGCAGCAAGCCACATCATATAATGCAGTTGTAATTCAATAAACACCTTCGGGGCAGGGTGAAATTCCCGACCGGTGGTATTGATCAATGATGATGATATCAACATTGATTTAGCCCACGACCTGTGACGTGTGAACGTCCAGTGGATTCCGGTGTGATTCCGGAGCCGACAGTGACAGTCTGGATGGGAGAAGGTTATAACTCAAGGGTTCAAATATATCTATATATATTTGTTCAATTGCGTTTGCCCTATGCCCCGAAGTCCTTGTGACTTCGGGTTTTTGATCTCCACCCCTGCCCTGATACTACTGGCCGAAAGGGCAGATTCATGCAAATCACAACGATCCAACGACAGGCAAAAACACCGGCTCAATCCCGGCAGCAGACTCACGGAGTAAACCTGGGACGGCACATTGCACCGGCAGCAGCCTTTGCTGTCTTCTTAATTGGTTGGGAACTGGTCGTCCGGCTGGGTGATTACCCGACCTTTATCCTCCCTTCACCTGGTCAGGTGGCTAAAAAGTTGGTTGAGGTCGTGTCAAACGGCACACTCTGGAATCACACCCTGATCACGCTGGGTGAGATTTTGCTCGGTCTATCACTTGGGATGCTAATTGCCACGCTGCTGGGTTATGCGATTGCCAAATCACCCACATTAGAACAGGCGGTGGCTCCTTACCTGGTTGCTTCACAAGCTGTACCAATTGTGGCAATTGCGCCTTTGCTAGTGATCTGGTTTGGGACAGGCCTGACCAGCAAAGTATTGATCAGCGCCCTGATCGTCTTCTTCCCGATATTGATCAACACGATAGCCGGGGTAAGGGGGGTTCCAGAAGATCTGCGTGATTTGATGCGGTCGCTGCATGCCACCCCCTGGCAGATGTTCACCAAGCTTGAAGTACCGGCAGCAATGCCGGTCTTGCTGGCCGGGTTGAAGGTCGGTGCCACACTGTCGGTGATAGGAGCGGTGGTCGGCGAATTTGCCGGAGCAAAAGCCGGGCTGGGCTTTATGATTAATCTGGCAGACGGTCAATATGATACGGCACGAGTGTTTGTCGGCGTGTTTGCGCTGGTTGTGCTGGCGCTGATCCTGTATGGGGCGGTCGCCTGGTTGGAACGGCGGTTGTTGGCCTGGCGTCAAGCCGGAAATGGGCGGCAGGCGTAGCTAAGCCAGGCGTGTATTCAAAACAGAAAGTATGTGACTTCCAACCAATCTATCAAATGGGGGAAATAAATTCATGCGTTTACGTTCTGTTTTAGTTTTGCTCGTTACTTTTGCCCTGATTCTGACTGCCTGCGGTGGACAACCAGCCACATCGGGTGGTGAATTAACCCCGGTGAATCTGTACCTATCTTATATACCCAATGTTCAGTTCTCTCCTTACTATGTGGGGATTGAAAAAGGTTTCTTTGCTGAAAATAGCCTCGATGTGACGATTGAGCACAAATCCGAGTCGGAAGCGATCAAGCTAGTCGCCACTGACAAGGAAACCATTACGATGGCTATAGTCAGCGGGGAACAGGTACTGCTGGCTCGTGAGCAGGAAATCCCGATAGTCTATGTGTTTGAGTGGTATGAGAAATTCCCGGTGGCAATCGCATCCAAGGCTGAGTTAGGGATCACAACTGTAGACGATCTGGTGGGGCATAGTGTCGGAACCCCCTTACAGGAGGGAGCCAGCTATATCGGATTGGAGGCTATATTGTTTGCTGCCGGGCTGACCGATGCCGACATCGATCTCCAGGTGACAGGTTATACCCAGGTCGAGACGCTGGTCACCGACCGGGTCGATGCGGTGGTGATCTACATTGCTAATGAACCGATTCAATTAGAGGCACAGGATGTTGATGTCAACCTGATCCAGACTGCTGATTACGCTGCATTGGTCGGTAATGGGTTGGTCGTCAGTGAATCACTGATTGACGAGCAGCCTGACCTGGTCAAAGGTGCGGCAAAAGCACTTTCGGATGCACTGGATTTCACGATCAATAACCCGGACGAAACTTTCGAGATTGCCGAGAAGTATGTCGAAGGGCTGGATGATCCGGCCATCACAGAGACTCAACGGGAAGTACTGGCTCGCTCAATTGAACTGTGGAGGGCAGACCGGTTGGGTGAAACGAGTCTGGCTTCCTGGGAAACGATGCAAAGTGTACTGCTGGATATGGGGCTGCTATCAGGTGAACTTGACCTGGGAGCTGCCTTCACCAATGAGTTTTTGCCGTGACCTCTCACTAATGTTGGTAAGAGCGACAAAGATATGTTCGCCCTTACCTATTTATCAATCGAGGATATATAGATGATACGCGTACGTTCTGTTTCAATGCTGCTCCTGTTCTTTTTTCTCACGGCTTGCAGCGGACAACAAGCAGCTCCGGGGAATGAATTAACCCCGGTGAATATCTACCTGCCTTTTATACCTAATGTCCAGTTCTCTCCTTTTTATGTAGGGATCGAGAAAGGGATATTTGCCGAAAACGGCCTCGATGTGACGATTGAACATAAGGCCGAGTCGGAGGCTCTCAAGCTGGTAGCGACTGAAGAAGATACCGCTACGATGGCGGTTGTCAGTGGGGAGCAGGTGCTGCTGGCTCGCGAACAGGAAATCCCGGTGGTTTATGTGTTTGAGTGGTATGACCGCTTCCCGGTGGCAATCGCTTCCAAAACCGAGTTGGGGATCACCGATGTGGCGAGTCTGGCCGGACATAGTGTCGGGACTCCGTTACAGGAGGGAGCCAGCTATATCGGGCTGGAAGCCATGCTATTCGCTGCCGGGCTAACCGATGCTGATATTGATCTCCAGGTGACAGGCTATACCCAGGTTGAGACATTGATCACCGACCGGGTCGATGCGGTGGTGGTCTACATTGCCAATGAACCAATTCAATTAGAGTCGGAGGGCGTTGACGTAAATCTGATCGATACCACCGATTATGCCGATCTGGTTAGCAACGGGTTAGTAACCAGCGAGTCGCTGATTGATGAGCAGCCTGACCTGGTTGGACGGGTCGTCAAAGCGTTCTCGGAGTCGGTTGATTACGCGATCAATAACCCGGACGAAACTTTCGAGATCGCCACTGGCTATGTTGAGGGGCTGGATGACCCGGCCAATGCGGAGACTCAGCGGAAAGTACTGGTCCGGTCAATTGGGCTGTGGGAGGCGGATCGGTTAGGTGAAACCAGCCTGGCTTCCTGGGAATCGATGCAGAATGTCTTGATAAATATGGGATTGTTATCCAGTGAGCTAAATCTGGAAGCTGCTTTCACCAATGAGTTTTTGCCGTAGAATTTTGTTTTGGGTAGGGACAGGTCTCGCCCCTACATTATGCATCTCGTTTTGATCTATTCCTAACCCGGTTAGGGTAATTCTAAGTGCAGATGATCGCCGCCTGGTGGGTCTTCGACTATCAGGCGGCGATTTGTTTCCGGGTCGTACAACCCGACGTTGACGGCGTAGGGGCCGGGAGGGGCGTCGGCGGGCAGGGTCAGGTCATGGGCCTGGATAAATACATCGCCGGGACACCATTGGGTAGCCGGAACCCCAAGTATGTCGCTCTGGGTCAGGATGTTTCCATCCAGATCAATCAGGTGGAGAAAAATCCGCAGAGGAGTATCAGACGGTCGGTCAGCCTGCCAGATAGTCAGGACGGTGACGCTGACGCCGGGCATGATGTCCCCCGCCGGGATAACGTCGATCAAGCGGACAAGCGGGTCAGCGCCCGACACCGGGATAAAACCAGGTTCAAAACCACTCTCCAGGGGAATATCGTCCGTAGAGATATAACGTGTATACCAGTCGTTTTGCTGATCGAGAGTTATGCCCCATTCGCCAAGCCGCTGTTCTAAGGCCGGGTGCAGGCTGATCGAGTTGGGGATCAGGATATAGCGTTCAGAGGATTGAGAAGGGATCAACAGTGCCGATTGGGGGTCGAAATATCCTGCCTGTGCATCGGGTATCTCATGCCCGACCAACAATCGCAGTGACGCCGGGTCCATCGTTTCCGGGGTCAGGCCGCCGATGGCTGTTGTAACCGGGTCATCCGGTCCGGGGAAATCGGAGGCGATCACACGGTACTCGTCCTGATAAAGGAAGCGCACCACCGGGTTATCGTTCCAGATGGTGAAATAATAGCTAGCGGTATGGTCGAGTTGGAGTAAAAGCCCGCTGATCACGATCAGGGTGACAACAGTACCCATGCGGGGACGATCTGCCTCCCGGACGATCTCCCAGGCGCGGGCGGCTGCCATCGCCGGGAAGATATACACGATTCCGAGCAGACCGATAGTCCTCGATGGGTTGACCGGTCGCTCGGTCACCAGGGTGGGAATCAGCATCCCCACCAGCCAGATCAGCGCCAGTGCATAACCGGGCCGCCGTTCCTCATCTGACTGGAACAATCCCATTATGGCCCAGAGCAAACCCAGATAGAAAAAGATTGCCATCAGAATGGTCGGGAAAATCGGCTGATCCTGGATGTTGAATTCCAGGCCGTGGTCGCCCGCGACTGAGAAGACTCCCATCACCGGGACGATGTTTGCCAGGGTAGGGCCGGGGTCACCGACTAATAAGGCTTCAAGCGGAGCATTAACCGCATCGGCACGGGCAGCGGTAGCCGGGTCGGCCCAGCCGATGATCAGGGGAATTGCCATCAATGCGGCGATCAGCATGCTTCCCCCCAGCTTGATCCATTTACCTTGCAACAACTCGCGGCGGATCAGGGTCAGGTAAGCAAACCAGGCCAGCAGAAGAAATGGAAAGATCAGCGCGGAAGGGTAGGTATAAAGGGTGATTCCGATTAGCCCGCCGATCACGCCATAGCGCCACAGGGGTGGATCAGGTTCTTCTAGCAGGCGCAGCACTAGATAAGCAGTGATCAAGGCCATGACCGGCATGCTGCCGGTGCGAACGGCCAATCGAGCAAACATCAATGCCCAGAAGGAGGTTACCCACCCGGCGGCAGCAACCCACCCGGCATTACGTCCGAATAAACGACGAGCGAGGCTGAAGCTGATCGTCGCTCCGATCAGGCTGAAGGCAATCGAAGGAAATCGAGCCGCCAGCAGGTTATCCCCAATCAGGCGGAATGAGGCGGCCTGGATAAATAAATAGAACGCTTCTCGCCCGCCCCCATACGGATACAAAGCCCGGATATCACCCTGGTTGATCAACTGGACGTTGAGCCAGTTACGCACCTCGTCGTGAATAATACCGGGTGGGGCTGAGGTGAATTGACCCACCCGCAGCCTCCAACCCACCAGCAGGATCAGAACGATCAGCAACCACTCCCAACCGGGTAGGCGTTTATTTGGCTTCATATTGCTCATTAGCCTTCACGCGGATTGTGTTGAGCATCAACCAGTTGTCAATGATGTGGCCGTCCTCAGCGACGATATTCAGCCGGTCACCGGTTGAATCTGAGAACCAGCCGAGATGAATCTCATAAAAATCAGGCGGCAGGGTGCTGCCGGGTAACCTGACCGACCGTTCATCGACGTAAATCTGACCCGGTTCCCAGTAACGGGTTTGCATGTCAGGGTGGACAGGTGAACCATCGCTGCTGGCAAAGGGGCCATCCCAGCCCTGCATTACCTGTAGGAACACTTTGTAATCCTCATCTTGCGGTGGGTCAATCGCCAACCAATAGAGGGTGATCAGAGTTTTTTGCCCCTGGAGGAGGACGCGCGGTTCGATCTTATAACCGACCAATGCAAAACGGTTATCCCAGTTGATGTATACCTGGTTGGGATACTCAAGGGCTGGATCGTCACGGATGGCAACCTCTCCCAGCAAGAGCGAATCACCTAGCGGCTCGCCGGAATCTTCATTGGTTAACGCAAGTCGTCCACGCTCAGGGTTATAGAGTCCCAGGCGAAATAATGCCCTATCGGGTGCGTAAGCCGTTTCAGGGAGATAAACCCGGTAGGTTTCCGTAAATATGTGGCCCGACTGCCAGAAATTCGAGGGATAGTTACCCAATCCGGTATAGGTATCACGCTGCGCGATCAGTGCGCCCTGGTCGCCTGTAACATGAATAAAGATCATATAAGGCAGGCCGGTT
>JBNKDD010000330.1:0-5991 GCA_050288085.1 Anaerolineae bacterium
CAAACTCTCCTAGCAAACTGCCGGAAAAGATACTTTTGGCAACCAGGGAGAAGGCCGCAATTCCCCCGGCCCATCCCATGATCGTTGCCGGTCGTTTTAAGTGCTGCGGAAGAGGTTCATCCGGACTGCCCAGATCAACCAGTTTGTGCCGGATGAGTATCGATTTGATCAACCGGCTGAACCAGGTCGCTGCCCCGCCAACCACCCCGATAATCGCGGCTTCCGGCCCCAGGCTGCCCCCAAAGAGCATAGACACAAACGACGTGATCAACCCCTGTGGCAGATGTTGATAATCGAACTCCCCGGTTTCCCGGAATGTCTTCATGGCATCTTCCATCCGTGTGGGATAGCTGCCCAGGAAACGCTGGGCCAACCCAACCAGAATGCCGCCCGCCACGGTGAGCGTAAGGATCATCACCGGGTGAAATTCCCTTATGCCGAGGAGATGAGGCAGACCTTCCCAGAGCAGATCAATGCTGCTGTAGAATACCCACATTACCAGCCCGGTGGTCAGGCCAAGCGCCGTCCCGATAATCCCCATCACCAGGGGAAGCCAGATAATCAATGTTTTCTGCATTTTCTGCGTTTTCTGCGTTGACAAGTAAACCTTCCTGAAAAGATATGGCACATAATGCGCCATAATTGTGGCGTATAATAGGTCATATCGCAAAAGGAATTTGGTACTAACTATGAATACATTGGATAAACGTATCCAGAAAACACGGGAACGCCTGAAGGATGCTCTTATCAGCCTGGTGATCGAGCGAGGTTACGACGGGATCACCATCCAGGATGTGACGGCAAAAGCAGAGGTTGGCTACCGGACCTTCTTTCGCCACTATGACGGACTTGACGATCTGCTCCTCTCAATCCTGAGGGAGCAGTTCACCGAAATGCAAGACCGCATGGTAGACCCCAATACACACTTAGCCCCAGAACGTAACGGGCAGCTTTTATTTGAATATGTCCTGAAAAACCGTGATCTCTTCCTGGTCATGGTCAGGAGTAATTTCATCCGTGACATGCTCCCTGATCTTCAGGAAAACGTACTGAATGCTTTTAGTGGCATGTTCCCGCACGACATCGATAATCTTGATTTAGACCTTGTCACCTACCATATCATCACGTCGATCCTCTCCCTGATCGCCTGGTGGTTGGAAAACGATCTTCCGCGTTCACCGGAAGAGATGGGCCGCATCTATGCCCAACTGATCATGTATCCATCCAGAAGAATGCTTGAAAAGTAAGGGCGCAAAGTTATATCATCATAGCGGGTTCTTGAATCACATCCACCAACAAGAGGGTTTGGTCCATCATGTCGCATAAAATCATCCAGGGGAAAGTTGTCGCGGAGACCATTCTCGACCGCGTCCGGGCGAGAGCCGCCGCCCTGGCCCAACAGGGTTGGCCGCCGCGTCTCACCTCGATCCAGATCGGCGATTCACCCGCCATCCGGCTGTACGTGCGCAACCAGCGCCGCACCTGTGAGAAAGTCGGCATCGAATTTGAGCACCGGCTGCTGGATGAAAACATCACCCAGCCGGAGGTGTTAGCCGCCATCACCGCCCTGAACGTTGACTGCCGGGTCTGCGGGGTTATCTTGCAGCGTCCCGTTCCCCCGCACCTCGACCTTGAACAGCTCCAGATGGCAATCCACCCCACTAAAGATGTGGAAGGAATGCACCCGGCTAACATCGGCAAGGTGGTCTATGGCGATTATCTTTTGGGGCCATGCACCTCCTTAGCCTCGGTCGAACTGCTCCGTTCGCTTGGATTATCATTGGCCGGGATGGAAGTCGTCATCGTCGGCCATTCGGAGATCGTCGGCAAACCGATCGCGCTGCACCTGCTGGATGACCTCGCCACCATTACGATCTGCCATCACGGCACCCGCAACTTAGCGACCCACACCCGCCGGGCCGAAGCCCTGTTTGTCGCCGTCGGGAAACCCGGCCTGATCACGGGTGATATGGTCAAACCCGGCGCAGTTGTGATCGACATCGGCATCAATCAGGTTGAAGTCACCGACGATGACGGGAACACCCACCACAAAACGGTCGGCGATGTTGACTTCGACAGCGTACATGAAGTCGCCGGTTGGATCACGCCGGTTCCGGGCGGGGTCGGGCCGGTCACACTGGCGATGTTGATGAAAAACACCATAATCGCCATCGAGCAAAGCAAAGAAGAATACGAAGCCAGCAAGACTTGACGTTCTATCCATTTTGAACCTGACTCCCCTCGCCCTGAGAGCGTTTCTGGAAAGATAGATGGTAGTATCGGTCACGCCTCCACTCACTCAAGAAAAGACGGTTATTAAGTCCCTCTCCATGAGGGAGAGGGATTTAGGGTGAGGGCCATTGTATATACTTGATAACTAGGACAAAACATGACAACACTCTACTCGTGGAACGTAAACGGTATTCGAGCCGCACAGAAAAAAGGCTTCCTGGATTGGCTCTCGGAAGCAAAGCCCGACATCCTGGGCGTACAGGAAACCAAAGCCCACCCCGATCAACTGGACGATGACCTGCGTGCGCCGGAAGGCTATCACACCTATTGGGCCTCGGCGGAGAAAAAAGGCTACAGCGGCGTGGGCCTCTACAGCCGGATCGAACCGAAGTCAATACAGATCGGGCTGGGCATTGAAGAATACGACAGCGAAGGCCGGACGGTGATCGCTGAATACGAGGATTTTGTTTTCCTCACCGGCTACTTCCCGAACGGCAGCCGCGATCACAGCCGGGTTCCCTTCAAGCTGGGCTATACCGCTGCCTTCCTGGATTATTGCAACCAACTGCGCGATCAGGGTAAATCGGTGATTTTCTGCGGCGATGTCAACACCGCCCACAACGAGATCGATCTGGCTCGCCCCAAGGAGAATCACAACAAGACCACCGGCTTCCTGGATAACGAGCGGGAATGGCTGGATAAGATCGTCGGGGCCGGGTACATCGATATCTTCCGCGAACTTAACCCCGACCTGGAAGGAGCCTATACCTGGTGGTCACAGCGCAGCGGGGCACGTGGACGGAACGTCGGCTGGCGGATCGATTATTTCTACATCTCACCCGATTTACGTGACCGGGTCGTGACGGCGGAAATTCATCCCGATGTGATGGGATCGGACCACTGCCCATTAAGCCTGACTCTAAAGTAGGGGTGGGCGATACTGGTGATGCCGGGAAACCTCACCCTTTCCGAACCGCTGAGAGCGGTTCTCCCTCCCCTCTCCATTATGGAGAGGGGAAAGATCGAGCGTGCTAGAGCACGCGAGAACAGGGGTGAGGTCATCAAGTCTTTATCTCAAAACTGTTGTGTGAACAGCCCAATCTGAGGTGTTCCCCTTAAAGTATAAGGTACTATGGTGTGTTTTTGCCCTGACACTGATCGGTTGCACGGGGCAGGGAGAGTGGTCTATGAGCGGAGTAGAATCGTCTTTGAATAACCTGATACCGCAGCCCGTCTCGGTGACGACCATGGGTGATACATTCACATTAACCGCCGATGCGGATATCTACGTCCAGCCTGCAAACCCCGAAATGACAGCCATCGGCCAGCAGCTTGCCGATAAGCTGAATCTCTCCATAACGGCTGGCGATACTCCATCACCGGGCAGTATCTATCTCACACTGATTGATGACCCGGACTTAGGCGAAGAGGGTTATCTCCTGACGATTACGCCGGATTTAGTTACCCTGTCCGCCCACCGCCCAACCGGTTTGTTCAGGGGCACGCAAACGATCCGGCAGCTGCTCGATCAATCTGGCTCCTCCTGGGTGATCGCGACCGGAACGATCAGGGACTACCCGCGTTTTGAGTGGCGTGGCATGATGCTCGATGTTTCCCGCCACTTCTTCAGCGTTGAAGATGTCAAACACCTGATCGATCTGCTCGCCTACTATAAGATGAACCGCCTCCACCTGCATCTGACCGATGACCAGGGTTGGCGTATCATGATCAATTCGTGGCCGGACCTGGCGACTTATGGCGGCAGCACGGCGGTAGACGGTGGGGCGGGGGGATACTATACCCAGGCCGACTATGCTGAGATCGTGGCTTATGCCCAGAGCCAATATATCATGATTATTCCCGAAATTGATATGCCGGGGCATACCAACGCCGCTCTGGCATCTTATGCCGAGCTTAACTTGGAAGGAGTCAAGCCGCCCTTATATACGGGAACTGAGGTCGGATTCAGTTCGCTTTGTGTAGATTCAGAAATCACCTACCGGTTTATCGACGACGTGATCGGAGAGCTTGCCGGTCTGACCCCCGGCCCTTATATCCACATCGGTGGGGATGAAGCCCGTGCTACGGATAAGGACGACTACAAACGTTTTATCGCGCGGGTGCAGACAATTGTCGAGTCTCACGATAAGCAAATGATCGGCTGGGAGGAAATCTCGCAAGGCGAATTGCATCCAACATCAATTGCACAATACTGGCTCGGTGGCGTGGGTGCGCAGGCTGTCCAACAGGGGGCGCAGGTCATCATGTCCCCGGCTTCGAAAGCCTACCTGGACATGAAATACGACCCATCATCCCCCCTGGGATTGAATTGGGCAGGCTATGTCGATCTGCAAACCGCTTACGATTGGGACCCGGCGACACTGGCTGCCGGGATATCGGAAAGCGATATCCTCGGTGTAGAAGCCCCCCTCTGGACAGAGACAGTCTCCACGATGGATGATGTCGAGTATATGACTTTTCCGCGTCTGCTCGGCATTGCTGAAATTGGCTGGTCACCAGCAGGCCGGGATTGGGAGGCGTACAAAAAACGACTGGGTAATCACGGCTCTTGCCTGACCGCAATGGATGTTAATTTCTACCGGTCGCCGCTGGTCACCTGGAAAGATTGATCACATTGGTTGTATCTTAATTTGCGGAGCGCATTGCGATCCTATGTCGATTGATGTTAATACCGATCACGTCTTCACCTCACTCAAGAAAGGCTGGTTTTTAAGTCCCTCTCCATGAGGGAGAGGGATTTAGGGTGAGGGCTTTGACGCTTACCACAAAATTTACTAGAAACTCTCTGAGGGAGTGGGGGTGAGGGCCAAAAATCGGATGAGCAAGAGCCTATAGGGGCGCATCAGACCTTCTGGTCTGCTCATGCATGCGCCCCTCTCTGACTGACTGTAAAACTTGTCTTTATTCCCATCCCTACCGGTTGATATCGTCGTCGTAGTCTTCTTCCTCTTCCTCATACCGGGATGACAGATACAGTAAGACCACTAACGCCAGTATTGCAATCAGGAGTACGCCACCCAATGCCAGGAAGACTGGCCGCTTCAATAGCGAGTCTTTCTCAGGTAGCGCCGCTTCCTCCGGTTCTTCCGGTGAGGTGGCTAATTGTTTATTGCCCAGTGCAAAGATACAGGCTTCATCGCAGTTAGGTTCGATCACCCCACCGAGCAGCCCAAAGCAGATCAACCCTTCATCCGTATCGAAGGACTTGACCGCATAGTTGACGCACTGTCCGCCGCTGGTGCAGTAATTCAATCGCAGATTGGTCACATCCTCCAACGTCAGGTTCAGGTCCTCACCGGGATTAACGATCGTCCGCCCCACGATTTGCTCAAACGCGGTTGCCACGTCCAGGTTGGTATCCAACGACAGGCACAGCTCGTTGGGCAGCTTATCGCAGGTCAGGAAAATCGGCGGGAATTCCTCCGACATCTGATCGGCGAAGGCTCTCTGTAAATTCGCCGCCAGGCTGCCCGGATCGATGACCGCACACACCGGCACTACCGGCGTTGCTGAGGGAATATCGGTGGGAGTTGAGCCTGTTTCTTCTCCCTCTGCTTGCGCTTCTTCCTCGGCGGTGGGGGTGAGCGTAGGCGTAGGTGTCTGGCTGTCAGAGGTGGTCGGTGCTGGGCGCGGCGTGTTGGTCGGGGCCGGGGTATCGCTGGGCTCCGGGGTATCGCTAGGTGCCGAAGTAGGCACTCCGCAGTCATCGGGACATTCATCGAAGTTCTCGCATGCGCT
>JBNKDD010000331.1:0-5986 GCA_050288085.1 Anaerolineae bacterium
TGCTGTGTCCTGGATGTCTCATGAACTATCCCGATAGCCATTGAAAATTTAACTACGCAAAGTCAAAAACCACCAGCGGAACATCTTGTTCGATGCGATGCTTACGGCCATCCAGGAATGCAGCAGACCAGGGATCCTCATCAGGGTCAACAGCATCCACATCTCCATGGCTGCGGATCAAGAGCGCATAAAGGTCTATTTCACGCAGCTTCAAGAAATGCGGAATTTCTGCTAACCAACTGGAATCAAGCGAATTCTCGGCACAGTATCCCGCCCAGAAGTGCGGCCAAAACGACTCCAGACTTTTCACCGGGTCATCATCCAGCACGATCATATAGAACACCACCATGGCAATGTCGTATACATACCAGCCATAAACGCAGTCGTCAAAGTCAAACAACGTAAGCTGTCCGTTGGAGGGATCCACAAACAAATTCCCCGGATGTGCGTCCTGGTGGATCAACCCATAACTTTCATCGTCACGCGGCAGGGCATCCAGGTAAGTTTTGATCTGCTTGTACCGCTCGATCAGGAGCGTTTCAGATTCGGGCAGCCACTTGAGCACCTCAAGGTTGCTTGGATGATCCCACTCTTGCCGCCGCCATTCGAGATGAGTGGGCGTATAATCTTTCGACAAGGCATGAATCCGCCCAATCATTCGGCCATAAGCTTTGTAGAGCATCCGCGACCATCCCACTTCCCAGGAGTGACCACCTGGCGCTTTGTGAAAGGCTGTAGCCAGAAATTGACCACCATCATCATGTCCATCGTCTATTGATTCTACTAAATTCCCTCGCGCTGATGGGATCGCCCGCGCAACCCAGGCCCCGCCATCAGCCAGGTAATTAATCCAATCCACTTCCCCCTGGATCAGTTCAACCGTGCGTCGGCGAGAATGTCCAATACGCAGAATGTATGCCGCCCTACCCCGTTGAAATTCATAGATATAATTTTCAAAGCCATCCAATGGCGTGATCTGATCTTCGTGAAGGTCATACCGGCTCAATGCTTCTTTCAAAATCCAGTCGTTGTATCGTCGCGTAATTTCGGGTTCCAAGTTGTTTAGCCTCCAGAGTTAAAGTGCAGTGCTACAGGTAGCTCTATCCATTTTACAGCTTACTGAATAGCCAGCATAAAAGAATCCTCCAAAATACTAACGCAATTCTTATACAAACGCGTTATAATTGGCACTCAGTAGCCTAGAGTGCTAATCCAAAGGAAATTGAATCTTGCGTAACGGAGGTATTGGATGAGTAAGTTAAAACTACGTCCACTCGGAGATCGTCTGGTCGTTGAGCCCAAAGAGGCGGAAACCCGCCGCGAGAGCGGCCTCTTCATTCCAGAGACGGCCAAAGAAAAACCCCAGCAGGGTGTGGTATTGGCTGTTGGCCCCGGAGCTTACAAAGAAGACGGCTCCGCCCGCATCCCCATGGATGTCAAAGAAGGCGACACGGTTCTGTACGGTAAGTACGCTGGCACCGACATTAAGCTCGAAGGCAAGGAAGTAAAAATCCTCAAAGAGAGCGACGTCCTGGCAGTTGTCGAATCGTAAGCCCCGGCAGATTATCTTGACTTGAAGCCGCACGTCTTAAGCGGCTTACCTTATTAAAGGAGAACTCGGAATATGGCAAAACAACTGGCATTCAGTGAAGACGCCCGCCGCCGCCTCCAGCGCGGCATCGATCAGGTAGCCAACGCGGTTGCCACCACGCTCGGCCCCAAGGGTCGCAACGTGGCAATCGATAAGAAGTGGGGCGCTCCCACCATCACCCACGACGGTGTGACGGTCGCCAAAGAAATCGAACTGGAAGACCCCTACGAGAATATGGGCGCGCAGCTTCTCAAGGAAGCCGCCACCAAGACCAATGACATTGCCGGTGACGGCACCACCACCGCCACCGTTTTAGCCCACACCATGGTTACTGAGGGCCTGAAGAACGTGGCCGCCGGTGCCAACCCGATGCTGATCAAGCGTGGCATCATGGCCGCAACCGAGGCCGTCGCTAACGCCATCCTTGAGCAGGCCGTCGAAATCGGCACCAAGGAAGAGATCGGCAGCGTCGCATCGATCTCCGCTCAGGACCGCGAAATCGGCGAACTGATCGCTGATGTGATGGACAAGGTCGGCAAAGACGGCGTGATCACGGTCGAAGACGGCAAGGGTCTGGGCTTCGAAACCGAGTACGTCGAAGGGATGCAATTTGACCGCGGCTATATCAGCCCCTATTTTATGACCGCTCCCGAAACGCAAGAAGCTATCATAGAAGAACCTTTCATCCTGCTGCACGAAAAGAAGATCTCCTCCGCGCAGGACATGGTTCCACTGCTCGAAAAGATGCTCAACCGCGGTCACCGCAACCTGGTCATTATCGCCGAAGACGTCGACGGCGAAGCCCTGGCAACCCTGGTACTCAACAAACTGCGCGGCATGCTGAACGTCCTCGCCGTCAAAGCCCCCGGCTTTGGTGATCGCCGCAAGGCCATGCTGGAAGATATCGCCATCCTGACCGGTGGCACGGTCGTCGCCGAAGCCCTCGGCCAGAAGCTGGAAAGCGTGACGCTTGACGACCTCGGCCAGGCCGACAAAGTCCTCTCCAACAAGAACGACACCGTTATCATCGGTGGCAAGGGAGAAGACAAGCTGATCGGTGGCCGGATGGATCAGATTCGCGTTGAGATCGACAAAAGCACCTCCGACTACGACCGTGAAAAGCTCCAGGAGCGGCTGGCTAAATTGGCCGGTGGCGTGGCCGTCATCAAGGTCGGTGCAGGCACCGAAGTCGAACTCAAGGAAAAGAAGCACCGCGTCGAGGATGCTCTGAGCGCGACCCGTGCAGCCGTTGAAGAAGGGATCGTACCCGGCGGCGGCGTGACCCTGATCAATGCGATGAAGGCTCTTGACAGCATCGAGATGCAATACGCCGACGAGCAAACTGGTGTGTCTATTGTCCGCAAGGCCCTGGAAGCTCCCATGCGCAAGCTGGCAGCTAACGCCGGGCTGGATGGCGCGGTCATCATCGAAAATGTGCGCCGTGCTCAAAACGAACAGAGCAACCAGAACATTGCCTACAATGTCATGACCGGTGAATTTGTCGATATGATCAGCGAAGGCATCATCGACCCGGCCAAGGTGACCCGTGGGGCGCTGGAGAATGCAGCCAGTATCGCCGCCATGATCCTCACCACCGAGGCTCTCGTCACCGACATTCCCGCAGATGAACCCCCGATGCCCGGCGGTGGTGGCATGGGCGGTATGGGTGGCATGGGCGGCATGATGTAGCCCCCTCCCTCCTCAAAAGAAATAAGGCCGCTGGTGAGGCGGCCTTTTTGATTCCCATCATTTCAATCTACGGACACACCCCACAGTCTGCCGGACAAGAAGTGCAATCCTCAGTCGCGTCACAGGTTCCATCCCCGCACACCGGAGCACACGCCCCACAGTCTGCCGGGCAGGAAGTGCAATCCTCAGTCGCGTCACACGTTCCATCTCCGCACACCGGCACACACGCGCCGCAGTCCGCCGGGCAGGAAGTGCAATCCTCAGTCGCGTCACACGTTCCATCTCCGCACACCGGAGCACACACACCGCAGTCGCCCGGACAGGACGAACAGGTCTCGCCGCGGCCCGCTTCACACAGCCCATTGCCGCAGCAGTTACCACAGTCGCTCGGACAGGTCGCGCAGTTCTCCCCCTGCCCCGCTTCACATAACCCGTTCCCACAGCATGATCCGCAGTCTGCCGCACAGGTCGCACAGTTTTCACCGCGTCCGGCCTCACATGCGCCATTCCCGCAGCACGGCCCGCAGTCCAGCGAACAGGTACCGCAGTCTTCACCGCGCCCCGGCTCACAGGTATTATTCCCACAGCACGGCCCGCAGTCTAACTCACACGTCCCGCAGTCCTCGCCGTATTCAGCCTCGCAGGTGCCATTGCCACAACACAACCCGCAGTCTTCCGGGCAGGAATCGCAGGTTTCATCCGAATAACACACCTCATCCCCGCAGCCCCGACACCCTGACCGGTCACCTTGTGGGATATCATCCGGATCACCGATCACCTCGACCGGATCAACAAATATCCAGCCGGTCCGGTTCGAACCGAGGAAGTCTGTTTTATACCAGAGTCCATCCTTGCTGTACTCCAACAGGTTGATCACATCTTCCCGGCTGGCCGCCCCGATGATATCACAAAACGGCCCCGGCCCGGATCGGATATTGGCATTAACCAGGACTTCCCCCTGCACCACTGACGCTGAGGTAGCCGCCGGAGATTCCGTCGAGGCCGGGTCATCAGACTCCTGGGAACTTCCACTCCTCGACGCTGTGACAGAGGGCGTTTGATTCGGATCAGCCGTCATTCCGACTACCGTCACCGTGATAGTTGACGGGCGGCTGGGTGTACCATCTTCCCGGTAAGCGATCACCGTGATCGTCGCCTGCCCCTCTTCGGATGGCACCCATTCCTGGGCTACATCGAAGATCACCTGGGGATCACCCGGCGACTCATCGACCAGCATCGACTCACCATCGATAAACAACTCAATCCGTGAGACGCCCGATCCGGTCGGATCGGTCGCTATCGAGGAGATGATCAGCGGCTCATCGATCGGCGTCACCATCCCCGACACCGGCGATTGAATTTCGACTACCGGGCGGTTAGGCAGCGTACCCGGCACATTACAGGCCAGGATTGCACCCAGCAATCCCAGCACGATGATTATGATGCGGCGAAGTTTCAGGTTCATATTCCCAGTATAAAACAAATCGTCGTTTTTTACGTGCTCGATTAGATAGTTTAGCTACACGAAACACTACTATCCAAACATTTCATGGAGCACGGAGCATAAAAGGCCAGATCATCTTATCATTATGTTGTAGCATTCCCTTTCACCGAAAGAGCATTGGCGACAGGTATTCCGGCCTTTTGCTCGGCATCCAGGCGAAGGATTCATGCTTCTCAGACGACTAATATTCAAATGAGACAAACTATCCAGCCAGATGCATTGACATCAGATATCCAGCTTGCCCAGAGTGTTGTTGAAGGAGATGAAGCGGCTCTGACGGTGCTCTATGAGCACTATGCCGATCCGCTGTTTGCCTTCATCTATCACCATCTGGATGCTCCGCGCTCGGATGTTGAAGAAATCTGGTCAGAGACCTGGCTGGCCGCACTGCGATCCATCAAGAGCTACCGTGGTCAAAGCCGTCTGTTTACCTGGTTGTGCAGCCTGGCGCGGCATAAGATCGCCGATTACTGCCGAAAACAGCGGCGACACGCTCAGATATTCTCAACCGTCCCTACCGAGGTCATAGAAGCCACCATGGACGATAGCCCACTACCTGAAAGAATTCTTGCCGATCGTGCAGTGCGGGCACGTGTGGTGGAAACCTTAATGGCATTACCGGACGATTATCGCACTGCCCTGGTGGCACAATATGCCAATGAGCAAAGCGTGGGCCAGATCGCCCAACAACTTGGTAAGTCCTACAAGGCTACCGAGTCGTTACTTAGTAGGGCCAGAGCAGCATTTCGAGCAGCATATGAGGCAGAGGAATTGTAAACCATGACTCAACCTGGCGATGATTTCACCCAATCCAATATTACGCGCCTGCTCCAGGCTGGCCTAGGCGACGAAGCTCGCCTTGACCCCACCCTAAAGAAGGCTATGCACCATCGATTGGTACGCGAACTGCGCTCTGAAAAAGCTTCATCAGCATTTCCCATCAAAATCCTGGCAGCGCTTTCTGCCTTAGGAGGATTAGTTGCCCTGTGGGTTCTGGCAAAAGTTGGTGAAATAGATATGAATATTACAGGGAGTGAGCGCTGGCTAATGCTGGCTTTGCCTCTGTTGACGAACATACTGCTATCCCCAGTAGCAAGCCTGGTCATTATCATCAAGAGGAGAAACTTATGAATCGACTCAAACGTGCTTTACCATGGATTTCTCTTGCGGCGGCGCTGATCGCCATCGTTTGCGCAGTGATC
>JBNKDD010000332.1:0-5952 GCA_050288085.1 Anaerolineae bacterium
CTTGATGTGGCATATTGTCCCTATCGCTGTGATTTTTTTCTGTTGATTTTACTGGGCTGATTGTATCGTGTCAGGCGCGGTCATGGTAACGGGGATAGGGGATGTGTGCGGATGGAAGATTGAACAATCATGTACATACGCGGATATCCAGTGGGTCAATGGCTGGGCAACGATGCAATTGGAGTCGTTAGGAGCCGTAAAGAAACAACACCGCATTTTCGCCAGTTCCGAATTATGGATCGGCTTTAAGTCTCCTCGCCCTGAGGGAGAGGGGATTTAGGGGTGAGGGCAAGATCGAAAAGTGCGGACTTATATTTTTACAGTTTCTTAGAATCGTGGTGTAGGGGCGAGACATGTCTCGCCCGGCATGGCAACGCCATGCCTCTTTGTGAGCGTCGCCGGGAAAAGACCCCGTCAGGAATTAAAAAGGGCATCCGTCTTGCTCTGGATGCCCCCACTTGGCAGGAATCGCTCACATAAATTTCTGCTATGTTCTGGCTAGTGCACCGGGCAAACTCGCCCTCGTGAGCACTGACAAACTGAATACAATCAACGCATCAACCGCCACATTACCACACCGATAACGATCGCTTCAACCAACGCCCCACCGAACATCAACGCAAAGGCATCCGTCCAGAACCGGATCGGGAACAGCCGGATCAGCGTATCCGAAAACAGGAACAGCCACGAGTCACCCTCAAAGAACAGGCCGTGAAATTGCGTAAACAGCCAGTTAAACGAGGTAGCGGTCAGCACCAACCCAACAACAATCAGCCCGACGGTGAACACACTTCCCATAAACAACGCCTTGTAAAGCGTTGGCCGGGCACCTGGACTGGCAGCCATCACAATCACGCAAACCACCATCACGCCCAGCAGCCCAAACCCGAACCGCATCAATCCCTGCGTGACCACCTTCACATCGTACATGTGGGACAGTTCGCGCTCATTGTACAGCGGCGATCCATCCGGGAAAGTCTGACCCCCCAGAAACTCGATCCCCTCATTGTTAAACAGGTAACCCAAAGCCAGCGGCGCATAAGCCAGTCGGTCTTCTTTGGTGAAGCCATACGAATCTTCCGGGAAGGTTGGCCGGTCGTACTCCCACTTCAGAAAGGCATTGCTCATTAACACGCGAGCATTCAACAGGATCAACACCAACGGCAGTCCCGCCGTGATAATGATATGCATGATGATGGTCAACCAACTGGGGAGAACTAACCCAGAATCACCGGCAGTTTCGGGATTATTCATAAAAGACTCCGTAGAAATGCTATTGGCAGGGGAGGGCGCTGCTGCCACTCAGCACAAAGTTAACCAGGATCGAGTCGGTTAACTGCTCGATGGGAGCATGATCGTCAGTGAAGATCGGGCCACCTTCTGGCACCGGGCGAATTTGTTGGTGAGCGGTAGCGATTACAGTTCGCAGCAATGGGTACACACTGTCATCAAACTGGGCCATATTCTCAAGCAGATTGTCAGGATCGGTCGGTTGGACGGTCGCCACCATAATACTGTTACAGCTCCCCGGCACATCGATCACATGAATCGACGGGAAAACTTCGCCCATCGTCGCCGCGAATGCATCGATCAGCCGCCGGTCGTTGACAGTGCGCCCAACGTTAATCGCCAACACACCCTGCTCACTAAGATGGTTGTGGACATCCTGGAAAAATTCAACGGTGGTCAGATGCCAGGGGATATAGGGCAGCCGGTAAGCATCCACCCCGATCACATCATAGGTGTTCTCGCTAATATGTAAAGCATAGCGGCCATCCTGAACAATCACGTTGAGGTTTTCTTCATCCATCCCAAAGTAGTCTTGCCCGGTCTGGACAATCGCCGGGTCGATCTCAAAACCATCTATTGGGATCGGGCCAAAGACGGTGGTGTACTGTTTGGCAATCGTGCCACCTGCCAGTCCAACCAGCGCCAGACTGTTCACATCATCCGGGGTGTAGGGAGGATTGTTAAAAAAAGGGGCCGCCAGAAAGTAGTCCCATGTTCCCCTGGTTTCGATGTACTCCGGGCTTTCAGGATAATACATCGAGTGAATACCCTGGCCTTCGTTGAGCAGCAGCACGTTAGCGGAGTTCCACTGTATCACCTGGATGTAATTGTAAGCCGACTCATCTTCGTAGATCAGGGTCGTGCCGCTTGGAATTGGGCGGAGGGTTGTCCCCATCTGCGAGATGATAATAGCCAGTATGATTAAGGCCACCGGGACCCACATAAAGCGAAGCGCCTGCTTGCGGTTGACCATCCATAGACCAACCAAAGCAATAATGGTCAGGAGTGCGGCGAAGGCAATGAAGGTGAAGCTGGTTCCGATCAATGGAATGAGAACCAGCACCGGCAGGAATGTTCCCAGAATGCTGCCTATAGTCGAGACGGCATACATTCGACCGGAGACTTGTCCGGCGCTTTCTGCATCCTCAATCGCCAGCCGGATGGCAAAGGGCGATATCATCCCTAATAAGGTGACCGGCACAGAAAAGAGGATCAGCACCACGCCAAACGATCCCACCAGCACCGCTGAATTAACATTCAAGACCGCCCATCCGGCGAACTTCAGCACAGGTCGGGCAAGCACGGGGATCAAGCCAGTTGTAAATGCACCCCATAGAATTACCCGGTAGAACGGTTCAGGGTATGGATTGCGATCCGCCAACCGACCGCCGAGGAAATACCCGGCAGTCAGGTAGAGAAGAATCAGGCCAATGATATTGGCCCAAATAATGTTACTGGTTCCAAAGACGGTTCCCAGCAGCCGGGAAGCGCTGAGTTCGATTGCCAGTGCGGTCATGCCGCTCGTAAAGACAACCAGATACAGATAACGACGTTGTGCTATGCTCAAATGGGATTTGCTCCTGGTTTAGGCTGCTAGTGTGATCAATCTAAAAGTTAATTGCCAGAATACCGAGTCGGCTGGCCCAGATCACCACCAGGGTAATCAACCCGGACAGCGCCAGCACCATGATCAACACCAGTAGTTTCAGACCGAGCGGGACTTCAACATCCTCAACCGGTGCGTGCACATCGCCAACTTTTTTCTTATCTGTCATGATGTCTCACCCTTCAACCACACTGACTAGAACAAACTCAATTGCTGATAATCATCATCCGATTCAGAATCGGCATCATCTACATGTGGCTGCTCACCACCCATGTGCGCTACAAATTCCGGCAGCTTTTTAAAATCTTCCAGAACAGTAGCTTTCAGGCTGGCCTGATGAAGTGCGGCTGCCGGATGGAAAAAGGGAATGATCAGCCGATTGCCGACCTTACGCGGCTGTCCATGAATTTTAGAAATCCGTGCCGAGGGGAACCACCGGGCCATGCTAAACCGCCCCAGCGTAACAATTACCTTCGGATTGATTAATTCAATCTGGCGATCAAGATATTCCCGACAGGCTTCGATCTCATTAGCCTGGGGATCGCGATTGCTGGGAGGGCGACACTTGACCACATTGCAGATAAACACATCTTCCCGCTTGAGCCCGATATCCTCAAGCATTTGTGTTAGAAATTGTCCGGACGCGCCGACAAAGGGGCGACCAGAATTATCTTCATGAAAACCCGGCCCTTCACCGATAAACATGATATCGGCATTGGGTGACCCTTCGCCCGGCACAGGGTTGGCACGAGATTGATGGAGTGGGCATTTTGTGCAGGCCGCTACTTCGGCTGCGACTTGTTCGAGGCTGTCCGCCACGCTAAACCTCCTGCAAGGACATTATATGGCATGCATACTCTAATGGTATCAGTTTCCAATTATACGCTATTCTGGCCGGTTGCAAATCCTTACGTCTCAAAATCATCTCATTGCACAACGGAGCTTTGAGGGGGATTCTTCTATCTGGTATAATGAAAGTATAAGTCATTTGGCGCAACCGCGTCGATTATATTTTGGGAGTATAGGTAAGTGAATTCAACTCGATTCAGGCACGGTTTTGTATATTTACTCATTATCTTTGCCGTTGCCGTTATTATTTGGGGGGCACTTGCCAACCAGGAAAACCCGGATAAATGGGCCATCAGTGAAGTCGCTATAGCAGCTAAAGAAGGCAATATCGAAAAGATTGTCATCAATGATTCAGATGAGTTAAACATCTCACTTAAAGATGGCACCCAGGCTGTCTCGACCAAGGACCCCAGCAGTACGGCTCAGGAACAGATAGCCGAGTTGGGCGTTTCGACGGAGCAGTTGGCAGGGATTGAGTGGGTTTACCAAAAAACAACTAACTGGCAAAGCATTCTCTCCGTCCTCGTTTATTTACTGCCGTTGGGTATTGTGGTTATTGTGATTTACATGATGATGCGGCAGGCCCAGGGGACAAACAATCAGGCGCTTTCATTTGGTAAGAGCCGCGCCCGGATGTTTACGGGCGATCAACCGACCGTTACCTTTGACGATGTGGCCGGTTGTGATGAGGCTAAAGAGGAACTGTACGAGGTCGTCGAATTTCTCCGTGAGCCGGATAAGTTTATCCAACTTGGCGCACGGATTCCGAAAGGTGTTTTGTTGGTCGGCCTGCCCGGAACGGGTAAAACCCTGCTGGCAAAGGCTACCAGTGGTGAGGCAGGCGTACCGTTCTTCTCAATCTCCGGTTCGGAATTTGTAGAGATGTTTGTCGGCGTAGGTGCCAGCCGTGTGCGCGACCTGTTCGATCAGGCCAAGCGCCACAGCCCTTGTATCGTCTTTGTAGATGAGATCGACGCCGTCGGACGGCATCGCGGGGCTGGATTGGGTGGCTCACATGACGAGCGTGAACAGACCCTCAACCAGATTCTGGTCGAGATGGATGGTTTTGACACCGACACCAACGTGATCATCGTTGCAGCGACTAACCGACCGGATATCCTTGACCCGGCACTGCTTCGCCCTGGACGCTTCGACCGGCGGGTCGTACTGGATCATCCAGATGTGCGCGGGCGCGAGGGCATCCTGAAAGTCCATGTACGGGGGAAGCCACTGGGCAGTGATGTTGATTTAAACATATTGGCAAAGGGAACTCCGGGATTTGTTGGCGCAGATATTGAAAACATGGTCAACGAAGCCGCGATCTTGGCGGCACGCCGGAACAAGAAGACCATCAACATGGAAGAGTTCCAGGAAGCCATTGAGCGGGTGGTGATGGGACCGGAACGGCGCAGCCGGTTAATCAGCGAGGAAGAGCGCAAGATCATCGCTTTTCATGAAGCCGGGCACGCGGTAGTCGGGCACTTTATGCCCCACTGCGAACCGGTGATGAAGGTAACGATTGTCCCACGCGGTATGGCTGGTGGGTACACCCTCATGCTCGGTGATGACATTCTGCTTAAGTCTCGCTCCAAATTCCTGGACGAGATGGCAATGACCCTGGGTGGTCGAATTGCAGAAGACCTTGCCTTTGGCGAGATCACTACCGGCGCGAAAGGCGATCTGGAGCAGGCCACCAAGAGTGCTCGTGATCTGGTTACTCGCTTTGGAATGAGTGAAAAGCTCGGCCCGATGGTCTACGGACAAAAAGACGAACTGGTCTTCCTGGGGCGCGAAATTGGCGAACAGCGAGATTACAGCGATGCAGTCGCTGAAGAGATCGATAACGAAGTGCGCCGCCTTGTTAGTGATGCTTATGAAAGAGCTCGCAAGGTTTTAGTCGATCATCGGGATAAACTTGATCTGGTTGCCGAGACCTTGATGGAGGTTGAGACGCTGGATCGTGAAGCCTTCGTCACGTTGATGGATGGCGACCAATTGGAAGAGCAGAAACCAACCAGTTCATCCCGGTCAAAGAAGACGACGAAGAAAACCAAGAAATCTTCTGAGGAAGAGAGTGAAGATTCCTCACCTAACCTGGATTTCCCACCGGCTCCTGCCCCGGCCTAGAATAGAACCTGGCAAAAAGACAACAAGGGCGAAGCAGTGCTTCGCCCTTTTGATTTAGCACACTTTATACGATTGCTCCT
>JBNKDD010000333.1:0-5836 GCA_050288085.1 Anaerolineae bacterium
CAGTTTTCATCCGGTATCACGCCCGAGGAGCTTTTCCAACTTCTCGCAGCATGACCTAAAAGTGCAAAGATAGAGTGATATTGACAACCGCAGTATCTTTGAACATTAATTGTTCAATGGGATGCGTGGGTAGAGGGAATAAAGGTTACCTACGACTGTTATGATGGTGACCTGCCTACCACAGTGCTCACCTGTACAGTTGACTAGGCTGCTTTACATGGTTTGCTGTGGCGGCTCTATGGTTTGGGTCTGCCGTTGATTTCAGTGATATGGATCGATAGGTAGGCGCTATGGCCAACTGGCTGTATGCAAAGGGGGATCACTTTCATTTGCAGCACCCATTATCAGGCAAACTGTCGAAAGAGAATGCATGCATTTTGCCCGCCTAGTCCAAAGCTGTTGGAGAGAGCCACTTGAATATGTGCTCTTCTGGCAATATTAGGCACATAATCTAAATCACACTCTGGATCCATGTTCGTTAAGTTGATAGTTGGATGAACGATCCTATCAGTAATTGATAGAATGCAGACGATAGCCTCAAGGGCACCCGATGCCCCCATACTATGCCCCAACATACTTTTTGTTGAGCTAATAGGTGTGCCGTAGGCATAGTCACCAAACACATTTTTGATAGCCAGAGTCTCTACAATGTCGTTTATTTTTGTCCCTGTCCCATGTGCATTAATATAATCTACTTCCTTTGGTGAGAGTGCAGCATCCTTTAGTGCCCAATGCATTGCATTTGCGGCTCCTACCCCTTCTGCATCTGGGGCTGCGCTGTGGAATGCATCTGAAGAAGACGAATGCCCAATAACCTCCGCATAAATATGTGCAGATCGTTGAAGTGCGTGCTCAAGAGACTCTAAAATCAAAATCCCTACGCCTTCACTCATAACAAAGCCGTTTCGCTGTGCATCAAAAGGACGGCTGGCAGCCGACGGCGTATCATTAAAGCCAGTTGAAAGAATTCCCATTCCTTCGAAACCTTTCATCACAGCCTCATGAACCAGGCAGTCAACACCTCCTGAAATGACAATATCGGCCCTGCCATTTCGTATGAGATCGCACGCGACTCCAATACTCTGAGTGCCACTTGCGCAGGCTGCGGAGACGGTATACAACGGCCCGGTTGCGCCGACATCTGCACTGACATAATGAGCTGGCATATTAGGCAGGCCATTGATTAACGCAGTTGGACGCATTCGTTTTCCCTCTAATCGATTTCTTAGAACCTCGGCCAGAAGCACTTCAAACCCGGCATTTGCTGTACCAAGAGATACACCGATTCTATCGCCCTCCCTGGCAAGATCAGCCTCAGATAACGCTGCATCCATCAGAGCCGATCGGGTTGCAGCGGTAGCTAAGAGCGACGCACGTGAAAGGCGAGACACTTGTTTTATTGAAATACCATACTTAGATGGATCGAAATCGACTTCACCTGCAACCTGACAATTGAGTGAATCAGCATCAAACGAACTGATTTTTCTGATTCCAGAATGACCAGACTGTAGAGATTCCCAGAACAATGGCAGTTCACCTAGCGGTGAAATGACACTTAATCCCGTAACGACTACTCTACGATTATCTATGGACATAATGATCCCCCTCTTTAATTGAGGAAATACGACAGTGAATGGCTGGCATCGTGAGCAAGCTTAAATAGAGAGAAACTCTACATCTACAGAGCGCGAAGACATTCTCTTGAATGGTGTGGACTTTTCTGGCTAACCTAGTATATATAACACAAGTGATTGCGCCGATTCTTATTTATTCCTGCATATTCCAGATCACTACCAGTTTGTCCAGATTCTTGAAGTGATTTATTCTAGCTAAGGTGTTGTTAAATTATCTTATAGGAATTGTACCCTGCTCATTTCTCCCGCTGAGGTTATCATCATGAGCAACGAAACCTATCCATCTGTCAATATGCCTCTCCGTAAAGTGGGAATATTCATCACCCGAATACTGATAAATGCTGTGGCGAATGTTCAGGTACATGGCCTTGAAAATGTGCCACCTGATGGCGCACTGCTGATGGTAACCAATCATATGAGCTATCTCGACCCCCCTGTGATTGGAACCACTATTCCCCGCATGTGCTATACGCTTACCGCTGAAAAATACCGTTATCATTTTTTTGGTGTCTTCATGCGAATCGTGGGAGCTATTTTTGTCAACCGGGGTAGTGTGGATCGCCGGGCACTTGATCAAAGCCTGGCAGTTCTGGCCGATGGGTATATGCTAATTATGGCAATCGAAGGAACACGTAGCAAAACAGGTGAGTTAAAAAAGGGTAAAACAGGAGTTGCTTATATAGCAACAAAAGCGGCTACCCCGATTATACCGGTAGTGGCCTGGGGGACACTTGATGCGCCGACGGCATGGAAAAAGCTGCGCCGCCCGGAAATTGTCGTGAGATATGGAAAACCCTTTAGCCTGCCTGATGGTCGCGCTCGTAAAGAAGACCTGGAAACATATACCGGGCAAATTATGGTCGAATTGGCTAACCTCTTACCAGACAAGCATCGTGGCTATTATCGTGATCATCCTGAGGTGAAGCCCTTTGTATACCCGCCCGCCAATAGCTGAAAATCGAATCCGCCTTATTGTAGATACCAGCTTGCTTAAAATAATTGCAGAAAATAAACAGAATTGCTTTCAGGTCAATTGATATGCGTATTGCTTTAGTGATTTACCAAAAATGCGACCAAAGCCCCTGGATTGATCCGCTTGTGCTCTTAGCCAGGTGTGGTATGCTGACAGTATGATGATCTTGACAGGCAAAACGATCTTGAAATACTGGATTCTGGCTCCCGACATAATGTGACCATGGCCGTATCAAAACATCTCTACCTTTATCTCACCTGGGCTGATCCCAATACAGGGGTGTTTAACACCTTTCGCCATCCTCTTGATGGTGAAGTCGGGGTTTCAGTTTCGTTTGGCCGCAGGGGTGATAATACAATTGTCCTCCCGGATAACACGGTATCCCTTGAGCATGCACATTTAACTTACGAGAATGGCCTCCTGACGCTTAAAGACCTTGACAGCCTGAATGGGATATGGGTTGAGGGGCAGCGCCGGGACCAAGTGCTCTTGGAACCTCCCGGCAATTTCCAGATTGGCCCTTTTATCTTTGAATGTTCAATAGAACTGGAACCCGGCCATCAAAGAGAACATCAAACCGTAGGCGAAAAAGATGAGGCGGTTTCCTCCGAACATGATACGAGCGAGACGATTCTTTTTGCACAATCTAATCTGAGTTGGCTGATTGCTGAAACGCAGGATAAGGCAAAAAAATCGCAGCCCTCAGAATCAGAGTTACCCCCACCACCTGCTGCTGTTCTTTTGCCTCCTGTTTTTTCATCACCACAGATCGATCTTGCTCAGCTGGAGGAAGAATTCGCTGAAACTCGCTATCTGACGGTCGGGGGGGGATTGGCAAGTTTCGCCTGGGTAGATCGGCTTCTCATAGCCGGGGCCAAAAACGAAGATATAACCATCATTGGCACAGCTTTTGATCCGGTCAAACATTTTCAGCGCCTGTGTAAAGCCTCCCAAATATCACCGGAAGATCGTCTGCGCTGTGATACCCGTCAGACCCTGGATAATATCTGGGGATGGCCGGGTTATGCCCTCCGGGAAAGCTGGCAGCATCTCACACACGGCAATCTTAAACAGGCTGCCAGGATAAATTGGCAGCTTGTTGGGGCTCCATTCATGGCTGATCATTACCACCCGCGCCTGAAGGACTTTATTGAGGGCATGCGGCGAGAAGTGGAGCGTATTAACTGGGAGGCTATCTGGCAGTTCGGGTATGTGCTTCGTATCCGGCAAACAACCGATGGGCGATATCTGGTGATTTATTCACCTACCGGTCAGGTTGCCCGCACACAGTATAAGCTCATTGTTACCACCCATCTCCATATCGCCTTTGGTTCGCCTGGTATTCGCTTTGCACCAGATTTACAGGCTTATCGAGTCCATACCGGCGACTTCCGCAAAGTGGTAAATGCCTACGAAGTACACGAACATCTCTACCAGGATTTGCGTGAAAATGGAGGCGATGTGTTGCTAAGAGGTCAGGGCATGGCCGCCGCACGCATATTTCATCGACTGGCCTTAGAGCAGCGCCGCAACCCGAATATCAATATTATCCATCTGCAAGATGCCCCCAGGGTCAATGGTAACCGTTACGGTTTCAATCGCCGCCGGGTCGAAAATTACTGGGAGCTGCAAGAGTTGGGATGGCCTAAAGCTGTTTACCGAGGGGATCTCCACGACCGCTACACGCATGCTGACCAATTCGAGCGTGATCAACTGCTGGTGGATTGGGGTGGCATAACCGTAATCCCTGAAAGAGAGTGGCTGAATCTCATAAAAGAGGGGCTCACAGAGGGATGGTATCAGCCTCGTTTTGGAAGCATTGAGCAGGTACGGCCTACAGAAGAAGGAAGCGTCGTTACCATTATTCACAGCACCAGCACCATTAATGAAGAAACTCGGATCACAACCGACTTTATCATTGATGCAACCGATCTAAAGGTCGCGATTGAGAATCATCCGGTCATTCAGGATTTGATTTCCACCTATGACTTGCCCCGCACCAGTCTGAATACTATTCATGTATCGGAAGAGTTTGAAGTTGCCGGTTTACGTAATGAATCGGGGCGTGTTTATTTATCCGGCGCCATGGCTGCTGGTGGGCCTTATGCCCCTGCTGGAACTTTTGCTGGCCATCAATTTGCTGCCGGACAGTCTGTCAATGCTCTGAGGAAACTCAAAGCGCCGGGTATACGCCGTCTTGTGGGCTGGACATCGCTCACGCAATGGCTGCGCTGGATGATAGGAGCTTCGCCTGCATGAAAGCTTTCACCCTGCTCTATCGCTGGCGAAGCCGTCTGTTAAGTTTGCTGCCCGGCGGATTGATAACCCTGTTAATTTTTGTCGCGCTGTCAGAAATCAGCGTGAGCGTACTTTTGCTTTATTTACTGGTCATTATCGTGCTGGGTTTTGCCTGGGATATACTCTATGTCACACTTCAGAAATTGCGCTGGGATCATGACTGGCCGGTATTCTTTGAATTAATCGGCTGGCTGCTTGAAGGTATAACGGCGTGGTATGTCGTCCGCATGCTGCCCACCAATATCCCTCTGGACGTTACAATCTGGCAGATACTCTTTTTCTATCTCCTGTTAGGGGGGGTATCTTTTGTAATAAGTGATATTCTTTTATCTATCGTCTTTCCCGGTCGGCGTTTTCAAGATACAGATTGGTTAGTATAGTGAGTGGTTCTCGCCCCCCTTTCATCTGGTTGGCTTTCATTACAAGCACTTTGGTCGGAGTGTCTATCATTGCCGTGATGTTTGTCATGCACAAACTGACCGGCTTATCGTTTGTCCCCTACGATTTACTTGAAGCAGCCATTGAGGTTAACCTTCTCAATTCAAGAAATCTGCTGACTTCACCTGATACAAATATCGCCTTTCCCGTGATCGGCTGGATGGCAGCCCTGGTATTCTGGCTGTTGATTGTGACTGCCGGACTTTTACTGCTTGTTGTACTGAGAAAGAACTATGTCCGACCGGGGTTGATGCCGGTATTAGCTGCCGCTGCATTATTAGATTTCCCCATGCTCGCGATCAGTTTTGCCTCAGATGCAACCGATTCAGCTGACTTCTCCCCTGTATTGACTATTCTCTGGCACAGCATAGTCGCTCTTATCTGGGCGGGTGTCATTATCCGGGGATATCGCCAGATAGATGATTGGCATCTTCCCCGGCCTGCTGAACCGCAGGAAAGCGAGGCAGCCCCCTCGATAAACCGGCGGCAGTTC
>JBNKDD010000334.1:0-5818 GCA_050288085.1 Anaerolineae bacterium
ACACCTATCCCAACGTATACCCACAGCCGTGATGGTTCGGCAGCTCCCGGTGACGGGGCCGGGATGCTGATCACCTCCTCGGCGATCAGGTCTTGCACCGCCTGCCGGATCCGGGCATCCGGGTCATAACGCAGCCGTTCCAACCACTCGTGGGCAAAACCGGTCTGATCGCCAGTCGCCATGTCGGCCAGGATTCTGACCGCTTCCTTGCGCAATCTCCAGCTTGTCGAGTGGAGGCTTTTCCCGATGGGCTGGGGTACATCCGGCCCCACCGACCAGTGAAACAGAAAATCGCCATCACCGGAAAGCAGTCCATGCACCGGCTGGTAATGACCGTAGCGATCACGGGCAACCGCCCGCTCCAGGTAGGCTCCCATCCGGCTGGCCCGCCACAGACCATCCGGCGGCCTGAGCGAATCGTCGGTCAGCCAGCGCAGCACCTCAGCGGTAAACAGGCTGTGTTGGCCGCTGAGGGTCGTTCCCGGCTCGACGACCTCTTTGCCCCCTGCCCCAATCACGTAACAGGCCGGGCGCGATAGGTAATAGGCTGGATCGTTGGGGGTGCCGGTTTGCACCTGCCCCTTGATTCCCAATCCACCCTGGCAGCTATCCAGCAAGAAAAGCACATGCCGCGCCTTGAGACGTTCCGCTTCCTGGCGGAGCACCTCGAAAGCCAGTGCTGTGTCCCAGTCAGCGGGTTGGGTATCGGATAGGGCCAGATATGCCTGTTCAAATATCTCCGCACCGCGAGTCAGACCGTGCCCGGCATAATAGATCAACACGCGGTCGTCGGCGGCAACGATACGCTGCATGCCTTCCAACCAACCCAGCACATTGACCGCGGTGACCTTGCTGCTGGTGAACACCATCACCTCGAAGCCATACCGCCCAGACAGCACAGAGGCAATATCCGACACCCCCTCCATTGCCGTCCGAACCGGCGGCAGGTGATCATATTGGTCGATGCCCAGGACCAGGGCATACGACCGGTTGTAGAAAAGCTGGGTGTTGATAGCTGCTCCTAAACAAAATGCTGATTCGATATGCCTATAAAAACAACAGGGCGACTGCCCGATGAATGGTAGTCGCCCCTGATTTTAGCGCTGGTAGTGCGGCTATGGTTAAGGCCGGATATCTGCTCCCTATGGGAAAGCAGTGTGATAGCTGGGGCTGTTGGTATCCGCCGGGTTGATATCCAACCGTCCGTCGTCCGGTGTACCATAGTCACCCGGCTGGTATTGCGAAGGCATGAAGTATACCAGGTTAGTGGAATCGAACTGGTAAAACACCTTTACATAGACTCCACAAGGCACCTGGATATACCGGCCTTCCAGCCGGTCACCCTTGGCAACGCTGATGGTCGCCGCATGGAAGTTGATGGCCTGCCAATCACTGCTCTCTTGCTGGCTCCACATGACCATCACCGTGCCATCATCAGGCGCAGTATTGACGGTATAGATCGGCATCCACAAATAGCAGGTCGGGTTGGGGATGTTCGGGTCATCATCAATCGGGTTGTTGGAACGCCAACTCGCCCCGGTGATACAGGAGTGATAAACCTGATCGATGTAGCGCTGTTTGTTCCCCGCCGCATCGACATCAAACAACTCCATGCGATACAGGCCCTCTTCCGCCGCCCCCAGCAAGGGGCCGGTTTCCCAATAGTATGGGCTTTGATCACGCCGGACGGAAAGGTTCCACCCGGTGATCAGGCCGCCGTTGGTATCGTCGTAGAGTTCGATGCGGAAATAGTCTTTGTTCCCGCCATCGTCCGTGATAAACGACATCGTGATCCCGGCACTCAGCGTCTGGCAGTCACTTTTCAGATCGTGTACCCAGGCTTGAGCCGCGTGTCCGGTCGTTGGGCGTACAAATACAAGAAGGCCAATAACAGCCAACACCGCCAGCAAAATCAAAATACGGCGTCGCATAATTATTCCCCCATAAGACAATGATAATTTGCTTTATCATATCACATCCTGGGGGTTCTTGCGCAATAATTTTTGGAAAATATCGGGCGATTACCCTACCGTTTCTACCTCTTCCCCCTGATTTATGTTATTATCAGGTCAGATTTGTAATAGATGGAGAGTGTATCCATGCGACGGCGTGCAGCACTAATCTTAATTATTCTTTGTGCAATTATTTTCACTGCATTAGCTTACCCTCAGAAGGAAGCAGAAGCCCTGCGAACCTGGGTCGAGAAAGGTAAAAGCGACTGCGGCTCGGTCGAGTTGGCGATCACCTTACTCTACGGAGAAGACAATATCCCCGAAGACAACGATAAAGAAGAGAACGAAAAGCGTGACTACTTTGAACTGGTGATCTTCGATGCGGAATGGGGCGGCTTTGTTGCCCTGGCTGAAGCATCGCTCACCGAGGAGCAAAGCCCGTTCTACTGGCAAACACACCGGATCGAGGGAGCGGCCTCACCCAAGGGCGTTTACCGGATCGAAGTGTGGGATAAGAGCGGTTCCGGCGATGGCAAGCGTACCCATCTGCTCGACAAAGTTTATCTGCAATGCTTCACCGGTAACATGTGGCGCGATAACCCAACCGGCGTACCCGACTACGGCGACATCCCGCAGGAGGACTGCTTTGTCCGAACGCTGTTCACCACGACTAATGTCGCGCCGGAAGACGGAGTGGTCTTGATTCTGTGGAGCTACGGCACCACACCACAAGATCCCTTGTATCACGTCCAGACCATCGAGGTGAAAGCCGGGGATTACTTTGATGACATGGAGGTGGAAGTCCCGTGTGGGACCTATATCAAGGTATTCTTCCAACCACACAGCAACAAGCTGCTTTATTACATGCCATCACAATACTACCCGCATGATTTCTATGGCTCGTCAGAAGATGATCCCCAGCACTCGGTGCATGCACCGACCTATCACACCTTCTTCCCGCTTGACGGCACAGTCCGCCCGGACTTTGCCCTGGAACTGAATGCTACCCCAACCGCGTTGGGCGGTGATGTCCTACCGACAGCCACACCAATCGAGCTGCCGGACCCGGTAGAGGTCGATCAGCCGTAACGCGAACGGCAGACGATATGATCATAGTGAGGGCGCTGACCGTATCAGCGCCCTTTTTTATTGCCTGGTCTTTGGTCAATTCCTCCAGCACTGCCTCTTTGATATCTTCCGGGACGTTGGGCGGGTCCTTGACCGGCGGGCCTTCGTAACGAGCGCTCCGTTCATTGACGATATGCCCCAACCCGGCATCAACCAGCACATCCCAATATTCATCAATCTTCCGCCGCGCCCGGTAGACATAATAGAAGGCGTTGATCAACTGCTGGTTGGTGAACGATAACTCGCGCTCTTTTGGCTTGGCGATGCTTTCCTTCTCCGGCGGGACGGGAATCCGCAGTTCGATCCCGACATCGAGCCGGTTTGGATTGTCGATTCCGCTCAGGGCCGCGATGGATAAATAGAACTGGGCGCTGCCAAAAAAATGCTCCGAGATCTCGCCGAGGGTATCCCCGGACTTGACGGTATACCGCTGGTATTCCGTCCCCCAATTCCCAAGCCAGCCCAGAATTTCCTCGTAATCTTCCTGGCTGCGGATCTGGGGCAAGGGCTGTCCCTCAAAATAGGCTCTGGCTCGGATACGCCGCATGATCCCATCCGGCACTTCATAGGGCGGCTCCTGCAGTTCGGCGAGAGATGATCGGGGAACCAGCGCCACACGCTGATATTGGGTGCCATATTGATACCATGCCTGATTAAAGACCGGGACACTCCATTGGCGATAGGCCCCACCATTGCCCAGCCAATATGGATCGTGGACATAGACGTGATTATCGTCATAACCAACCACAGTGACAAAGTGCCCGCCCCGGATGGTTGATTCGTGATATCCGGCCTGCATCACCGGGTAATAATCGACCAGGACCATCGCCGGTCGGCCCTCATCGATCCAGGTTTGGAGGCTGGTCAAAGAGCCGTCGGTGGATTTATCGTGTCGTCTCAGGTCAAGGTCGTACAGATTGCCCGCCCGTTTAAGGGTGCTGACGGCCAGCGGTCCCTGGTTAGCGATCTCGGCCCGCCGGTAAATGCCATCGGTGGTGACTTCCTGCCCGGTTGCCAGGATCATCATGGCGAGACAGGCCGGGCCACAATCGTTGAACGAATAGCCCGCCGTCTGCCGGTCGCGCTGAGAAACGTATGGAATATCGAGAATACTACTCATGATCGGTTCTCCCACAGATCAACTCAAAGTGAGGCCATTAAACATCACACTATAAATCGAGTCAAATGGGTGAGGTGGAGGAGTTCCGATCAAAGATCAAAAAAGGGTGCACATGCATGCACCCCAATCCTCTTTTAGAGCAGTTATTCACGGCTGGCGATTAGAAACTCGCGGACACTCATCGGAGTCTGTCCGGTCAGGTCCTGCACCACCGAACTCACATTCGCTAATCGCCCCTGGGAAATGCCAAGATCAAAGGTTGAAAGCCCCCGCGCCAACGGTTCCGGCAGCCCCGCCTGAACCATCCCAGCGACTTTTTGCTCCACCGTTACCGGCTTGAAGGTAATCGGCTTCCCAAAGACATCCGAGATAACAGCGGCCAGGTCGGCATAGGAGATCGCCTCCGGGCCGGTCACATCCAATTTCTGATTCTCGGTCGTCGATGAGGCCAACGCTGCCGCCGCCACCTGAGCACAATCTTCACGGGTGACAAATGCCGCCTTGCCATCGCCGGTTGCACTGACCAGGAAGCCCGATTCCAGGGCCGGTTTGATCCCCCCTAAAACATACGAGGTATAGAGATTATTACGCAGGAAGGTCCAGCTCAACCCGGATTGTTCGAGGGCCTGTTCCGTACCCAGGTGATCCGGTACTACGAAGATAGGCGAATCAGGTGTCGGGTTTGGAATGGAAGTGTACAGCACATGTTTCACCCCGGCAGTTTCCGCTGCCTGGACAGCGTTTTTATGCTGCTGCAAACGCCGCCCAGGACGATCCAGTGCATCGGTGCTGATCAGCAGCATCCGATCTGCCCCGGCCAGTGCGTCCGGCAGTGTCTCAACATCTTCAAAGTCCGCCCGGCGGACGGTCACGCCCTGCTCGCCGAAATGCGCCAATTTTTCAGGTGTGCGCGTTGTGGCAATGATCTGTTGATGCCCGGATGCCAGCAGGAGTTCAATCACACGCTGGCCCAGATGACCCGATGCGCCGGTTACTAGAAGGGTATCAGTCACAAGAATTCCTTTCGTTTGTATTGGGTAAACCATTAAGGCTGTTTGATTCTAGCGTAAGCGAAATCCCAAAACACTTAAAATTCCTACAACTTATTTCAACCCGGCGCGTATAGGGTAGTAGAAATTTATCCATCCACATAGAACTAAAATGATGGATGCAGGAGAAATACCATGACAAATGCAAATGGACATAAACCAACCGGAGCAGCTGGTGCCAGCACATTACTGGGCGTGGTACTGGTTGGGTTGGGAGCATTGTTCCTGGCTGCACGAGTGTTTGGGTTTAGCCTGATCGGCTATCTCTGGCCCTTCTTCATCATCGTGCCGGGCGTGTTATGCTTCGTCGCGATGGTGATCGCCGGGAAGGAGCACGCCAAAGCTTTTGGTCTGTTATCCATCCCCGGTGCTATCGTGACCATGACCGGCCTGCTGCTGCTCTACCAGAACACGTTTGATCACTGGGAGAGCTGGGCCTACGCCTGGGCGCTGGTCATGCCGACTTCAATCGGCATTGGGCTGGCGATCTACGGCTCATGGATCGAGGATCAGAAGCTGGTCAACCGGGCCTTGCAGATCACCATGTTCGGTTTTGGTGGGTTCCTGGT
>JBNKDD010000335.1:0-5800 GCA_050288085.1 Anaerolineae bacterium
ACCTAATGCTATGGCCCGCCCTGCGACTAATTGTTCTTCTTGCCAATCCAGATATAAGTGTTCAGCACCCGCTTCGATCAATTCTTTACCCAGGTCATCTACGCTCTGGGAAAAAATAGGTTCTGGCTGCGAAGCATCAACTAACAATGCGCCGTCGGCATCATAGATTTTGAGCAGTGTGACATTATCATTTGCGCTAACAACTGTTGCTATATCGACCAGTTCGTCAAGTTCCAGGCGATAGAGATTGTCACGCATGGTGAGCGATAGCGTTTCCAGGAGCAGGTCTGACTGACTTTCCAATTCTTGCCGGAACCTGTCTTGCTCAAGGTGCGTGGTTGGGATAGTCAACGCTAGGACAACTGCTACGATCAACAAGCTGATCAGGCCGGTTAACTTGCTGGCAAGGGGCAGATCTCTTACCGTTTTGACGAACCTTTTCATCATCGAAACCACCCCCTATGGCTGTGGGATACTTTGAACGATATCCATCATTTCTCGCATGCGGTCTTGGGCAGCTTCGATCCCTTGGGGGAATTCATCAAACTGGCTCGTCTGAAACGCTTCTAATGCAGTCTGGCTTTCTTCGCCTTCATCTCTGTCCATAGCGATCAACAACGCTTTGATAGCTTCAAGATAGTCAGGGTCGAGATCCGGTCCGGCGACCACTACCTGCCGAGGAACAGTTTCGGTATGGGTTAACACAACCAGCTTCTCCCGAACCTCTTCAGGTAGAGCAACCTCGAAATTATAGTCATCAGTTGCTCCAGCATCGACCAGCCCACTCAATACCCATTGCAAGGTATTCTCATCATCGTAGCTGAAAACAAACCCAACCTCATTGCCACTGACCGAATCGCTGTAGGTTCCCCTGCCCACCAGGTCTAATCCCTGTTCAGTCATGTATACCGCAGGCAGCAGATATCCAGATGTCGAGAAAGGATTATCGAATGCGATCTTATGCCCAGGGAGATCATCCAGAGAAGTGATCCCGCTTTCGGCGCTGGCAAATATCACGCTGTAATATTCCTCTACGCCAAAGCGCCACCGCCGCAAAATTGGTTGTCCACCTGATGCATCACTAACCAGCGTCGCCGGATAGACACTGTCGAAGTAAAGATCGACTTCGCCATCTTTGAGAAGCTGGATCATTTCATCGGCGTTAGCTACTATTCTGACCTGGCCTTCCGTTATGCCATATTCACCCAGCCGAGCAGCCAGATAATCGGCCAGGGGTTGTGTGCCTTCGATCACCTCACCGGGGTCGTCGGAGATATCGCCCAGTACAATCGCCCTACCTTCTGCTGCGGTTGGCACAGCTTCTTCGGTTGGTATGTCAGCAGCACTAGAACAGGCTGCCAGGGTCAGAATGCTGATGCTGATAAGAATCAATGACTTCCGATAGAGCATCAATTGTCCTCCAGATAGATCTCACGACAATTACGTTTTCCCAGCATAAGCACCGATTCTATCATAGTTCTAGAGGGTGCGCGTTAACAAAAGACTTACACCCTACCCATCCACAATCACGGGAACGCCGTCTAGACTACCCTCAAGCGTAGTCAACCAGGCTGCAATCCAACCCTTGGTATTCTCATACTCAATTAAAAACCAGGTGTTTTCAGGGTTACGTCCTTGAACGACAACCTTTGTATTTGGCGGCAAACTGCCCATCTCAGGATATTCGACATCTGGGCCAGATCGGATTCGTAGTGCGACTTCGGCAGTAGCAGTTGCCATACTCGGCTCGGATGGGACATCAGGTTCAACCGGATCGGTAGGAGGAGCACCAGATCCATCGTTGTCAACAACCGGGATTGCATTCAAGTCTCCATCGATGGTGCCAAGCCATGCGGCTGCCCAACCACGAATTCCTTCATGCTCGACATATACCCAATCACCGACGGCATCTCGCCCCAGGATGGGAGCAGTAGAACCGTCGGGGAGCGTCCCGACCTGGCTGTAATCGGTTGAGGGGCCGGAACGCAGTCGCAGTGTGTTGTTAGCTGTGATTGTTATTCCTTCTGGTTCGGCGGGGGGAGTTTGATTGTCTCCCTGGTCATTCTCGTCAGGAGGACCATATAAAGCCTGTATACCATCAATGTCATCCTGGTGCAGCCCACGAACACCCACGTATATTGGCCACATCAAAGCATCTGGGTTGTCAGTGTGATCCAACCCTAAGGCATGACCGCTCTCATGGAGAACAACTGTAAAGAGATGAATCTGATCCTCGTTCTCCGGTATGTCAAGCACCCAGAATTCACCGTCATCAAGGATCATGTCACCGGCCAGATTGCCTAACCAAAAGTAGGGGAAGAACGTATAACCCAGATAGCCCCCCGGCCCATCCATCACGAAATCATCGGTTGACCAGGCTATATCAATATCGCCAGGACTAGCCACTTCATCAAGCGTAATCCCTGACACAGAATCCCATGTTTCCAGGGCATCCCGAACAACTTGTTGAGCCTGGGCACAATCCAGGCTGGTCGGGCAGTTATAAAAGCTATAGGTAACTTTATTCTCCTCCCACCGGGTTGCGATTGTATAACCTGACGCACCTTCAGGTACAATCCCAAGCTGGTCATAATAGATGCTAGATTCTGGCTGCTTAGTAGATTGATCTTCAAGGGAATCAGCACGAACTTCCTGGCTGACTAATAGAGCAGAAGCTATGACTGATCCAACGATCAATCCGGCTGCGAGCAGGTTTCTTAAACGAAGTTCTTTATGATCAGGTATACTCATCTTTTTGATCCTGGTTATAGTGGAAGCAGACAGTTGTTTATTTTGAAAATTTATCTGTTTCCGTTGGAATAATAACTATTTCCAGTTGGGTCATTTGAATTCAAATCAGTTTCTGGCTTCGGAACAAGTATAGCATAGGCAAGGATGTATCACTTCTTTGTTGTGGGCTGTTATTCTGGGTTGCCGCTTTGGATCGGTCGGGTTACCATCAGGTATCCTATCTGGCCTGGAGGGAATATATGGATATTGAAGGGATGGAACGACGCTACGCAGCCTGGCGTTTACTTTACATCTCTGGCGAGATTACCTTTGCGGAGTTTGAGCAGCGCCTGGCCAACATGACGGTTCAAGATTCGAGTGGCAGCCTGTGGCGAATTGATGCAGAAAGCGGGCATTGGCAATGCTGGCAGGGTGGTACATGGATTGAAGCTGTACCTCTAACCGACCGGGAAGAACCGGCCAGGGAGGACGAGCACGACAGCGCCATCGACGCTGCTGCTGATGACGAAGTGATAGACATAGACGCTGTAGTTGATGTCCAAACAGAGCCACCTACAGATGAGCCGGTACGTATCGAGAAATCAACCCAGGCCGAAGACTCTGCACAATCCAAATTCTCGTGGTTTTCTGAAAACTGGGGATGGCTCGCAGTCGGGCTGGCCGGTGTGCTTCTGTTCGCTGCGATTGTCCTGCTGCTAACAACATTAGACAATGAGCAGCCGCGCGTGGCAGATTCGGAAACCGAGGCAGTAGGGCTTGAGCCGACTGTCCCCCAGGTGGATATCAGAATCCTACCCACAGCAACGGCAGCTCCGACATCTGTACCTGAAGAAGAAATATCATCCGGTGATCTGCCGATGGTCCTGATCCCCGAAGGATCGTTCCAAATGGGGACGTCAGATCAAGAACTTATCGCTGCCTATAGAATGTGTGAGGCAGTCCTGGAAGGCCATGAATCGGAATGCGCCGACCAGGGTTTTGAAACAGAAATGCCTGCTAACGAAGTCACCGTTAACGCCTTCTATATCGATAAGTTTGAGATCACCAATGCTCAATATGTCGAGTTCCTTAAAGATAGGCAAAACCGTCTTGAGGATGGTATTATTTGGTACGAAGACACCGACGAACGGGCACGTATCCAACTGACCAGCAGCGGCTGGCAGGTTGTCTCTGGGTTTGAAGATCACCCGGTCACCGAGGTAACCTGGTATGGTGCACGGGCCTATTGTCAATGGCGTGGAGGGCGTTTGCCAACTGAAGCCGAATGGGAAAAGGCTGCCCGGTGGAATCCTGAAACCGGTGAAGTAACGCTTTTCCCCTGGGGCGATGATCTCCCCAATCATACCCTGGCAAATTATGCAGGAGGTGTCAGCCGTACCGAACCGGTTGGCAGCTATCCGGCAGGAGAAAGTGCCATCGGTTTGCAGGATATGGCAGGCAATGTCTTTGAATGGGTGAATGATTGGCACGATCCCAATTACTTCTCTCTCGGCGATGTACTCAACCCACAAGGCCCTGATAGCGGGGCATTCAGGGTGATCAAAGGCGGGTCTTGGGGGGATTTCAACTTCCTGATCCGCTCGGCCAATCGTGGTGCGGTATCACCCGGCGTAGCCTATAATTTCATTGGCTTTCGATGCGTAGAAAATGTAAGTGCGGAACAAGAATGATCGAAGATGGAAAGGATCGTTAGATGACGCTATTTCCTCGCTCCAGTGGCATATTGCTTCATCCAACCTCCCTACCCGGACGTTATGGTATCGGTGACCTGGGGGAGTGGGCCTATCGATTCGTCGATTGGCTCGTTGAACATGATCAGTCCGTATGGCAGGTGCTTCCACTCAGCCCAACCGGTTATGGAGATTCACCCTATCAGACCCTATCGGCTTTTGCTGGGAATCCCAACCTGGTCAGCCTGGATAAATTGATCGGGGATGGCTTTTTGACTGACGAGGATCTGTCCGATGTTCCTAATTTCCCGGTCGATCGTGTGGATTATGGTTGGGTTATCCCCTATCACAATGAGAAACTTGACCTGGCATACAGCCGGTTTGAGGCTTCAGCTTCACCTGAGCAGATATCGGCATTTGAGGAATGGTGCACAGAGAATGCCTATTGGCTCGACGACTATGTGCTGTTCATCGCACTCAAACAGGTTAATGACAGTAAACCGTGGGTTGAATGGACGGAAAAACTGGCTCTGCGCGACGATCTGGTGTTAAAAGACGCTCGCCAGACCTACGCAGACGCCATCCGGTCACATGCTTTCCGGCAGTGGTTATTTCACAAACAATGGTATGAACTCAAGGACTACGCGAATCAAAAGGGGGTGCGCCTGTTTGGAGACATCCCCATTTTTGTGGCTCATGATAGCGCTGACGTATGGGCTAACCGCGATGAGTTTTATCTCGATGAGAGGGGTAACCCGACGGTGATTGCCGGTGTGCCGCCTGATTACTTCAGTCCAACCGGGCAGCGCTGGGGTAATCCGTTGTATCGCTGGGATGTTATGAAAAAGCGCGGCTATAGTTGGTGGATCAGCCGGTTCAGGGCAACCCTGAGTATGGTTGATTACATCCGGATCGATCACTTCCGAGGACTTGCAGCCTACTGGGAAATTCCAGGGCACGAAGAGACAGCCGTCAACGGCCAATGGGTTAAAGGACCAGGCAGCGATTTTCTCGCGACGGTCAAGGAAGCCCTGGGGGAACTGCCGATCATTGCAGAGGATCTGGGCGTGATCACCAAAGACGTGGAAGAACTGCGCGATGATTTCAACCTACCGGGCATGAAAGTGCTGCAATTTGCCTGGTCTGATCCTAAGAATCTTTTTCTTCCTCATAACCATGTCCCGAACAGCGTCGTGTACAGCGGTACGCATGATAACAATACAACCATTGGTTGGTGGCAATCGGAAGTGAATGACGGGAATCGCCATTTTATATCAACTTACCTGGAGAGTGAGATACACGAGCCAAACTGGAAATTGATCCAGGTGGGGATGCAATCGGTGGGACATACTTTTATCACACCATTGCAGGATGTTCTG
>JBNKDD010000336.1:0-5798 GCA_050288085.1 Anaerolineae bacterium
GCAAAGGGGGGCAGACGCCGCGCAGCGGTGGCGGGGGGTAACCGGCGTAGCCTTAACGCCGACCGGACGTTGGTTGTCTGATAATTGCTGCCACGCTAGACTCTTCACTGTAATGTACACAGCATTGGGAAGGTAGATTTTTATTATGGCTGATGAAGAACCACAGGTTATTATTCCACGTTATAAGATGATCATCACTTACGATATGCTGCCGGGGAGCAATGAGCCTTACTATCAATTTGTGCTGGGCGAGATGATCCCCGCTATGCAGGAAATGAAAATTTACATGACCGAAGCCTGGCACACTGCTTACGGAGATTATCCGCTGCGGATGGCAACCTTTGTTGCGGAGGATTATGCTACAATAGAGGATATGCTGACCAGTGCGCGCTGGCAGGAACTCGAAGATCGTATGCAGTCGTTTGTCCAAAACTATTCCCATCGTATAGTCGCGTATCGGCGGGGATTCCAGTTCATCCGGTAGGCCAAAGAACTGATTCTTATCAGCGCCGTTCGCGTCAACGGCGCTACTTGATTTATGCGGAAAATTTATGCGGTTTCTTGTGACGGGTGGGGCCGGTTTTCTGGGATCGGCCTTAGCTAACCGGTTAGTTTTTAACGGGCATGAAGTCCTTGTCATCGACAGCCTGGTGGCTGGCGATCCGTCGCGGCTGTCTCCCGATATTCTGTTCACGCGGGGTGATGTCGCCGATATCCCGAAACTGTGGTCTTTGTTGCAGGGGGTTTCCTGCGTCTATCACCTGGCCGCTCGTGTTTCGGTACCCGAGTCGATCCAATACCCGCGTGACTATAATCACGTCAATGTCGGGGGAACGGTCAGCGTGATGGAAGCCGTGCGTGATGCCGGGGTCAACCGGGTGGTTTTTGCCTCTTCCGGGGCAGTCTACGGATCACAGGACAGCCATCCGCTCCACGAGGAGATGACCCCTAACCCCGATTCGCCGTATGCCGTCAGTAAGCAGTCGGCAGAGATTTATGTCCGCACCATCGGGGCACTGTGGGGAATCGAGACGGTGTCGCTGCGCATCTTCAACGCTTATGGGCCGGGCCAGCAGTTACCGGCCTCCCATGCGCCGGTAGTCCCCCGGTTTCTGAAGGCGGCAACCACCGGGGCATCGCTGGTGATATTTGGCGATGGTTCGCAGACCCGCGACTTTGTGTACGTTGATGATGTAGTGGACGCGCTGGTGGCTGCTGCCACCGCCCCAGACCTGGATCGGAAGGCGATCAATATCGGCAGTGGCCGCGAGATCAGCCTGAATCAACTGGTGGAGACAATCGGCCAGACCTGTGAGCGCTCGGTGCAGACGATCTACAATACCGGGCGGTCGGGTGGAATCCAGCGAATGCGCGCCGACTTATCCCGTGCACGTAAGCTGCTGGGCTATGAACCTAAATTCACTCTGGAAGACGGCGTGCGGCTGACTCTTGAACGTGATGTCCGGTTCAGCAAGGCCGCTACCTGACTGTAACAGAAACGCAACCCTTTGATCATCTCAATTGCGCTACACTACCCATAGGCGGGAACAGTAAAAGAGTATTGAACATCTCCTCTTTGCCGCATTCTACCGAGCCCCACCAATAGGGGCGAGGCGTGTTTAATTAACTAAAGAATATAAACTGGAAACGAGGTTAATCACTATGAAGAATATCGCCGTGATTGGCGTAGGTTATGTCGGGTTGGTGACAGCCACCTGTTTCTCCGATCTGGGGAACAAGGTTGTGGCCCTGGATATCAACGAGGAACGTATCGAGAATCTCAAGAAGGGAATCCTACCGATCTACGAGCCCGGCCTGGGTGAGGTCGTTGAACGCAATGTGGAGGCAGGCCGTCTGAACTTCACCACCTCCTATGAGGAAGCGATCAAAGATGCCCAGTTCGTGTTTATTTGCGTCGGGACACCATCCGGTGTTGACGGGGAAGCCGACCTGCAATACGTCAAGCAGGCCGCCGAATCGATTGCACAGGAGATGGATCACAAGTTGATCATCATCAACAAGTCAACCGTTCCGGTCGGGACCGGCGACTGGGTTTCTAAGATCATAAAGACATCCCAGCCTAAGCCGGTTCCGTTTGCGGTCGTTTCCTGCCCGGAATTCCTGCGTGAAGGAGCCGCCCTCCAGGACTTCATGAACCCGGATCGGACGGTGCTTGGATCGCTTGATGCAGATGCCGCCGAGCAGGTCGCCCAGCTTCATCTCCCGCTCCGCGCCCCGATTGTGGTCACCGACCTGCGCACCGCTGAGATGATCAAGTATGCGTCAAACGCCTTTCTGGCGACCAAGATATCCTTCATCAACGAGATCGCCAATATCTGCGAAGCACTTGGTGCGGATGTGAAAGAAGTGTCAATCGGCATGGGCCTCGATAAGCGGATCGGCTCCTATTTCCTGGATGCCGGTGTGGGCTACGGCGGTTCATGCTTCCCGAAGGACGTGTTGGCTCTCAAGCATATGGCGACTGAGAAAGGCCGCCACCCGCAGCTCCTCCAGGCAGTGACCGATATTAATGATTTCCAGCGCCGTCAGGTGATCCTCAAGCTGCGTGACCTGCTGGGCGATGACCTGTCCGGTAAGACAATCGGGATACTGGGATTGGCCTTCAAGCCCAACACCGACGATATGCGCGAGGCACCGTCGATCACGGTCGCTGAACTGCTGGTCGATGCTGGGGCCGCGGTCAAGGGGTATGACCCGGTGTCAATGGATGTTGCTGCCGGTGTCATGAAGGGAATCGAGTTTTGCAACGATCCCTACACCGTCGCCCAGGATGCAGATGCGTTGGTGATTATCACCGACTGGAACGAGTTCAAGCAGCTTGATATGCTGCGGGTCAAAGACCTGATGAAGCAGCCCATTATCGTCGATGGGCGTAATATCTACGACCCGAACGAGATCAAAGAGATGGGCTTCACCTATCGCGGATTTGGTCGCGGTTACAACGGCGGTAGAAAACTAGAAGAAGCATAGTCAACCTCTAAGGTTGATCGTTGACAATTCAATTCGGTATATTAGGGGGGCGCAAGGCAGCTCATCGCCGCGCCCTCCTTTTAAAATATAATAAGACTACTGTAGGGGCGAGATATATCTCGCCCCTACTAGCCGATTGTAAGGATAAGCATGAAACAAGACGGCGTCCTTAAAACCAAATTAGACAACGGCCTGACCGTATTAATCAAAGAGACACATCATGCCCCGGTCGCGACTTTCTGGGTATGGTATCGCGTTGGTAGTCGCAACGAGATTCCCGGCATCACGGGAATCTCGCATTGGGTTGAACATATGCAGTTCAAGGGGACGCCAAAGTACCCCGCCGAGGCATTGGATAAGCTGATCTCGCGGGTGGGCGGCCAGTGGAACGCCATGACCTTTTACGATTGGACCACCTACTACGAGGTCATGCCTGCTTCAACCATCGGCCTGGGCCTTGACCTCGAAGCCGACCGCATGATCAACTCGATCTTTGATCCGGAAGAAGTGGACTCCGAGCGCACCGTGATCATCTCTGAGCGCGGCAGTTCCGAGAACTCACCCTCCTGGCTGTTATATGAGCAGTTGATCGGCACCGCTTTTCGAGTCCATCCCTACCGGACAACCGTCATCGGTGAGCGGATCGATCTCGAAACAATGACCCGCGACGATCTGTACAATCACTATCGCCGCTACTACGGGCCACAAAATGCCACCGCCGTGCTGGTCGGCAATGTTAACGCCGAGGAGATGCTGGGCCAGATCAATGACCGGTTTGGCAGCATCCCGGCAGGTGATCCACCTCCAGAAGTCAACCGCCCGGAGCCGCCTCAATACGGTGAGCGGCGTGTGCGGCTTAACCGGGAGGGACAGACGGCTTACGTTGAGACGGCCTATCGCGGCTATGAGATCACCCACCCGGATTTCTTTGCGCTGTCGGTGCTGGATAGCATCCTGGGTGGGGCTAACAGCCTGAACTTCATGAGCACCGCCTATACCTCAAACGCGACTTCGCGCCTGTACAAAGCCTTGGTCGAGACTGAGCTGGCTGCCGGAGCAGGGGCCGATCTGTATGCAACGATTGACCCGTACCTCTACATGATTTCGGCAACCGTGCGGGATGGACGCACCTGTCAGGAAGTCGAGGAGGCGATCTCCGCTGCCGTCGAACGGATGGCGGGCGGCGACATCAGCGAAGAGGAATTCGAGAAGGCTCGCAAACAGGCTAAAGCCCTGTTCGCCTATGACAGCGAGAGCGTTTCCAGCCAGGGTTTCTGGCTGGGATTCGCCGAAACGCTGGTCGGCGATTACGAGTGGTTCGATGCCTTCCTCGATAAGCTGATGGCAGTCAGCCTGGATGATGTCAAGCGGGTGGCGGCTGATGTGTTCAATCCCGATAAACGCACCGTTGGCTGGTACGTGCCGACTAACGACTAAGCAAGATTTGACCGGTAAACCTCACCCCCTTCCGAACCGCCATTGGCGGTTCTCCCTCCCCCTCTCCATAATGGAGAGGGGAAAGAGCGAGCGCGTCGGAACGCGCGAGATCAGGGGTGAGGTCTAATTAATTCAGCTCAGGGAGCTTTAATGACCCAACCAATAGATACCAATCGTCATGCCCTGCCCGGTCCGGATGACGTACTCCGCAAAGAACTGGATAATGGACTGGTTGTCCTGGTACGGGAGAACTTCACCAGCCCGGCGGTGATTGTCTCCGGGAAGGTGCCGGGGGGCGCATTGCAAGAAACGCGGGAACAGGCGGGCCTGGCTAATTTCCAGGCATCGCTGTTGATGCGTGGCACGAAGAATCACACCTTCGGCGAACTGTACGAGGAGATCGAGATCAACGGCGCAAGCGTCGGCGTGAGCTGCGGTGGTCACACCACCAGCTTCGGATCAAAAAGCCTGGCCGAAGACCTGGCGCTGATGCTCGAACTTCAGGCCGAAGTGCTGCAATTACCGACCTTCCCCGATGAGCACGTTGAACGGGTGCGCGGGCAGTTGATCACTCGTTTGCATGCTCGCCAGTTTAACACGCGCCAGATGGCCGCTTTGGCCTTTAAGGAACTGGCTTACCCGTCTGAACATCCTTACGCCCGGTCGATCAGCGGCTACCTGGACACGGTCGAGGGGTTCACCCGTGACGACGTTGTCCGGCAGCATCAACGACTCGGCCCGCGTGGTGGGATCGTGGTGGTGGTCGGTGCGGTCAAAGCTGAGGAAGCGATCCGGCTGGTGGAGGAAAACTTAGGCGGTTGGACAAACCCCGATCAGCCCGATCTGCCTGATGCCCCCGACGCACCCCGGATCGAGGATGTCCGCGAGAATTTTGTTGCTATTCCGGGCAAGACACAGGCCGACATTATATTTGGATATCCCGGCCCCCGGCGCAGTGCCCCGGATTATCAGGCGGCGCGGATGGCAAACAGCATCCTGGGGCAATTTGGCCTGTACGGTCGCCTGGGTGATAATATCCGCGAGGATGAGGGCCTGGCTTATTATTCCTACAGCCAACTGACCGGCGGCCTGGGGCCTGGTCCCTGGCAGGTATCGGCGGGCGTCAAGCCGGAGAAAGTCGAGCAGGCAGTGGGGATCATCCGGCACGAGATCCGGCGGATGGTCGAGGAGCCGGTTACGGATGAAGAGCTGGCGGACAACAAGTCGTTCTTCAAGGGGCAGTTAGTGCTTGGTCTGGAAACCAACGAAGGAGTTGCCGCCGGTTTGATGAACATCGAGCAGCACCAGCTTGGCCTTGACTATCTACATCACTACGCGGAAACCGTTGATGCCATCACCGTTGAAGATGT
>JBNKDD010000337.1:0-5796 GCA_050288085.1 Anaerolineae bacterium
CAAGGTCATGATCGGCGGCGGGCAGATCGACGAGCAAATCCGCGAATACACGGGGGCCGATGCCTATGGACGTGATGCCATGGCAGCGGTCGCACTCGCAAAAGACTGGGCATAGGAGCGAGGCCAATGTTTGTAAGACCTGATAATTGGAACGAACTATCTCCGCTTAAGCGTCGTGCACTGCGTCTGGATCACTGGCAGAACCAGCCGGTTGAGTTTGTCAGCCCGGAAGCGGAAGCAAACTACAAGGAACGCATCGAGCGGCTAAGAAAAACCTATGACATGGAGCACCCAGATCGCATCATTGCTGATGTCGGTATGGGGGCCAGCGAGTTTGCCCTGCGCCGTAAAGGGATTATCGGCAAGGACATGCTCTACAACCATGAGAAGATGAGACAACCCCTCCTTGAATTCCATGAGGAATTCCAACCGGACCTGGCGGTTGGCATGCTGCCATATCCGGGCAAGGTTTTTGATATCCTGGACTTCAAAACCTATATCTGGGGTGGGCAAAAACTCTCTGACGATATGGTAATTCAGGCAGTTGAGGGTGAATACATGATGGGCAATGAATATGAAGATTTCATTGCCGATCCGACAGCTTTCTGGCTGAAAACATATTTACCCCGCATCCTCGGTGAGTTAGGCCCGATGGCGATGCTGCCGGATTTCCCACGCATATCAGAAAATGTAGACATCATCAGCCTTGTGCTGCCGTTTGGTATGCCGCCCTTCCAGGAAATGCTGCGCAAGCTCATGGAAGCAGGCGATGAATTAATGAAGATGCTGCCGATTGTGGGACAGACAGGTGCCATGATCGCCGGTTCTGGATTCCCCAGCATGGCTATGAATATCGTCAAGACTCCCTTTGACTATCTTGGCGACACTCTGCGCGGCACCAAGGGCATCCTGACGGATATGTTCCGTCGCCCGGATGAACTGCTGGCCGCTTGCGAAGCCTATGTGCCGATCCTGATCAAAACACTCGTCAGAGCCAATGATCAGGCCGGTGCACCGACAGTGACTTACGTGCTGCATAAGGGTGCCGACGGCTTCATGTCGGATGAGCAGTTCCAGAAGTTCTACTGGCCCACCTGGAAAGCAGTAATGATGGGTCTGTACGAAGAAGGTATCACGAGCTATCTGTTCGTCGAAGGTTCTTATAACCACCGCCTGGAATATCTGGCCGAAATGCCGGAAAAGTCGCTGCTCTGCCACTTTGATCAGACGGATATGCGCCGAGTCAAAGAGGTCTTAAGCGATAAATTCACCATCGCCGGGAATGTCCCTGCCTCTCTGATGAGCACCGGGACAGTAGATGGAGTCCGAGCCTATTGCGACCAGTTGGTTGAGTTATTTGAAGATGCACCCGGCTACATGATGTCCTTTGGGTGCAGCTTTGAAATGACCACCGACGAAAAACTCCGTGCTTACATGGACTCGGTGAAGAAGTGATCTTGCCATCAACAATTCCGTGCGCCCGTCAGGTCGCACAAGAACCTTCATATAAGGAGATTTATCATGGCACAAGCACAAGCACTACCAGCTGAACAAGATCCGTCCGTAAAAAAGAAAGTTGCAATTGGTTTGTGGGCGACCTTTATCACCTACTTCGTTGGTATGTTCTTCATGAACTCTGTCAACATCGTCCAACCAATTCAGGTTGCCGACCTTAATGGTATGGCGCTGTTCTCCTGGATCATTGCCCTGCCCGCACTCGGTGCAGCAGTCGCAACGCTGATGTTTGGCAAGCTGTCTGATATGTATGGACGGCGCGCAATTCTGTTCACCTCGTTAGGTTTGTTCCTGGCAGGCACTATTTTGTCTGCCATCAGCACATCAATGGCATTCGCGATTGCGGCCCGCGTTATCCTCATGCTTGGGCAGGGCGCTCTCGCTCCGCTGTGCTTCTCGGTCATCGGTGACCTGTTTGAACCGGCAGCTCGCGCAAGGTGGAGTGGTATGCTCAACCTGCCCGCTGGCATTGCCGCGACGATTGCCCCCACCCTCGGTGGCATGATCACGGAAAGCAGCATGGGCTGGCGTGGCCTGTTCTGGGTCATGGTTCCCTTAGTGCTGATTTCCGGCGGCCTGGTTGCGACAGGCATTCCTGGTCGCAAAGAACAAATCCAGCAAAAAGTGGACTTCCTGGGCATCATCATCATGGTCATTGCCTCTGCGACCTTGATTATTGGTGTCTCCTGGCTGGGTGATCCAACCAGGCGGGCTATCGGTATCGGCCTGGTTGTGGTTTCTGTTCTCTCCTGGGCCGGTTTCATCGCCGTTGAAAACAAAGCTGAAGCACCCATCCTTGATCCGCAGGTGCTGTTTAACCGCACCTTCTTAACTGCCGCACTCTCTGGCTTTATGTCCTTCTTCGGGCTTCTGGGTGTGATGATCTACAGCCCAATTTTTGCTCAAGAAGTAATGAAAGTTAGCCCTACGGTCAGCGGTTCGATGCTCACGCCCTTCAGCATGTTGATGGCATTCATGGGCATCCCGGCAGGCTTCGTACTGGCTAAGACCAAGAAATACAAATGGATGTATATAACTGGCTACACCCTCCTGACCATTGTCATGGTCGTCATGTGGCAGTTCACCGCGGACACGCCAATCTGGCTGTTTGTGTTGATAACGGCTCTGGTGGGTTTTGGTAACGGGGTTATGCCAACCATCAATACGTTGGTCGCGCAGTTTGCCGTTCCCAAGCGTTTGTTGGGTGTGGCCATCGGCGCGATCTTCTTTGTCGTCATGATGGGTATGGCAATCTCACCGGCCATTCTGGGCCTGGCCCAGAACGCTGCTCCCGACCTGGAAGCCGGTTTGAAATTGGTCTTCCTGGTTGGCGCAGTCGGCATGGCTATCTCATTGATTATGGTTATCACTATTCCCGAAGTCTCTATGGATGCGGAGGTTGAGGACAAACAAGCTCCGCCTGAGGTAGCATAACTAGCAGGACATTTCAGGGTGTGGGGGCTGCTTAATACATCTCTCGGATGAGGTAGCAGCAAGCGGCTCCCACCCCTCGCGATTGACGAATGAGTTAGCGTTCATCAAATCTGACCTAAGGAGTAAAACATGACCCAAAAACTAATTGACGCCATCACCGAGATGCGCGAAGACGATGCCTTGAAGATCACCAATGAACTACTTGACGGCGGCTCCGAACCGGTTGCGGTGCTCGATGCCTGTCGTCAGGCCATGGATGTGATCGGCAAGCGCTTCGAGACCGGTGAGAGCTTCATCCCTGAACTGATCCTCGCGGGTGAGATGATGACCGCCATCACCGAGGTACTCAAGCCTCGCATGGCACAGCAAGAAAACGGCAAGAAGCTGGGTAAGTTCGTCCTGGGCACGGTCCAGGGTGATATTCATGATATCGCCAAAGACATTGTCGGCTTCATGCTGGAACTGAACGGCTTTGAGGTGATCGACCTGGGCGTGGACGTCCCCCCCGCGAAGTTCGTTGAGGCCGTTAAGGAAAGTGGTGCAAAAATTGTCGGGTTGAGCGGCTTCCTGACCCTGGCCTTTGACCCGATGAAAGACACCGTCGAAGCCCTGAAAGCTGCCGGATTGAATGATGTTAAGGTCATGATCGGCGGCGGGCAGATCGACGAGCAAATCCGCGAATACACCGGGGCTGATGCCTATGGCCGTGATGCCATGGCAGCGGTCGCTCTTGCAAAAGACTGGGCATAGGAGAAAAAATGTCTGCAGAATTTGTACCTTCTCCTGAGTTTCTAGCACGCAATCAGCGTGTCATGGATGCCATCGAATTAAAGCAGCCTGACCGGATACCTCTGATTATGGGGTTGGGATATTACCTGGCTGAGATGGGCGGCGTCGCCAAACAGACCCTGTATGAAGATTTTGAAAAAAACCAGGAATTACTTGAAAAAGCAGCTCAGCTATACGAGCCTGATATGTTATTTGGTGCGTGGCACTCGCCAGGGCCGAGCAAGGCAGTTGGCGACCGCATGACTAAGTGGCCTGGCTATGGTCTCGACGAAAATGGCTCCTTCCAGTTCAATGAACAGGAATTCATGAAAGCGGAAGATTACGACGATTTCCTGGAGAATCTTGGAGATTGGGCCATCCGCGTTTACACACCACGCGTATTTGAAAAATGCGAAGGGCTGGCAATGCTGCCCCCCCTGGGGATGTTCCTGTATGGTTACTACAACACCCTGAATTATCCTGTGCTGGCCGCCCCACCTGTTGTTGAAGCATTTAAAGCGCTTCACCAAGCCGCCGAAGAGCAGCTAAAGTGGCTGGGTGAGTCAATGGAATCAGGCCAGCGACTGGCGGCGATGGGTTTCCCACCCTTCACCATGTTAGCCAACTTATGTGAAGCACCCTTTGACTTCATGTCAGATACCCTGCGTGGTATGCGCGGCATCTTCCTGGACATGCTAAGAATCCCTGACAAGCTGCTGGCCGCAGAAGAAAAGGTCGCACGCTTTCAGATCGATCACATCATTAATTCCGTGAAGGTGAATAATATTCCCTTTGCGTTCATCCCGCTGCACCGTGGCTCTGATGGCTTCATGTCACTGGCCCAGTTTGAAAAATTCTACTGGCCGCAATTGAGAGACATGATGCTGCAACTCATTGATGAAGGCATTACACCCTGGGTTTATTATGAAGGCACCTGGGACGAGCGTCTGAAATATCTGGCGGAACTGCCCAAAGGTAAATCAGTCGGTATGTTCCAGGACAGTGACATTTTCAAAGTGAAAGAAGTCGTTGGTGACACCCTGTGCATCCTGGGTGGCATGCCGATCCCAATGCTCAAGAATGGCACACCTGAATCTATACGAGAATACACCTGCAAAGTTTGCCAGGAAGTTGGCAAAGATGGCGGCTTTATTATGAGCACCAGTGTGTTGGAGTTGGAAGGCTGTAACCCAGAGCTGATTAAAGCCTGGACGGATGCCACCAAAGAATTCGGCACCTATTAAGAGCGTAATTCAAAGGACTAAGTGGGGTACATCCAAAGGTCGGCTGTACCCCTTTAATGAATGCTCGCAAACCAATAAATAAGGAGGCACTATCGACAACAAGAACAACAAAGAGAGTTTCCATCCATATAGATGAAGTGGCCCTGACAACCCGGTTCAGAGCAGGTTGCCAAAGCCACATCACAAAAGAACCCAAAGTGAGTATACAGAGGACAAATCCATGTCACAAAAACTAATTGACGCCATCACCGAGATGCGCGAAGACGATGCCTTGAAGATCACCAATGAACTGCTTGACAGTGGCTCCGAACCGGTTGCGGTGCTCGATGCCTGCCGTCAGGCCATGGATGTGATCGGTAAGCGCTTCGAGATCGGTGAGAGCTTCATCCCTGAACTGATCCTCGCGGGTGAGATGATGACCGCCATCACCGAGGTACTCAAACCCCGCATGGCACAGCAAGAAAACGGCAAGAAGCTGGGTAAGTTCGTCCTGGGAACGGTCCAGGGGATATTCACGACATTGCCAAAGACATTGTCTGCTTTATGCTTGACCTGAACGGCTTTGAAGTAACCGATCTCGGCGTTGACGTACCGCCGTCAAAGTTTGTGGACACGGTGAAAGAAACCGGAGCAACGATGGTCGGGTTGAGCGGTTTTTTGACGCTGGCGTATGATCCGATGAAAGAAACGGTGGCGGCGCTAAAGGATGCTGGGCTGGATGTGAAGGTGATGATTGGCGGTGGGCAGGTAGATGAACAAATTCGCAAGTACACCGGCGCGGATGCCTACGGTCGAGACGCAATGGCAGCAGTTGCATTAGCTAAAGAATGGGCAT
>JBNKDD010000338.1:0-5735 GCA_050288085.1 Anaerolineae bacterium
GTATCCATAACAGCACAAAGTAAGTGTTCCCATTGGTCCAGGCAACCTCAACGAGGCCCGCTATCCATAACCAGTAACTCTTTTCCTCCCGATAAAACCTGAGCAGCAGGTAAAGGATAAAAGGAAGGTAGGCATATAATCGAAAATTCAGATGTATCTGTGTTTGCCAGGCTATACTGCCAATTGCTGCTAAACAAACAAAAAACACGGTACGTTTATTCTTAAACAGATTTTTGGAAAATAGATACATGCCAGCAAGAAATGCACACTGCTCAGCCAAAACAGAAAATTCAAATAGACGAAGAACATCTGTCACACCCGCAATACGTCCCAGGACAATACTGAGAGCGCTAATTGGTGTAATGGAAATAAGCAGGGAACTGTAAATTGCGTCCTGCCCAAAGGTATCAAATGACAACCAGAGTGGAGGGCTGTTATAAAAATAAAAGTGGTTGTAGAAATGATAAAAAAACTCAAAAATCTGCAAAGTATCATGTCGGGGAAAAAAACTATTTGTCCAGTATATGACATTGAAACATACTAAAAGAAGCACTAGTACGATAAATACGTAATCAAGCCGCTTGATAGCCTTGGAAAAATTAAACATGAAGCTTCTCGATTTATTAGGTTGTTTACTCAAATAGATGCCAATTGAAGCGAACGATTTGCGCAGGTGTGTGACAACTGTGGTCACCTAAACCCGCGATGTTCGAACTTCGAACGCCACTGGGGCGAGATTGTCGTTGGTGAACTGATAAGTGCTCAATTTTCTATCCGATTCTTATTAGGCTGATTGCATGATCAATGTCCTGATGGTCTGAGAAACTGATACCAGAGTAAGCAATCTCTCTTTCAAAATCAATTATGAATTTGTCAGATTGTTTGGCAGGTTCTTGTGCCATAGATCAATCCTTGACAAATATAAGCATGGATAATGTAATGTCTGTAGGGATAGTTTTAGAGAAGCCTCCCATTTTTGATTCTATACTCCAACCCAAAATACATTATACCCCTATGCCTTTGATAGTGAAAAGAAAAATAGAGATGGAAACGATCGGAAAGTGTTCATGTGTTCCCGTTGTTTTGTCCATTGCCGGTGCCTACTTGAATAGCGCCCAGGCTCTTGCCTTTTTCCAGGCAGAAGGACAGGGTGGGCTGGTTGGCGGAGGGGGGGATTTGATTTGTGGTATGGTACAAAAAGGCCCCTTTTCAGGGGTGGGATATGGGCCCGGTAGGATTCGAACTTACGACCGACCGGTCATAGGCTTTAATCCTATCGGGCTGCGTTTTTTTAGACATGGATGCAACAGATATTCTTGTTATGTTATATACCGTTAGCCAGGATAATGTCTTTAGCCTCGATGGGCGCTGGGTTGATGGCCTGGAGCACCGCTACGCTGCTGCGAATCTTGGGCATAGTCTCAGCGATATAAACTCGGGCCAGTTCGCGCTTTCGTTCCGATGTGCGTGCATCTTGCAAAATCAGCCACGAATTAAAAACATATACCGCCACATCAGCTAAGTCGGAGGCATAGTAATCGATTAATGTGCGATCTTCTGCCTCTTTGAGGTGATCGATACAGCGATTCAAAAGCGCTGTGGCCTCCTCTACTTGAGCTTTGAGATCGGCCAGGTCTTCACCATAATCCTGGGCTGACCAGTCATCCAGGAGATAATCCAGGGCGTGTCCCAACAGGCCGCCAGTTGCAGCCACCACCTGGAGCTGGCTTGTGCCTTCGTAAATGTTCGTTACACGAGCATCGCGGTAGTGACGTTCTACGCTAAACTCACGCATATAACCCGTGCCACCGTGAACCTGCATGGCCTGATAGCATACCCGGTTGGACATCTCAGTTACATAATACTTCACCAACGGGGTTAAAACATCCGATAGCCGGGCTGCCTGTTTGAGACGTTCGCGCCCTTCAGGTGTAAGCTCACCTTTCTCTTTAGCGCGTCCGTATACCTTGTTCAAATCAACCCAGCGAGAAGTCTCATAGAGCATCGCCCTGGCAGCTTCAATCTCACCGCGCATAGAGAGCAGCATACGGTACACTGCTGGAAGCTGATCGATCGGTTGACCAAATTGGGTGCGCTTTTGAGCGTAACGATAAGCCTCTCGGTAAGCGGCTTCAGCGATCCCCAGTGCCTGTGATGACACGGCCAGGCGCGCCCCGTTCATCATAGCCATGGCATAGCGAATCAATCCGAATCGACGCTTGCCAACCAGCCGGGCAGGTGTATCACAGAATTGGATCTCACAGGTAGGCGAGGCATGAATCCCCATTTTATTCTCAATACGCCGGATACGGACTGTCTCATCGGCGACGATCTCAAAAAGTGAGAGCCCGCGCGCATCTCCAGAGCCTTCTTCAGAGCGAGCCAAAACCAGCAGAACATCAGCACAGCCGTTTGTGATGAATCGCTTAACGCCATTGACGTGCCATTCCCCGGTTTCATCATTGTAAGCTGCGCGTGTCTGAACAGACCCCAGATCAGAACCTGCATCAGGCTCGGTGAGCACCATTGCTCCGCCGACTAATTCGCCGTTCACCATACGAGGGAGAATGCGCTCCTTCATCTCTTCATCGCCGTATTCGCCGACCATAATGGCGGTGATCTCTTGCAATCCATACACCGTCATCAGCGAAGCATCAGCCCGAGAGATAATCTCGACAACCATCTGAAGAACCGTCTCCGGCAGATTCAAACCACCGTATTCCCAGGGCAGGGTTGCACCGACCATTTCAGCCTGGCGAAGAAGTCGCATCGCTTCTTCCGTGGCGGCGGCATAGGTGACCTGCCCATCCTGGAATTGAAGACCTTCCTCATCCGCCTCGGCAGCCCGGGGGGCGACATGCTCGCCGCAGATGCTGCCCAGCAGTGTCAGGAGCATTCGATAGCTGTCCTTCGCATCTGCATAGTTGCGAGGGGCAGCGGGATAATCTTGATGGAAACGATATCCTTCCTCAAGAACATCGATAACCTCGGCGAGGTCGAGTTGGTCAAGATGATATTGCAAGTCCAGATTATCGGTGAAGAAGTTGTCAGCCATAAATCTCTCCCTTGTCATCGTTTTCTCGCAGAGTACGGATTAACTCGGGGATGACCTCCTGCAAATCGCCCACGATCTTGTAATGCGCGATTTGAAATATGGGGGCATCGGGGTCATTGTTGATGGCAATGATCTTGCTCGACTCGTCCATCCCGGCACGATGTTGTACAGCACCCGAAATCCCTGCTGCGATATACAGCCGGGGCCGTACCGTTACACCTGTCTGCCCTACCTGCTGTTCTTGCGAGATATAACCCGCATCGACTGCCGCGCGCGAGCCAGCTACTTCGCCGCCTAATATCTCGGCCAGCTCGTATAGGAGAGCGAAATTCTCTTTGCTCCCTACTCCTGCCCCGCCAGCCACAATGATGGAGGCTCCCTTTAAATCGGTTGTAGATACTCGCAATGTTCGTTCGATGACCTGCAGTGCGAAGTCACTATCCTCAAATTGCGGCTCAACCTCAATAATCCGACCTGTTCGAGAAGGATCAGGTTCGTTCATGTGCATGACCCCTTCACGCACAGTTGCCATTTGTGGGTGCATCTCGGGATTGATGATGGTGGCCATAATATTGCCGCCAAAGGCTGGTCGGATCTGGTGCAGCAGATCCTCGTAGGTTTCCCCTTTGCGTGTAAAGTCACCGATCTTCAGGCTGGTGCAGTCGGCTGTCAGCCCGGCATCGCATGCGCTGGCAATACGCGGGGCCAGGTCGCGTCCAACCGGTGTGGCACCCAGGAGGAAAATGTATGGTTCATGTTCTTTTACCAGATTGACGGCAACCCTGGCATATGGCAATGTGCGGTACATCGCCAGTTCGGGATGGTCAGCAAAAAACACCTTGTCAGCACCATGATGGATGACTGGTTCCGTCAGCTCGCCGATCTCGTGACCCAGTAATATTGCTGCTACCTGTCCGCTGAGTTCTTCAGCCAATTCCTGTGCTTTAGAAAGCAGCTCAAGGCTGACATTAGCGATGCTGCCAGTCTCTTGCTCGATGAAAACCCAAACCTCTCTAACTTCGCTCATGGACTCCCTTCCATATCATAGCCGGGGCACAGACAAACATGGCTGGTACATTGGCCCTCGCGTTTGCTGCTATAGTCTTTCTTGAATTTTGTTTCCGGGTAGACTAGATCGTGTAGTCTTTTACTAATTCATGCACCAGGGCTGCAATGCCTTCCTGGTTTGCTGCAACATCCTTGCTCTGAGACATTTCGAGAACAACATGCTCGACTGAGAGGACCTTAGTCGGTGAGGCATGAAGACCAACCCGGTCAAAGTCAACGGCGACATCAGTGCCGTCCCAGACTGTGATCTTGAGATCACGCTCGGCCAGGTAGTCATCCAGCGCTTCTTCTGTCTCGAACTCAGGCCATTTTTCCAACAGGGCCGGATATTCGTCTGGGGTGGCGGCCATCTTGTAGGCGAGCATTCGATGAGCAGAGGGGGGGCGTGGTTGGTTGGCCGAGTTGACAACGGTCAACAGACAGGGAAGTGTACATCTGACTGTCTCTTTCCCTAGTGGAAAAGCCCGCTCGACGATGATCTCGTTTTCTTCCAGGGACGTAATTGATTCAGCGTAAGTGATCTGAGGAAGAGCCAGCCTGCCAGCTATCTGTGGCCCAACCTGGGCAGTGTCTCCATCAATAGCCTGCCGCCCACAAAATACGATATCATAATTGCCTATCTTCTCGACGGCGCATTTGAGGGCATAGGAGGTAGCCAGAGTATCTGAACCGGCGAACTTTCTATCTGTGAGTAAGATGGCCTGATCGGCACCCCGGTAAAGTGCCTCACGCAGAATCTCCGCAGCTCGTTTTGGCCCCATTGTGAGTACAGTTACCTGACCACCGTGTTGTTCCTTGACCTGCAGGGCCATCTCAAGTGCATTCAAGTCTTCGGGGTTGAAAATCGCAGGCAGCGCTGCCCGGTTGACTGTACCATCTTCTTTCATCGCCTGACCGGTGATGTTGGCAGTATCGGGTACTTGTTTAACCAATACTACGCAGTTATATGCCATAAGATTCTCCTGATATATATGGGGGCGTCGAAGCCCACAATAGTAAACCCAGAGAATGACCGGTAGTTACGAAGCAACCAAGGCCCCGTTTTGCAATAACATTTTCAAAGAATCCCATCAAACATTCTTAGATCTGAACTACAGGTCTAAACCTGATGCGTGCCAATTTAAGCCTCACCGATGGGATTTATGCGGTTTTGACGAATACGGCTGTACAGGAACGGATTGAGCAGTCAGGGAAAAACCAAAATGCGGGCGGTAACCCAATGGACAAGGATATTGCTGCCGCTTTGAGGGTGCTCGCTGACCGTGTTGAGAGTCGTATTTGACCTGTTGAGTGGTATAAAAAAACCCCTTTTCAGGGGTGAAGTATGGGCCCGGTAGGATTCGAACCTACGACCGACCGGTTATGAGCCGGCTGCTCTAACCGCTGAGCTACGGGCCCACAAGAAAAAGAGCGGGCAATGGGACTCGAACCCATAACAACAGCTTGGAAGGCTGTAGTGTTACCGTTACACCATGCCCGCAGGTGACAATCATTTTACCCCTAAACAGAGCTTAAATCAACCTGTTCCACTTAATGTGACCGTTCCAAAAACGGGGAAAACCTGGAGGAGAGGCACACCACCCCTTTTCCCCAGAGGGAATTAGGCAATGAG
>JBNKDD010000339.1:0-5719 GCA_050288085.1 Anaerolineae bacterium
AGCGCCATCTGATACTTATAGTAGTACGACACATTCCCTGGCAGGACGGCAAGACAGCCGGTCTGTAGATATCGACCTGGAAGCTGAGGTCAGTCTCGCCCCTGACATCGATCCGGGGGGGACAGCGCCTCCTTCTGATACCGTGGCATCGAACATTTTGCTGACGGGAGCCAGCGGTTTTCTGGGAGCTTTCCTGTTGCATGACCTGCTGCGACAATCACAGGCGGACATCACCTGCCTGGTACGTGCCGATACCCCATCGGACGCACGGCAGCGGCTTCAAGATAACCTGGCGGCTTATGATCTGTGGGATGAAGGATTCGCGGAGCGGATCATCCCCCTGGCTGGTGACCTGACCCTGCCTGATTTCGGCCTGTCACCGGAAGAAATCGAGATGCTGGCCGAACAGGTTGATACGATCATTCACAATGCGTCTACAGTAAATGTTGTTCAATCCTACCAGGCTCTAAAGCCTGTCAATGTCCAGGGTGTGGAAGAGATTCTGCGCTTCGCCGTGCGATCAAAGTTGAAGCCGGTGCATTATGTTTCCACTATTTCAGTGTTCTACATGTCTACCCAGGATGAGTACACCATCACCGAGTCTGACTGGCCCGATCCTGAAAAGCTGGTGACCGGCTACCGGCAGTCAAAATGGGTGGCCGAACAGCTTGTCCGGCAGGCCATGGAGCGTGGCATTCCCTGTGCCATCTATCGACCGGGGATCATCACCGGCCACAGCAAAACGGGGATCACCAATACCAACGACCTTGCCAGCCTGATGGTCAAAGGGACCTACCAATTGGGCGTTTACGCTGATCAAAGCAGCAGTTGGAATATGATACCGGTTGATTATGTAAGTCAGGCTATTGTGTATCTCTCACGACAGCCTGAAGCCATCGGGCAGGTATTCCATCTCACGCACCCACATAATACGCAGTTGAGGGATGTCATTCGTTGGAGCGGAGCCACCCAGATTTTGCAGGAAGTCTCATACTATGACTGGCGTATGGCCTTAATCCAGCAGGCCCAACATCACATAAACAATGATCTGCTGCCGTTGCTGCCTTTGTTCTCTGCCGATCCGGATGAAATTGCACCCAGGGTCGATTGTCAAAACACCCTGCAAATGCTATCAGGTGGTGGTATTACCTGCCCTGCAATTGACAGGCAGCTGATAGAAACCTACGTTAACTACCTGGTGTCGGAAGGATTATTGCAGCGGCCACTGAATAGAGAAAAACAAAATCTACCGGCCAGTGACTAGAGCCGCCCGCTGCCTGGATTGGCTGATAACACGGAAGTGAGTAGACTCGTATTTAGGTGATACGAGTCAAATGCAAGGAGGTTAATTGTGTCTATACATGGAACAGTGCCATCGGGATTGGCCCCGCCACACTCGCATTTGACGGATGCTGGCGTTTCTCCACGCCGCCCCTTGATCGAACTTCGCCAGGTGCTCAAGGTTTATGATACACCTGCCGGGGGATTTACCGCCCTTAAGAACATCGACCTGACGGTTTATACCGGCGAGTTTGTCGCCATAATCGGCAAATCAGGCAGCGGGAAATCAACACTCATCAACATGATAACGGGTATTGATCGCCCCACATTGGGCGAAGTTGTCGTGAGTGGGATTCCAATTCATGCCCTGAGCGAGGATGAAATGGCAATCCGGCGTGGGCAAAATCTGGGGGTTATTTTCCAATTCTTCCAGCTTCTCCCCACACTGACCGTGCTGGAGAACATCATGCTCCCGATGGAACTCAGGCAGACCTGCCCCTCTAACCAGCGCAAAGAGCGTGCCATGGAGCTGCTGGAAATGGTAGACCTTGGTGAGCAAGCTCATAAATTCCCTGCCGCCATTTCTGGAGGCCAGCAGCAGCGGGTGGCAATTGCCCGTGCTCTGGCTAATGACCCGGATGTCCTGGTGGGGGATGAGCCAACGGGAAGCCTCGACTCAAAGACCGCCGACTCTATTTTCCAACTGTTTGAATCGCTGGTTGCACAGGGCAAAACCATCCTTCTTGTCACCCATGACCGCGAACTGGCAAGCCGGATTCCGAGGGTTGTCTTTATCGAAGATGGTGAAATCACCGACCAATATGTCGCACAGGCGCTCCCGGCCATGACACAGCGCGAACTGGCGAGTGTATCATCCAAGCTTGAACCGGTTCGCTATGAAGCCGGTCAAACCATTGTCCAGCAAGGCGATCCGGCTAACAGCTTTTACATTATCGTCAGAGGCCATGTTGATGTGCTGATTCAGCATCCCAGCGGCACCGAAGTCACGGCTGGTCGGCTGGGGCCAGGGCAGTATTTCGGTGAGATCGGCCTGTTGGAAGGTGGCAAAAGAACCGCAACGGTGCGAGCCGACCTTGACGAAGAAGTGTTGCTGATGCAGCTTGCCCGCGATGATTTTGCCAGCCTGGTGTCTGGATCAGAACTTACCAATAAAGAACTGATCCACCTGATGCGTCAACGCGTGATGGAGAAACAACTCTTGACCGCCATGCCTGGCCTGGATGCACAGCAGCTCGACAGTGTCATGTCAAACGCAGAACGAATGGAGTACCAGCCGGGTGAGATCATCTACCGGCAGGACGATCCCGCTGACAGCTTCTATATTATGGTCGAAGGTCAGGCCGATATGCTGCGCCGTCAGCTGGGGGGTGATGAGGTGCTGACCGGCCAGCTTGGCCCAGGAGAATATTTCGGGGAGATCGGCCTGCTAGAAGGCGGCAAACGCCAGATGACCGTACAGGCCAGCCAGGACTCTCCGGTCGTGGCATTGCAACTTGAGAAGTATAAACTGGAAGCGGTGCTTGCTGCCTCGGATATGACGCGTGATGCCCTCTTCCACCTGATGCGCCAGCGTGTGATTGAACTCTATCTGCATGAAGCCGTTCCAGAGTTGAGTCCCGAAGAGATTGACGAATTGATGGAAAGGATCGAGTCTACTGAGTACATGCCGGGTGACATCATCGTGAAGCGTGGTGATCCTGCAAGCAAATTCTTTGTAATTGCCAGCGGGCAGGTAGATTTGCTTGATGACCAGAGCGAAGCCGTCAAGAAGTTCTTCGCCGGTGAGTCTTTTGGGGAAGAAGATATGCTCGGCAGTATCGTTTACAGTCAGACTGCCCGTGCGACTAAACGGTCACGGGTGCTGGCAATTAACAAAGAGACCATCACGGAACTCACCGACACTTACCAGCTTAAACTAGAGGAAATTGTCAGCCGGTTAACTCAGCGCTTCAGCGCTACAACAATGCATTTCCGGCTCAGTGATATTCGCTCTGCTGCCGACAAAAAAGATAAAGATAATGAATAACTGTAGGAGCTATGCTTATTCGTAGCTGAGTGTCTCGCGGATACTCAGGCGTCCCGCGCTGCGAGCCGGGAGCAGGCTTGAGATAACTGCCAGAATAACAACCAGGCCAAGCCACAACAGGGGGCCTTTGATCGGAAAGACCGACTTTAATGGCGTGGACAGCAGGGTATTGCCAAGCACATTTCCCAGCACAATGCTGAGTGGATACGCCAGAATGACGGCAAAAAACCAGCTCAACAGGCCGACAAACACCCCTTCAATCACGACAATCTGCCCTAACTGTTTCCGCACGCCACCCGCCGAGCGGATAATCCCAACTTCACGGGTACGCTCCAGCACGTTGAGGCTCATCATACTCATCAGGCCCAGCCCACCCACGATGCCAAATATCAGGCTGGCTAATTGAAGCAGGCTGAGCAGGATGTTGAATGCGTCCTCCAGAGCCGCGCGCATATCGACCTTCAGCAAAGTGAACGAGATCGAGATTCCGCGTTCGGCAAAGGCTCTTTCCAGGCCGGTTATGACCTGTTGTAGAAATGCCGCATCATCTTGGGTCGTGTCGATCAGGATACGAACCGCTCGATTAGGCTCCCGCGTAACCTGTGATAAATAAGAATAATCCACATAAGCAATCGGGGACATCAGCAGTTCGCTGCCACCGATAACCTGGCTGGTCACAATACCGACCACCTGCCAGCTTATTTCCTGGCCTTCGACCTTCAAAGTCAGTTCGTCACCTACCTCAACACCGGGTTCAGCGTTCAGAAAATCAATGTTGACAACAGCCGCATTTGTGTCACCGGGCTGCAACCAGCGCCCGTCAATAAGCTGTGGCTCAATGAACGCAGAGGCAGGCTGGAGTCCAAACAGGTCGATGGTATGAGGAGACTCAGAACCATCGGGCCGTATACGATAGGCTGTCTTGGTTAGTCGAGGCTCGATGCGTTCAACACCCGGCACTTGCATAGCCGTTTTCTCAAGCTGATCGATGTGGCGAGGTTCGTAAAAGTAGAGGTTGATATCTTCCTGCCAGTAGGAAGATATATCTTGCATGGTCAGTTGGAAGGAGGCACGCACACTGACCACTGCAATCAGGATTGCCCCGGCCACACTCAGCGCGATAGTAGCCAGAACCACACGCACTTTTTGCCGGAACACGTTGCGAAGCGGATAAAGAATCGTGACCGGCAAGCCCGGAATTTTGCCTAAAAGCTGCTCAAAACCGCTCACGCCAAATCGTTGATTCTGCCCGGCAAAACCGATTGACTCCCTTACGGTAAGGTGGGCCGCTCTGAGTACCGGATACACGGCTACTGCGGCGGGCACAATTACCCCGGCAGCCAGCTCAATCAGGAAATTAATCGGGGTGGTCTGGTAGCTGTTAACATCAAAATTGATCAGGCGGGCAAAGAAGGGCGCGGCCAGATAGGAAAAGATAATGCCCAAAGGTACAGCAACCGCCAGCGCAACGAAACCAAACACAGATATCGACTGCATGTACATGCTGATGATCTGGCGGCTTGTTCCGCCAACAGCCTTGATGGCCCCGATTTGCTGAGTCTGCTGGGTGAGCAATGCCGAAATGATGTTGACCACCAGGAAGACACTCAACAATACAGCCAGCCCGGCGAGTACAGCTAAAAGCAACAGCACGGACTGCATGATATTGTTAAGTTCATGCTTGCCCGGCTCAGGTATGTCTTTTTCAATAACGGTTTGGCCGGATGATTCCATCACCCGTTTTACCTGGTCCGTCACCTCTTCAACATGTGCCCGGTCAAAATACTGATCGGACACTGTGATATCGAGCGTGTTAAAATCTCGCGCTCCTACCAGGTCACGCAGTGTCTCGGAGTTGATGTAACCATAACTAACAAGCGAGAACGCCGATGATATCTGGGTTACATCGTGAACGGTGCCAACCAGCACCAACTCTTTTCGAACATCATCATTGAACTGAAACGTAAGCGTATCGCCGATTTCAAATGGCAGCAGTGCGAATGACGTTCGTTCGAGGACAATCTCATCATCATCTGGAGGCCAGGCTCCCTCTTCGCTTTGGACGATATCAATGATGAGCGAGTCATAATCATCCCGTGCGATCAGTCGAATACCCTGCCAGCGATCAGGGCCGATATTGACCCGTGCCCAAACTCCATTACGACCCTCAGCATCATCGACCTCTGGCATCCGGCTGACCCGTTTCACCACCGACTCGTCGAAGGATCGAAGGGTTGTCAGGCTGGCGCTGGCAGGATTGGCAGCCAGATAGGTCTGCGATAGATTACGCGAGAGGATCACCCACACCCGCCCCAGGCTGCCCACTGAGAACACGCCAATAGCAATGGTCAGAATAACCATAGCGGTTCGAGCTTTATAATCCCATATATC